>QWHO01000012.1 GCA_021404945.1 bacterium CPR1
CTGCAAAGCCAGGCTGGCCTCGTGCACGAGCAAGCGCGTCCGGTAGTCGAAATCCGGCTCGTGCACCTGCCGCTCGATGGCCCGCGCGAGGTCGGTCGGGTCGAGCGAGGGCCGAGTTTGGGTGAGCATCCACAGGTCCATCACTTCCGATTATAGTCGCACGGAGTCCAGGCGGAAAAGTCCGACCTGAGCCTCGCATGGGCAATTCACCTGTCAACCAGTAGGGTCCGGGGCTCGGACCAGGAATCAAGACGTATGAGTCTGACGTTGCCTGGAGTGGACCGTTTTGAGATCGTGCGAGGAGAGGTCATTCCGTTGAGCCCGACCGGAGGTATTCATGGTCAGATCGAAGGCAACGCTTACTTCATCCTGGCCCAGCCCATCAGGGCGAAGCGATTGGGACGCCTGTACGTCGGCGAGGTCGGAGTGGTGGTCGCCCAGGACCCCTTGACCGTTCGGGGAGCGGACGTCGCCTGGATTCACGCCGACCAGGGATCGGTCATGACCAGTCCTGAAGGCTATCTGCTCACGCCTCCTGCGCTCGTGGTGGAGGTCTTGTCACCCAATGATCGCGCCAGCGAGATCGAGGGGAAGGTTCAGGAGTATCTTCGGGCCGGAGTGCAGGTCGTGCTGCTGCTCGATCCCCAGCTCGGTTGCGCGACCCTGGCCCGGCCCGACTCGACCCGGACCGTTCTGCAGGCCGTTCAGAACTTGGAGCTGCCAGAGCTCCTTCCCGGATGGTCTGTTTCCCTGGCCGAGTTCTTCGAGGTCGACCCGTAGTCGTCTGGAGCCTGACATCCACCATGACGACCTGGCTCCCGACGAGTGGAGTCGGAAGGCAACGCGACCCACCGTCTCGTGCGTGAGCGAGGAGCCATCCGGGCTCCAGGCCGAAGAAGAGCCGGACTTTTAGCTGAGCCGTTGCGCTGCCGGCTCCCGCCGATAGAGCGGGAGGCCGGGCGACCGGGTCGAAGATTCCTGGCATGGAATCGGTGCCGCAGCTGACGCCCCGCGAGTATCTCGAGTGGGAGCGGACCCAGGAAGGCAAGAACGAGTATTGGGACGGGAGCGTCTACGCCATGAGCGGGGCGAGTGGTCCGGGCCCCGGTCGGCGTCACCGCAGAGGCGCCGCTTCCTCGCCCGCCCGTCTCCGCTAAGGGAAGGGTGGCGTGGTGAAGTCGCGCGCCTCGGGAAAAAGATGTGGCCCCGGGTCGGGATTGCCCGAGCGGCGCAAGACGACCACCTGGAGGCCTGCCTCGTGAGCGGCCTCAGCCTCGGCCACCACGTCGGTGGCAAACAGCAAAAGGTCCCGATCCAGACCAAGACGGGCGGCGATGCGGCGGTAGCTCTCGGCATCTCGCTTGGCTCCCACCTCGGTGTCGAAGTAATCGGAAATGTAGCGGGTCAGGTCGCCCTCGGTGGAGTTGCCGAAGAGGAGCCTCTGCGCGAACACGCTGCCGGAGGAGTAGATAGCCAGCTTCAGGCCGGCCTGGCTCCATCGCTGAAAGGCCGGCTTGACGTCGGCGAAGACCTCGCCCTTGAGGCTGCCGTCCCGATAGCCCTCTTCCCAGATCAGGCCCTGCAAAGTCTTCAAGCAGGCCACCTTCAGGTCTTGATCCACATAGGCCAGGGCGTTGTGAATCAACGACTCGCGACCGGTAACCGGTCGCAACGGGTGATCGGCAACCAGATCGTCGGCCGCTTGCTTTTGAAAGGCCGCGATGACGTCGTCAAGTCGGTCCCAATTGCTCTCCACGAAGTTTCTCAGTCGTTTGCGCGCATACGGAAAGAGGATCTCATAGACAAAGCTGATGGGGGTCGTCGTGCCTTCCACATCCAGAACCAGAGCGCGCATCCGCGCGGGCATTCTACGCGACCGGGTCGAGCGACCTGCCAAGAGGAATCTTCAGGTGAGGAGAGAATGAGCGGGCTTCGGTTCATTAGGATCGGTGCAACAGCACCAAAAGCTTGTCAGAGCCAGGTTCTGGCAGCATACAACAGGCAAGGAGGCCGGTCAGGCCGGCCTCGCAACATAGGGAGCTTTAGAGTGAAGAACGGTACAATGGTGGCGCCCTCCAATGGCGCCAAGACGACGCTGACTTTGGAGAATAAACCCAGCATTCATGTGCGTGCCGATACCACCGGGCAGAGCCTGGGACAACCCCGGGTCTACATGTCTCGGCTGACCATCGAATCGGCCACCGGTCCGCAGTTTATCGACATCACCGATCAGGTCGAGTCTCTCCTGGCCCGGGCAGGCATAAAAAACGGCCAGGCGCTGGTCTACTCGCAGCACACCACGGCAGCCATCATCATCAACGAGAACGAGCCGCTCTTGATCGAGGACATGAAGAAGTTCCTCTGGAAGATGGCCGATCCGGCCACGCTGTATCAGCACAACGATTTCACCATCCGCACCGTCAATATGTGCGAGGATGAGTGTGACAACGCCCATTCCCACCTGCAGCACTTGACTTTAGGATGCTCGGTCACCATGCCCATTCAGGACGGCCGGCTGACGCTGGGCCGCTGGCAGCGCGTCTTCATGCTCGAGCTCGACCGACCTCGCACTCGCAACGTGCTGATTCAGTTCATCGGGGCCTGAGGCTCCTTCGAACGAAAAAGAGGGCGAGCCCGCCGGGCCGCCCTCTTTCTTTTTTCACCCGTCGCGCTTGCCCAGACGCACTCCCCCCACCACCAGGTGCAGGTCGCGCTCCTCGATACCGGTCTTGCCCTTGAGCTCCTCGGGCATGATCTTCAGGGCGTCCTCGAGCTCGATGCCTTCCAGGGTCACCTTACCGATCAGAAAGGTGGACATGCGCTTGAGCATGACGCCCTGCAGGCGACCGTCCAACTGGCTCGCCTGCAGCTCGCTCAGCAGCTTGATCCAGTCTTCGGCCCCGGGAACCAGGGCTCGTAGCTCCACTGCGGCCCGAGCGGCTCGCTGGATACCTTCAGCGGGCTCGAGCCAGCTCAGCAGTTGACAATAGGCCTGGTGGGCCAGCTTGCCGTCGCCGGCGCAGCCCTCCAGCAGGTCGAGGTAGGCCTGCCTGCGCTCGCTCAGACTCTCGTCGTGGATGGGGGGCGCCACGGCCTGCCAGGCCAGATCGGCCGACTCGACGCCCGAGCGACTCTGCACGGCGCCCACGAAATCGACCGACGAGGCCGGCGTGGCCTCCTGGCTCTCCCAGCAAAGCCGCTCACGCAAGCAGGTAAAATCTTCGCCCGAGCGCCCTTTGCGCAGGCGGGCCAGGGACGTCAGGCTCTCGCCCGGCTGCAGTTCCTTCTCGACCTCGGCCAGCAACTCAACGTCAGGGAGCAGGGCTTTGACCGCTCCCACCCGGTCCTCGAAGTCGCCCGAGCCAACGTGGGGCTCGAGCATCGGCCAGGCCTTCCAGGCTGCCTCCAGGTCGTCGCCGAGCAGCTGCAATCCCTGCAGGGCGCTCAAACGCTGCTCGGGGGTGCGCGAGGAATCGAAGGACAGAGCCACGATCTCCTCGGCCACAGCTGGGGAGCTGCCCACCAGCGGGCGCACCGTGGTGGGTCCCGGATCCTCCCGCAACTGGACGAAACGTGGGCGAGCAGCATAGCCTCGGTTGTCGCGAAATCGCAGATGGAGCTTCTTGCCTCGATAGGCCGACAGATCGGATTTCACCAATCCGCCTTCGGGCCGGCTGAGCGGCAGGCGAACCCAGCTCGAGCCATTGTATGCCTCGATAGTCACCGACTGCCCCCCCAGGCTGGCGCAGAGCTGCGTGTCAGCCTTGGAGCTGAGCTGGACGGGCTCTGAGATCTGCCCTTCGGAAGAGTTGAAGTCACTGGCTGTGAGATCGGTGCGACCGGCGGTGGGCGTACTGTCCAGGCGCAGACGCGAAAGCTCCAGCTTCTGCGGCTGATCGGCCCGGGTGCACTCCAGGCGCAGGCGTATCTTCTTGCCCCGCAAAGAAGAGAGGTTGATCACCAGATTCTTGCCCGTGTTCTCCAGGGAGGCCAGGACGACCGGCTTCTCAGCCCCCTCCACCAGAGCCACCAGACGCGCTGGCTGGCCAGCCACGTAATCAAAGCTGAGTGTGCTCTCGCCACCGGAGGCGAGCCAGAAAGGGCTGGACTCGATGGCTCCGCCCTTGCTCGCTCCCCTGGGTAACTCCAGGCGCAGGCCAGGGGGGTCGCCGCCCACGGTCCAGCCTGGCTGCGCAGCCCAGTGCAGGCTCGAGCCCAGCAGAGAACCCAGTTGGTCCAGGCCTTCGGGACTCAGAGGCGAGGCCAGGTGCCCGGCCGCAAGTCGTGCGCGCAGCCTGGGCGCCAGGCCCTGCATGGCATCCTGACGGGCTAACACTTCCTCCAGGCGGGTGGCCGCCTCCTCGGGCTCGAGCCGCACCACCTGGTCGAGAATCTCGCGCGCCCCTGCCAGGCCGTCGGCAAAGCGCAGGACCTTGAGGACGGTGCTCTGATGGGCCCCCAGCTCGGGACGTCGCTCCAACTCAACGTAGGCCATGCGGGCCTCGGTCGGGCTCAACCCGGTTTCGATCAGGCTGGCGAAGAACTCCACCGCCATCGGAATGTGCTCGGAATCTTCCAGCCGGGTGGCCAGGAAGAGATAGTCCTGGAAGCCCTCCTGCAGGTTGCCCCCCCGCAGCCCCCCCAGACGGCCCACCAGCTCGCAGCGTTGGGTCTGAGGCAGCTGGGCCCCCGGCAGATCGTTGCGACCCACCCGGCGGGCCATCTCGGTGGCCTCCTCCAGATTGGCGCCGCCTCGCACCAGGTGGGCCAGAAGCTCGGAGGACTTGCTCTGGTAGACCTTCTCGAAGGCTTCCACGGCTTTTATGGGCGAGCGGGGTGCCTTTCCCAGCAGGACGCCCAGGGTTTCCAGCACGAGGTCGGGCTCGGCCGATGGGGGGACGGCCACCATGAGCCGGTCGGCCAGAGCCGCGTTGGAGCCGAGCTTGACCCGCATCGCCTTCCACAAGCTTACCCGCTCGAGCGCCTCCTCGGGCAGGCCGTTGAAAACTTGTTTCCAACTCGAGACCGGCTCATTCAATCCGGGCTCGGCAGCCAGGCTCAAGAAGGCATCCTCGCTGCCGGCCGGCGCGTTGGCGATCATGGCCTGGTAGAGGGCCAGCGTGGGGATGCGCTCCAGCCGGGCGGAATCAGCCTTCAGGCGCTGCTTTGCCACCGCCTCCAGGAGCATCTGAGGACCGTGCTTGATGCCTGCCGCCTTGAGCTGGTCATAGGTCGAAAAAAACAGCGTGTTCTGCTCGGGCGGAAGGCTGGCCGCCACGGTGGCCGCCTCTCGGGCATTCTGGGAGCGCTGATAGGAAGACAGAAAGGCGCCCTCACGGCCGGGGGTCTTGCGCAGCTCCGGATAGAGGTCGCAATAGCTCTTGGGCGCCCGCTCGCGCAACTCGAGAGCTGGTCCCACCAGGTCGGTGAGCTTCTCTCCCTCACGCCGGGACCGCCCCATGGCCTCGGCCAGGGCCACCGCCTGGACCTCCTCCATCCCCGCCCCGCGCAGGGAGCGGTAAACCTCGATGCCGGCGGGGTCGGGACAGGCGGCCAGCAGTCGGGTGGCCGAGGGCAGGCTCATCTCGGCACGGTTGGCCTGCAGCAACTGTTTGCGCTCCTGGACGTCGCCCTTGAGCACCTCATCGCGAGCCTGCAAAATCTCCCGCGCGGTAGAGCTCGGGCCGGCCAGCTCAGCCACCAGCGAGCGCTGCTCCGGCAGCACCTTCTGCTCGGCCAGAGTCACGGCCAGCTCGTTGGCCACCGGGCGGTCGAGCTGCCCGAGGTCCTCCAGCAGTCCGAGCAACTGGTGCTCCTGCTCCACCGGGACCGCAGCCACCAGGCGGTCGGTGATCTTGAGGTCGCCGGTGCGTTCGAGCACTTCTGGATAGGAGGCCCGCCTCTGGTAACCTCGGTAGACCTGAACCGCGAGGGCGGGATGAGTGGGAGCCAGAGCCACCACTTCCAGGGCCTGCGCCACGCGGCTCTCAAGCCTCTCTCCCTCCTTGAGCGTTCCCAGAACTGCTTTGTAGAGCTCTCGGCCCGAGGGCTCCCCGAGACGCTCCTTCAAAGTTGCCATGGCGGAGAGCCGCTCAGAGAAGGGTACAGGAACTCCCGCCCTCTCCTGCAGGGCCTCCCAGCAGAGGCGGGCGTCCTGACCCAGGGCCTGCTGGGCCTCTTTCCACTCGAGGCAAAGTTGCCCGGCCCTGTGGGGGTCGAGCTGATCGAGCGGCATACTGGCGAGCACCTGGTTGCCCATGGTCAGGGGCAGAATACCCCCATAGCGCCTCTGAGCGAACACTCGAAACGGGTCGACCTGAAAGCCCAGGTCCTTGATCTCCTGAAGCTGGGCAGCCCCTGGGGCCACGTCGGCCCTGTCCCCCACGCCAGCCACCAACCAGGCGGCCGTCAGGGCATCGTTGGGGGCGTTCAGAGCAAGGCTGTCTCCCTGGCGGGTAAAACGCACCTCTTGACGCTCGTGATTGGGGTCCTGGAGCAGCAGGTTGTAGACCTGATAGGCCGTCAGATTGCCCGAAAGCCCGCTCAGGATGCCCTGCTTGGACAGGGCCGCCACGGCGCGGGCCAGCTTGGGCTGAGGCAAAGCGTCCACCTGTCCCGAGTCGAAGGCCGCCAGCTCGATCAGATCGGACTTGCTCAGCACCTGATGGGCATGCTCGCCCTTGACCAGGCGAACCTCGGCGTCCTCGCTCAGACGCTGCAGGCCCTCCTGGCGGTCGACCTCACGCCACCTGACCTCGGAGAAGGGCCACCTTGTTGCCTTGTAGACCTGGAAGCGATAGCCATCTTCTTGCAACCGTTGAGCCGTTTGCTCGAGCTCGGCGCGGTCTACCGGGGGGCCGCCGCCGGGGGCGCGGGAAGGCAGGGAAAAGGAAGGCCCATCGATTCGCATGCCCCAGCAGGGTAGCAGGCGGGGTTGAAAGGAGTCTTAAACGCGCTTGTAGACCAGCGCCGAGCCTGGTGCCACCCCGCCCTGCAAACCGCTGCCACCATACTGGCGGTCGTCGGAGCTGAGCACGAGCTTCCAGTTTCCCTCCGGCAGAGGAACCTGGCGAGGCTGATCGGAGAAGTTGGCCAGCACACAGAGCTCCTCGCCGCCGCCCTGGCGCACATAACTGAGGGTGCGCTCTTCGTTATTGACGCTGCCGGGGCGAATCTGGCTGGTGGAGGTGAAGGCCGGGCTGGAGCCGCGCAGCTTGATCAGGTCGCGGTAGAAGTTGAAGTGCCCGCGCTTGAGGGCGGCCACCCGCTCGTCGCCGGACAGGCTCTCGGCCTGTGCGGGATCAACCGTGCGGCCCAGCCAGCTCATGTCGTTGCCCCATGTGGCCGTCACGCCGTGCTTGTAGTCGGCGTTGTCCAGAAACTCCTCGCCCTGGAACAGCATGGGGACGCCCGCCCCCAACAGGGTAAGCGTGGCCGCTGTGCGCGCCAGCGCACGCGGCAGGGGCTTGAGGGTCTCCTCGGTGTTCTGGCTACCGGCGGCAACCCGGGCCGCCCACTGGCCCGAGTTGCCCACCTCGTCGTGGCTGTGGGTGTAGACCACGGCCTTGCTCCAGCTCTCCACGTCCACGTGCCGGGTGAGCGCCTCCATCAGGCGGTCCATCGAGGCCCGCCCCGCCAGGGCGTCGATCATGTCGTCGTGGAAGCGGTCGTTCCAGACCGCGTCGAAGCCCATCCCCTTTTTCTCCATGCGGTGCTCATTCTCGCCCACCCACGAGCTGCGGTCGTAGTCGGCCGCCACCAGCCACGAGCGCGAGAAGTCCTCGGCCACCGTGTAGGCGCCCGGGCGCACGTGATCGATGGCCCGGTTGATCATGCGCAGGGTCTGCATCCCCTCCCACTTCTCCTGGTTGGTGCCGGTGTCGTGCAGCACCTGGGTGAAGTCGAAGCGAATCCCGTCCAGCCCCAGCTCTTCGAGCTGCTGCACGGCGTTGTCCACGAAGAACTGCTTCACTCCGTCGGCCCCGAAGTTGGGCTTGGCTCCCCAGTCGGTATTGCTGATGTACTGGCCGTTCCACTTGAAAAACGAGCGCTCGTCTCCATCCAGCTCCCACATCGGGTTGTCGGCGTCGGCCTTGCCCGAGGTGTGGTTGTAAACCACGTCCCCGAGCACGTTGAAACCCCGCCGGTGGGCCTCATCCACGAAAACTTTGATGGCCTCCAGCCCGTGGACCCAGACCGTCTCGCGGCCCTCGGCCTCGCGCGGGCTGACCAGGCCTTTGCGCAAGGCCTCGGCGGCATCCAGCTCGAACCCGTAGGCCTCGGCCCCGGCGAAGTAGTAGTCGGGCGTGTAGCCCCAGTCGCGTTTGCCCCCGAACTCGTTGAAGGGCATCAGCTCCAGCGTGTTGACCCCCAGCTCCTCGAGGTAGTCGAGGTTGTGCATGAGGTCCTTGAAGTTGGAGGGGTTGGCGTTATCCTTCGAGCCCATGAAGCTGCCCACGTGCAGCTCGTAGATCACGAAACGGGAGGGATCGCTGGTCTTGCGCGGAGCGTCCTGATGCTGGAACGCGAACTTTGACTCGCGAATCAAGCTGAGGCGCTCGGAGCCCGGACGGTTGGAGATGCGGTCGCTGAGAGGGTCGTTGAAGGGGGTGCGCACCCGCTCGGCCTTGCTCAGCTGCCCGTCCCCGTTCAAGTCGCCCACCAGGCGACCGTTCTCGTAGACCCGGAACTCGTAGCGCAGCCCGGCCAGAGCGGGGAAGTTATTGACCGTGGTCACCCAGGCGTTACCCACCTGCTCGAGCTCGATGGCGCCATTCTCGGCCGTGCGCTCGAGCCACTGGTAATCGGTCACTTTGGCGTCCGAGTCCACCCCCCACCGGTTGAGAATGTCTACATCTTGCTTGTCCTTGGGGGGGGCTTCCTCGTAGCTCAGAAGTCGGGGCGCTCCCAGCCGCTGGAGCAGCTCGCTCTTGCTCAGCTGGTGGCCCTTCTCATCCTTGATGATCAGCTGCACTTTGTCGGCCTCGGGCCGATCGTCCACGGTGAAACGTCCCCAGGTGGGGTTGTCGGCGTAGTTGGGACCGCCCTTGCCGCTGTCATCGTACCAGCCGGTCTCGATGCCCAGCACCGGGTCCACGAAGATGCGCTCCACTCCGCGCTGCTGCCCCTGCAGGAAGCGAGCTCGGGGGTCGGAGTAGGCGATGTCGCCGGTCGCGAAGCGATAACCCAGCCCCTCCAGATCGCTCCACCCCTGGCCCAGCTCCAGCTTGAAGGTCCCGTCGGGCTGCTTCTCCATGGCGTGACGCGCCTTGAGACTGCCGTCGCGCTTGAAGATCTCCACCGCCAGCTCGTCTGTGGCCGGCGCCCAGGTCGCAAACAAGACCCCATCCTGACCGCGCCGATGCACTCCCAGCTTGTGGTTGGTGATGGGCGTGTAGCTCGGGTTGCGCTCCTCAGCGCCAAAGCGCAGATTGCCGTCCTGCAGGGGCAGCCAGCGACCGGGGCCGGCTTTCGTGTCGGCCACCACGCCCCACTCGTAGCTACGAGGCTCGGTCTTGAGCGAGACAGTGGCCGTATAGACGCCGTCCCCGGCCACCTCGTCTCCCTCCCGGCCATCATCGCGCATGGGGATGGTCTGCCCCCCGTTCCACAGAGGGTCGTACTCGCCCGTGGTGGGGTTGAAGCTGCCTTTGAGTCGCAGGTTGGTCCATTCGGCGCGAGCGCCTGTATCTACGGTGAAGCGGAAAGGAGCCCTGGTTTCCACAAGGACCAGTGTAAGACGTGGGACCCGGGGGGTTGTTTTGGGAGCGTTAACTTTCGGTCGCGTAAAGCTGGCAGAGGGCCAGTCCCCAGGTGACGGGCAGATAGAAGGCGACCCGACCCTCCAGCGGAAGGCTCCAGTCCAGCGTGGCCACCAGGGCCCCCGGGGGCAAGCCGTTGAAGCGCTCCAGCAAGAGTTGACGGGTCTGGTGCCCGAAGGCGGTGGAGGCCAGGTAGTAGAGCTCTCCCTCCGGCCAGGGGTCGCGCACCAGGTCGCCCTGAGTGAACCGGGCCGGCAGCTTCAACTCGGCGGCCACCCGGTTGGAACGCTCCACATACTCGGGAAAGAGCTCCAGGCCTTCGGAAGGATAACCCAGGCTGGCCGCGCTCAGCGCCGCCAACCCCCGCCCCGAGCCCAGATCGATGAAGCGCGCTCCCGGGGCCAGGCCGCTGACCTGCAGCAGACGTCGCACCGAGATGGCCGGGGTCTCGCCGTAGGCCAGCGAGTCTCGCTCGGGGTGGGTGCGCTCGAGCCGGCCCGGTCGGATGCCCCGAAAGTGTCGGGGCAGGGCGCGATGCAACCGCCACCACCAGCGGTGGCGACCGAGAGCGGCCAGCTCGTAGACGGCCAACGAGGCGTGCCAGGCCAGCTCGCCCAGCGGGCCGTACCAGACGCGTCGCGAGGCTACTCGGGGGGAGTTCCTTTCAAATCGAGCTTGATCAGCACTTCATCACGAATGAGGTTGTCTGCCTTCCCCGGATACATGATCTTGAAGTCGAAGCGCTTGATGCTGAACTCGGCCCTGGCGGCGGGGCCCTCGGGGGTGAGCTTGATCTCGGCCGGGAAGCTGATGGATCGGGTTTCGCCGTGCAGGCTGAGATCGCCGGTCACGGTGTAGCCTTTGTCGGATCTGGCGATCTGGGTGGACTTGAAGCTGGCCTCGGGGTAAGTGGGGGCATCGAAGAAGTCGGCGCTCTTGAGATGATCGGTCAGATCAGGGTCGTCCGCCTCGACCGAGCCCATGTCGATGGTCACCTCGACCCGCGAGCGGGTGGGCTCCTCATCGACCAGCTCGATCATGCCTCGAAAGGTTTTGAAGCTTCCTTCGTGCGAGCCCGTCACCTTGGAGCCCACGAAGCCGATTGTCGAGTTCCAGGCGCTGATCTCAAAGCTGCGCGACTGGCCGCCCGGATCGCTCGAGGGCGTGGAGGTCCCACTTGCGCTGACGGGGGTGTTGACGACCGCGGCGGGGCGGTCGGCGGCCGGATTGGCGGCGCAGCCAGCCAGAAGGGAGCCTGCCATCAGGGCAAGAGAAAGAATTGTTTTCACCCCCGCTGGTTCGACTTCAGCCCGGGGCACCCTTCCCAGGGGTCAAGCGGGCGGCTCCGAAGCAATCGCCTGTGCTGAAGAATCTGTTCCGTCGCCCCCCCGAGAGTCCCACCCACCCGATGGTCAAGCCGCCCCCACCGCTCGCGTTCGACGTGGCCGACCTGTACCGTGGCCCGGTCGACCCCGGCAGCGAGGTGGCGGAAAAGGACGAGGCCCTGGACGAGAAGCTGCGCCAGGCCTACTTCTGGATCGTTAACAACGCGGTCATCAGCCCCCACTACGACCTGGAGTACAACGAAGGGCCGGCCCCGAGCTACACCTTCGGGGACACCCGCTCGCGCCTGGTCCTGCCCACGGCCCAGAGTTACTCCAGCTTCGTGCTGCTGCCCCTGCTGAACTTTGCGGTGCGCCGCCGCTGCTTGCTTGTTGGTGGGCCGGGACGCGGCAAGACGGCCAGCGCGGTGCTCATGGGCGTGCTGGCGGGCTATTCCCTGCAGGAGGTGCGCCGGGCCATCCAGCACGGCCAGCCCCAGATGACCATCTCCGACCTCCTGGGTAACCCTTTGCCGGCGGATTTGATCCAGGCCCAGAGCCTGGAGCAGATCCGCATCTCCTGGCGGCGCTGGCTGGGAATGCGGGTCAAAATCATCGACGAATACAACCGCATCCCCACCCGCACCCAATCGGCCTTGCTGACGGTGCTGGCCGACAACTACGCCGAGATCCTCGACCACATCTACGAGTGCCCCGAGGCCGCCTGGTACCTCACCGCCAACGACGACCAGGGAGGCGGGACCTACCAGGTGATCGAGGCCCTGCGCGACCGCATCGACGTGGTGGTGCGGGCGCTGCACTTCAACACCCGCTTCTTCTCCGAGCTGTTGACCCGGGTGGAGGAGGGCATCCGACCCGAGGAGGTCGTGCCGGCCGAGCTCATCTTCTCCCCGGCTCAGAGCGAGCGGATGTACCGAGAGATCGCTCGCCTGCCGGTGCCCACCGAGGTGCTGCGACGCTTCGAGTTCTTCGCCAGCCAGCTCGAGTTTTTCGAGGCCGCCGGAGCGCAGCTCGAGTACAAGACCAAGGACAACCTCAAGTTGTCCGGGCTCGATCCGACCTCGCTGGCGGCCCTCGACAGCGGGCGCGACCGGGTCAAGGACCTGGGCGTGCAGACCCGCAACGGGCTGTCGGTGCGGGCCATGATGAGCGTGCTGATCTTTGCCAAAGCGCTGGCTTATTTGCGGGGATTACCGATGGTGGGGTTGGAGGACATGCGCCAGATCCTTCCCTTCGTGCTGCACGACAGGCTGACGCCGGATCTGGACGCCCCCTTCTTCGAAGCGGCTGGCAACGGCGTGCTGCGGGTCGACCGGGTGAGCTGGATCCGCCAGCTGTTCGACCTCTCCTGCCAGGAGTACGACCGACTCGGACTGGACAGGGACGACCCGCTGCGCAAGCTCTCGCAAGATTTCGCCAAGGGCCTGGAGGGCCTGAGCGAGCCCGAGGTCAAGGCGCGCCTGGTCGAGATCGAGCGCCTGCTGGCCTCTTGGAGCAAGCAACGCAAGCTGTTCGGGCACCTCTACGACGACGTGCTCTACCTCAAGTATCTCCACCAGCGTTACACCAACTACCGGGCCTGGCTGCAGTGGAAGAAGGCCTGAGCCCCGCCTTCGAGCGTCTGCTGCGCGAGCGCCGCGAGCGCTACAACGCGGCCTTCGCCCAGGCGCGCCACCGCCGTCCCGGGCTGAAGGGACCGGTCTTCCTCGAGCACCTGCGCAGCCGGCTCGATCCCATCGTGGCCGCCCTGCCCGAGAAGGGCCGCGTGGCCGCTACCGACGCGCTCTACGACCTGTCGCTGGAGCTGGTGGCCTGCGATCTTTTCGCCCGCCATCCGGTGGTGGCGGCGGGCTGGGAGCGCCTGCTGCCCCGGGTGGCTCCCCTGCTAGCCCAGGCCCCACGCAAGCTGGCCGTCAGCCTGACCAACGCCCTCTACCATCTCGACGAGCAGCCCGGTGCGCGCGCGACCTGGTGGCTCGAGCGCATGCTGGAGGTGCCGGCGGACGAGCATCTGCTCGAGGTCGGCCAGGTGCTGGCCTGGCGGGCCGGGCTGCCCCACTACCGAGAGGGGGCGCTGGAGCTGTGCGAGCGACTGCCGGCCGAGCGGACCGGGGTGAGCTCGCAACTGGTCGAAGCATTGCGCCAGGACCCCTGGCTGACGGTCGAGGATCCCGCCCCTGGCTCCAGGCCCCGGGTGATGTTCCGGGTGGGCGGCTTTCGTGGCTTCGGAGGGCCTTTCGTGGCCCCGCCCGAGCTTCGTTACGCCGGCCAGAACCGCTTCTTCGTGGGGGACGGCGAGGGCTGGTGGCTGCTGGTGGCGGACGGATATGGCACCAGCCTGCACCGCCTGGCAGCGGAGCCTCGCGGCCTGAAAGACGAGGGCCCGGGGGCCCGGGCGGTGAGCGAGCTGGCCGGCTGCTCGCGGCACGCCTCGGGGCCGCGCACCGTAGCCGCCTCTCGCGAGCTCTCGCATTACGTGCTGCTGGCAGCCGTTTAGGATCTGACGCTATTTGTGTTTGGGGACTGCTTACGTGTTGCGTCTCCCTCCCTCATCGTTGCTCCCTGAGGGCTGCTGCCAGGACAGGCTTGGCCCAGTCTGGCACCAGTTCGAGCGGGCGAACTTTGACCAGTCGACCTCGCCTGACATGGAGCAGGAGGACCGGTTTGGGTTCTTCTCCCTGAGCGGGGTCTGCAGCAGCAGAGTTGTCATAGACGCGCAACTCGGCCAGGCTGAGCAGCAGCTGGATCAAGTTCATGCGGCTGGCATCGAATCGTTCGCGAATCCGGTCCTCGGGGATATCGTGCCCGCCTCGGCGGACGCGTTCCTTGACTCGCGCCAGGTGGAGCTCGACCGACGAGAGTCCGACATACCAGATCCTGACTTCGAACCCCAGATCGACGGCTCGGAGCAGCATGCCGGTGAGGGTGCTGCCACCCAGGGTCGTCTCGAAGGCAAAGTCCAACCGCTGCGCGATGGCGCGCTCGAGGAGGCTGCGACCTGATTCCCAGGCCAGACTGTTGGACTGGGCCGCGGAAAGCCCCGGGTCGGCTTGCCTCAGTTTCGCGGCGACTTCGTCGGGGTTGAAGTAATCGGCGCCAGCTGCCCGAAACGTGGCTCCAGCGACGCTACTCTTGCCTGCCCCGTTCACTCCGGCCAGAACGTATATCCGAGGTGTGCGTGCCAAAAGCTAACCTGCTCGCACTCTGGTCTTGCACATTAGCACAATCTGACGAAGGCGCCGGAACTGCGTTCCAGCGCGTTGCAAAGTGCAAGACCAAAGGTCTTGCACTTTAGCGCTTGCAGGCCTGCTTCCTAGCAGTTGCCCCCAACTGCGAGGGAGGGGCGTCGAATGCTGCCTTCATGGCCCTACGAGACTCATCAGTCTGCATTCTCTCGACCAGGGCGTCAAACTCGCCGCTCAATGCCTGCAAGGCTCGGTCAGCGCTCGAGCTCAGGGATTTGAACATCTGCATCGACATGATGACGGCTCGCTCCATCTCGTGGCGGGTGATCGTGACAACCTCGCCCTCGTTCACGAGGTCGAGGATCCTTCCGAATTCGTTCTTGGCAGCGGTGGCCGTGATTCTGGTCATCTTCATGATGTCCATTTTAGCCAAAATAGACATTCCCGTCAAACGGGCAGGTCGCCATCTCATAGCCCCATGTAGGTTCTCCGGGTAGATAAGCAGGGGCGTGATCTGGGGTGATCTGGCATGAGGTTGCGTGTGCTGGAGATTAGAGCTGGTGCGGGTTTTGGTGGGGTGGGGTGTTTCTGGGATGCCATGGTGATCGGGGGTGATTTTGAGGCCGGTGATCAAAAGGTGATCAACCCCCGTTTGGTGTTGAGGTGGCTAGGAGCTAGCCCGTCTCGATCGGTTCGTGGGTCCGGGTCTCGGGCGCGTACCAGACCTCAAAAGCTGGAATTTCTACTGCGGTTGGAGCGCCCACGACGGGGACCAGTTCAAGCACCCATGGCCTCTCCAACTGATGCCGAAACCGATATTTCGCGTTCCTCTGCCTGCTGGGGAGCGTTACTGGGCTACGGGGGCCCTTAAATCCAACCGGCCAGATTGCCATCTGCCCCGGCCCAACGCCCTGCTCTTGGTTTAACGTCAATCCTCTAGTCGACTCACGCCAGCAGTGCTTCTCTGAGGATCGCAGTAGGGCACGAAGGCCAGTCGGCTGGCTCATCGCTTCTACAGATACTTCGCTACTAACGGCCATCATATAGCCTACCGACTTCTTGTCGAATCTGAGGTCAGCATCGCGAATGCCTGTCCAAGCGTGCCCGACATTGCACACCTTTACGATGAATCCGTAGAAGCATTGATCCGAGCGTTCATCCTCCGGTAGCTTGGGATCAGCGCGTCTGCCAGTGTCAGAAACGAGGGGCCAAAGCTCTGCAACGTCGACTTCCATCTCAAGTACAGCCCGGGGACCGGAATAGGGCTGAGGCGCCTTCTCCTCGCGGACCATTTGGTGGACTTTGTCGCGGTAGGCTCGTAGCTCCGCTGGTTGGAGTCCCTTGCTCAACCTCGGCGTGCTGTCGTAGAGGTCGTGGTGGGCGAGGCAAAGCCAACAGAGGTTGTCTACTTTGTGATTCCGTTTCTCACCGGGTGGCTTCCTGTCTATGTGGGCGACGTGGCCCTGGCGTTTCACAGAAAGGTCGCGCTCAAATTGATAGCACAGGGCGCAAACCCGCTCTGAAACCTTAAGAATCTTGTTTACGTTTGATGGGGGTATCTCGTCGCTGGCCACCCTTGAATTTTTATCCCAAGCCAATGCGAGATCCTGTCGAACAACAGACCACTCAGGCGAAATCGTCTAGTCTGATGTGTCCGGAACTCTGTTCGAAAGGAGCTTTGCTCACGCGCCATCAAACCGAGCGACGTGAGAGCTCAACTACACGGTTGGCTGGAAAACCTGGCTAACCCTCAGGACTTTGACCACATGGCGCGCCTGCTACTCCAGCGCTACATCCCGGGCTACGTCAGCAATGCTGATAGTGCTGGCGACGATGGAGCCGATGGCTACAGTGTCGCAGAGCGTAGCGTTTACCAGATCTGGTGCCCCGAGATGCTGGACGACTACCAGGGCAAGGCGCGCGACAAGATCACCCGCGATGTCAAGAAGGTCACGCGGCTCGAGGAGAAGCTTGAGGGCGTCAAGTTCAAGTCTTGGGTGTTCGTAACGAGCCGCGACTTGGATAACAAGTCGTTCTCGCACCTCGTCAAGAAGGCCAAAGATCACGGGCTGGAAGGGTCCTTCATCGGCCAGAACCAGTTCATCTCCTGGCTGCTGCACTCGCCGGATATCTTCGAACAATTCTCGCCTTGGCCGATCGACCGAACGGGCTGGCAAGCATTCGAGGACTCTGTGCGGCCCGCATTAGAATGGATCAACTCCGTGATCCCCAGCAATTTCCAGCGCCATCCTCTACTGTTCACGGCAGCGCGACCACTTCGGGTGCTTGAGATCCCGTTTGAGGAGCTCGAAGAGATCGCGGCGATTAGCTCGCGAAACATGATCGGGCGCTGCTCACGCGGACGTGGAGCGAGTCGCGATGTCGACGGGCTCTTCTTTCGTGAGGAGGTTCCAATGTCCGACGGCCGGGATTACTTCAACTCCTGGAAACTCTGCACGGATGGCTCTTTCTTTGTCGGAAACACCTGGGTTCACGGCTGGAGAGGTTCATTCCCCCACGAAGAGCCATTTGGACAGATGCGACTCTGCCTCTCGATACTGTGCCTCGTTAAACGCATCCTTCAGTTCGCTGCATACCTCGAACGGCTCAGAGAAGCCTTAAGAGTCCAGAATCTACACACGCCTGGCTTCAACGTGATGCTCCGCTTATCGCGGATTCAAGGCCTTCACGCCTTGGCGGGAGACAACTGGGACTATCAGGGCAAAACGGCCGACATCGACCCCATTCAAATCTGCACCCAGTGGACTGAGCCAAACGTGCAAGTAATGGACCAGATACACAAAATCCTGTGGCTCTTCCGGTGTTCACTTCCGTTCCCGCGGGACTGGCTGGCAAAGATACAAGCCAAGTTGGACCAGTAGCCCGACAACGCCTCCGCACGGTACCTGGAGGCGCGGTGCAGCCCAATGCGAGCCCTGGCGGGCATCGAGCTTGATTGCATCTATGCCCTGCAGGGTCACGGTTGCGCGGCCCCGGGCTTCGGCCCGGCTGCATCTTTGCCTTTTGGCGCTTCACGGTCCCTGGCTTCCTTCAGGCTCTTCTTGAATCGATCAACCCCGGCTCCGTCCTTATCCTCGTCGTTCGCGATAGTCGAAAGCATCTCAGCGCTCCAGCCAGCATCCTCTTGAGCCAACACCATGCGTGCCTTCTTGGAAATGGCATCGGCCTTCTCGAGTTTCTTAGCGAGAGTCCGCGCATCTACTCGCAGGTCATCTGTGACACGGGTCCATACTCGGAGCAGACTGTTGCCGACATATACAAACATCAACACGTGCTCCCGTTTTCGAACCGGGTCATCTTGAAGAGAAACCTTGATCCCGCCTGGAGATTTCTTCTCTGCCTTGTCGATCATCGTGAGGAAATTGGCATGCGCTCCGGACTCGCTGAACCAGTCGTATAGGCCCAGAAGATGCCACAAGAACCCGTATTTTTTCTCGTTTCCAAAGGCGCTCGGTATCGAAAAGTAACTCTTGAACTTCCCTTTTACCTCCGGATCGACAACGTGACTCATCCACAGGTCGGCCCGATCATCAGAGTCGGCGATCTTGGCGGCGTATGCGGCGTACTCGATCGCTCGACGAGTCGTCAGCGCTGCATTGGAGCGAAACCCAGCGGCCGCAAGGGTGTAGGATAAAGCCCAGTCATTGTGGCTCGCTATCATTAACTTTAGACGCGCTGTGTCGGCTACATAGCTCTCCTGGCGGCTGGCGCGAGAATGTTGTTGCAAGAAGAAAAAGCACTGGTGTATGTATTCAGCCGCCTCGGCCTGCTCCGGGCAGAGTCTATTGAAGTGCTCGTAGTGCTCGCGGAACACTTCCAATCGCTGGACCAGCGTCTCAAACGTTCTCTCATTTTCCATGGAGATGAATTCGACGCATTCCCTTCCGCGCTGGGCAACGCGGGCCCAGCGTAGTTCCACGAAGGGCGCGTCGTCCAAGCTGACCACGAGCTCGCGCTTTGCTGAGGGACCGACAGGACGGGTGGTTGCCCTTGGTCTTAGATTGGACCTACTTCACGAACTTGCCAGGTTCAGAGATGAACTCGGCCTTTTCAGCCTCGTTACAGAAGACATAGGTCTTCCCCTTGTAATCGAGGAGCTCGACGACCGCTTCTTCTTCAGTCGTGCCCTCCCTGACATTGCAGACAATGCAGACCCCCTTGTCGCCCTTCTTTTTGCTGCCAACAGCATAGGCAGCGACCTCGCTCGAGGCAGCGGGGCTGGACGTGGTGGCCGTGGTCGGGGTGCTTGAGGAGTTAGTTGGGCTGGACTGGGTCTCCGGCGAGTTTCCGCATCCCGTCAAGGACGCAGCTACGAGCAGGGTCATGAGCACAAGAGTGGATTTCATACGACCTCCTTGGTGTTTGGGTTTCGACCTGGAACAAGAGTGTAAAGTGCCGGCAACAGCACCAGAGTGAGTAATGTCGAGGTGAATAGGCCGCCGATGACGACCGTGGCCAGGGGCTTCTGCACCTCGGCCCCGGTGCCAGTGGAGAGAGCCATCGGGAAAAACCCAATGGCGGCGACCGTCGCAGTCATCAGCACCGGCCGAAGCCTGTTCAGAGCCGCGTCCTCCACCGCGGCCATGAGCGCCATCCCGCGATCGAGATTCTGCCGGATGGACTGGACCATGACCATGTCCGCGAGCACGGCGATTCCCGACAGAGCGATGAAGCCAACCCCAGCCGAGATAGAGAACGGAGTCCCGGTAAAGAACAGCGCCAGAATGCCGCCCGAAAGCGCGAAAGGGATGCCCGTAAAGACGCGCATTGCGTCCAGAACGCGGTTGTAGGTGATGTAGAGCAAGAGGAAGATTAGTGCGAAGGTGATGGGCACTACCACGGCCAGACGCAGGCTGCCGGATCGAAGATGCTCATACTGTCCCCCCCACTCGATGTGGTAGCCAGCTGGCAACGCCACTTGATGGTCGACCTTGCTCTGAACTTCCTCCACGTAGCTTCCCAGATCTCGGCCACGCACGTTGGCCTGGACCACGATGCGTCGCTGGCCGCTCTCACGGCTGATCTGAACAGGACCCTCAAGACTGACGATGTCCACAACTTCAGCCAGAGGAACCTTTTGCCCGTTCTCCCCGGCCACCACGATCCGAGCGATGGCCTCCGGATCCTCACGGAAGAGCTCGGGATAACGGACCACGAGGTCAAAGGCGCGCTCCCCCTCGGCAATCTGTCCGACCGTTGCTCCGCCGATGGCAGTCTCAATGACCTGTTGGACGTCGGCCACGTTGAGACCGTAACGCGCGAGATCCGCTCGTCGAATGCGCAGCTGCAGGATAGGGAGCCCCGCAGTGCTCTCGACACTCACGTCGACGCCCCCATGCACGGAGCGCATAATTTTCGCCACCTCAGTGGCTTTCTGTTGCAGCAGAGTCATGTCTGGACCAAAGATCTTGACCCCAATCTCCGAGCGGATTCCGACGCCCTCGGAGAGCTCGTTCATCCGCATCTCGATCGGCTGGGTGAAGGAAGCCTTCATCCCGGGAATGACGGCCAGAGCCTCCTCGATCCGCTCGATGAGCTCGGCCTTGGTGCGAGCTTCGCGCCACTCCGAGCGCGGCTTGAGAGGAAGGTAGATGTCAGCCTGAGCCAACAGCATAGGGTCGGTGGCGATGTCCGGACGGCCGATTCGGGTTGCGGCGCTCTCGATCTCGTTCGGGAACTTCTTCAGGAGATAGCGCTCGATCCGAGTGGCGCGCTCGATGGCGGTCTCGACCGAGATTCCAGGAAGATACGAGGGATTGATGCAGATCGCTCCCTCGTCCAACTTGGGCAAGAACTCCGCCCCCAGCAACGGGAATAGAGCTGCCGTCAGGAAGAAGAACACGATGGCCGCCCCCAGCAGGCGCACGCGGAACCGCACCGCCCAGCGGATCACCCTCAAGTAGTGGCGCTGGAGCCAGAGCATAGCCCGATTCTCCCGTTCGTCCTCGGGGCGCAGGAAATAGGCGCAAAGAGCCGGGATCACAGTCGCGGACAAGAGAAGGGCGCCGGTCAGGGCCAGGACGACGGTCAGCGCCATCGGACGGAACATCTTGCCCTCCACCCCGACCAGGCTGAGCACGGGCAGGTAGGCGGCAATGATGATCAGCTCGCCGAACTGACTGGCTTGGCGCACTTCGATGGTAGCGCTCCGGAGCGCCTCGAGACGCTCCTCTTGCGTCAGCGCCCGGCGCAAGACGTGGCGGCGCTCGGCCAGGCGGCGCACACAGTTCTCCACGATGATGACCGCGGCGTCTACGATGAGGCCGAAGTCGATCGCGCCCAGGCTCATGAGGTTGGCCGAGATGCCGAAGAAACGCATTCCGACCAGGGCAAACAGCATGGCCAGCGGGATGGCTGAGCTGACGATGAGCCCTGCCCGCAGTTGGAGCAGAAAGAGAAACAGCACTCCGATGACCAACAAACCGCCGTGCAGCAGGTTCTCTCCGGCTGTGTGGAGGGTCTGATTCACCAGGACCGTTCGATCCAGAAAGCCGACCAGTCTGACACCCGGGGGGAGCTCATCCTGGAGCTCGGCCATGCGCTCTTTGACACGCTGGGTCACCGTGCGGCTGTTTTCCCCCAGCAACATGACGGCGATCGCGGCCACGGCCTCGCCGCGGCCGTCCTTGGTGATGGTCCCCTGGCGCAAGGCCGGACCGAACTGAACGTCAGCGACGTCGGCCAGGAGCACGGGGACCCCGTTCTTGGCGGTCAGGACGATGGAGCGCAGGTCGTCCAGACTGGTGATGACTCCAATTCCTTGGACCAGCTGCTGCTCGTCCTGCTTGCGGATGTAGGCACCGCCGGCATTGCGGTTGTTCTTCTCAACCGCTTCCACCAGCTGGCTCAAGGAGATCCCGTAAGCTTTCAATCGCTCGGGGTCCGGGAGAATCTGGTATTGCTTGACCAAGCCGCCGAACGTGTTGATCTCGATCACGCCCGGCACGGTCCGCAGGCGCGGCCGGACCTGCCAGTCGAGGATGGTGCGACGCTCCATCAGAGAGACGCCTTCCCCTTCTACGAAGACGTAATAGATCTCGCCCAACCCCGTGGCGATGGGCGTCAAAACGGGCAACTCGACGCCGGGAGGCAGAGCCTTGCCGGCCTCCACCAGGCGCTCGGCGACCAGTTGCCGCGCTCGGTAAAGATCCGCGTCGTCTTCCAGGATGAGCGTGATCTGGGAGAGGCCAAACTGCGTGATGCTCCGCATCTGAACCACCTCGGGCACACCCGAGAGAGCCAGCTCGAGCGGTCGCGTCACCTGACGCTCCACTTCCTCCGGAGAGAGGGCGGGAGCCGTCGTGTTCACCACCACCTGCGGCGTCGTGATGTCCGGAACGGCATCGATGGGAAGCGTCCAGGCCGAGTACACACCCGCGAGAATCAATCCGAATGCGGCGACCAACACCAGCAAACGCTGGCGGATGGAGAAGTCGATCAGCGCGTTCAGCATACCTAATCGGCCCCGCAACAACCGTCGGCCAGCGCGCTCTTGAGGGCCTCGGACTTGAGATAGAAAGTTCCGCTGACGGCCAGCTTCTCGCCGGACTTCAAACCGTCGGTCACCTCCTGCCAGCCTTCCCCACGCGCTCCGAGCAAGACATGGCGTACCTCGAAGCTGCCGGGTCGCTCCAGCTCGACGTAAAGGGTGGGCCGGCCGGCGTGATCCTGCAACGCGCCGTCTGGAACCGTGAGCTTCTTGACGCGCACGTCGGTGATCAGGTCCCCTCGAACGAAGGCACCGGACTTGAGCGAGGCATCCGGATTCGTGAGCTCGGCACGGACCATGACCGAGCGCGTCGTCTCATCGGCCGCTGGACCGATGGATTCCACACGGCCCTTGAAGGTGCGCTGGGAGGACTCGCCCCGTAAGACGACCGGGTCTCCTTGTCTCACTTTGGCCAGGTCGCGAGGCGCAACGGCCAGCTCGGCCCAGACTCGATCGAGATCGATGACCGTGAAGGCGACGTCCTCCGGGTCGACCAACTGGCCGAGAGTCAGGCTGGTGTCCTGAACCACCCCGGCGATCGGAGAGCGAATGGAGATGGTGCTCCCACCCCCCAGCTCGCCTCCCAGCAGAGCGACCTTGTCGGCGGCTCCATCACGCTCCACCGCAGCCAGACGGAGCTCCGACTCAGCCTCGACCAGCTCGCGGGAGGTTCGGTACCCCCCCGACTGGATGCGCTCTTCGCGGACCAGAGCACCACTGGCAATCTTCGCGCTCTTCTTGGCCAGCGCGACCTCGTTGCGGGCGGCGGTAACGGCGGCCTGGGCGGCTTTGAGGCGAGCGATGCTGTTGTTGTAGTCGGCGCGGTTCCGCTCGCGCTCCTGGGCGGACACGAGCTCGGGCACGGCCTCGGCCCGGCGCATCCTGCGCTCGGCGATCTCGAGCTCGGTTCGCGCCTGGGCCAGAGAGCTCTCGGCTTGCGCCTGTCCGCTCTGCGCCTCGAAGAGTTGCGATTCCGCGCGCACAGTGCGCTCGCGGGATTCCTCCACGGCGGGTTGGCTGAATTGGCCTAAGTCCGCGAGTTGCCGCTGGCGTGCGAGGTTCGCCTCGAGCGCGGCCACCCTGGCGGCCGCCTGCCGGTACTCGGCCTGGGCCGAGGCCAGGTCGGCGCTCTCCAGAACGGCCAGAACCTGGCCCGGGCGCACACGCGCCCCTACCAGCACCCGCAGCCCGATGACCTTGCCTTGAGCGGGCGGGCTGACCCGCGCCTGGCGATCCCCTCCGGTCAGGATCAGCCCGGAAACCGCCAGCTTCTCCTGGACATCCCGCACGATCGGGGAACCCAGATGAATCTCGGCGAGCTCCAGAGCCTCCTGAGTGACCTGGAGATCTCCGGCTTTGCCGGCCTGGCCCTCGGGGACCTCGAGACCCGGGTGCTCGGCCGCGGCGGGCGGGCGCGAGCGACCGGCCCGTAGCGCAAACCCCAGGCCCAGCACAAGAATCAGAGCAGCGGCAGCATGCCACCAGCGCAATTTCGTCATGGGGAATCATCCTTTGTCTCGAGGGGTGTGTCAGGAAGGGGTGAGCCTCCGGAAATCCAGTGAAGCTGCAGACGGAGGCGCTGGAAATCGGCTTCCGCCGCAATGTAGTCCTGGAAGGTCTCTCGATCGACCCGCTGGGCGTCCAGGACGTCGAGCAGGCCGAGCAAGCCGACCTCGAAGCCTTGAGCGGCAAGCGCGGCCAGGTGATGAGAGCGCTCCACCTGGCTGCGGAGCACCTCGCGGCGCTTGCGGGCCGCTTCATAGCGGGCATACGCCGAGCGCACCTGCTGCTGGATCTCCTGGTCCCGGGAGAGGACCAGCTGCTCGAGCGCCTCCGCCTCCTTCTCTTTCTGGGCCTCCGCTGCGCCGATGCGCCCCCAGTCGAAGAGCGGCATCACCAGGGCCAGGCGCACCCCGTTCTCGGCCGCGCCGGTGAGCCTCGAGCGGTAGGCGGTGAGCTCCAGGTCCGGGACTCTCTGACGGCCGGTCAGGTCAGCCTCCAGACGCGCTCTGGACGCCTGTCGACGCGCCGCCGCCAATTCGGGGCGGGTCTGAGCTCGGGCGACCAGGTCCTCCCAGACCGGCTCGGGGAGGGCGAGGGCCGGGGCTTGGGGGAGAGCCTCGGCCGAAGTGGGGAGAGCCACAGGGTCGTCCGGTAACCGCTGCAGCAAAGTGTTCAACTCAGCTCGGGCGACCTGCTCCCGGGCCTCCGCCTGGGCCAATTGAGCCTCAGCCCGCGCGGTCTCAAGCTGAACACGGAGGAGCTGACTCTCGGAAACTTCCCCGAGCTCGAGCCGACGACGGGTGATCGTCTCGAGCCGGGTGGCAGACTGATGGCCAGTGACGGCGACCTCCGTCAGGCGGGCAGCCTCCCACAAGTCGTAGTAGGCTCCAGCCAATCGGGTGGAAAGCTTGCGCTCCTCGATGGCCAGCTCGCTCTGGGCTTGCTCGACGTCCAGGTCGGCCACCTGCCCTCGGAGTCCCGTCTGCCCGCCAATCTCGAGGCGCTGCTGGATGTAGTTGGCATCGGTGTTCGCGTCTCCGAGCTCGCCGGCCAGGCGCAGCTCGGGATTCGGCTGGGCTCCGGCGCCCGAGGCCGCGCTGCGGGCCGCTTCGACCCGTAGCCGTGCGGCCTTGACCTCGGGATGATGGGTCAACACCTCGGCCAGAGCCTCGCGCGGAGTGAGCGGTTGGCCCAGAACGGGCAGACAGAGCAACAAGCCCAGCAGGATAACCACGCGCATCCTCACTGGACCTCCGGCCCCGGCTCCGGGATCAGCCTCATCGTGAGCCATCCTTCAGGGGACGACCTTTCGTGTCGAGGCGTTGCAGGAAGGTGCCTTCTTTCTTGCCGTGGGCGATGAGCACACGATTACGCTGCTGCTCGTCCCGGAAGAGCAGCCGGACCACGTCGTTTCCGAGGACGCAGAACTCGGCTCGACCCCGCCCCGCGACATCGTTGAGGTACAAGCCCGGCCCCTGCGCACCCACGCCCAGACCCAGGCGAACCGTCGCCTGCGCGTCTTTCATGAAGAGGCCGGGGTTGTCTTGCGTGAGCTTCAGCTCGGTACGCACCTGGTGGCGCTCGTCCAGGAGGCCGAGCCCGGAGCCGCTCGGCTCAGCACTGGCGGACAACCGCGGTTGGCCCTTGCCATCGCAGAGCTGCAGGATTGCGGCGTCATCGGGTGCTCCCAAGTAGACACGGCCGTCGCCGGCCGCATTCCGCAAGGTGAGCTCAGGCCCCTCAGCGCCCATCCGGAGAGCGCCACGCTCGACGCCCTTGGCATCGAGCATGACGAACGCTCGACCACGCATCGTTCCATTGGCAAAGACTGCACGGGCCAAGAGCCCGAGGTTCACCAGGCTGAGAACCACGATCACCAGAACCAGGGCGAGGACAACAAGCTCGGTGCGGCGCAAGCGACGCTCGAGCTGAGATAGGTCGGACATGGGACCTCCGCTGAGAAACGGTCATGAGGAGCGAGGACGCGCGTAAAAATGCGGAACTCGCTAATTGCGGCGCAGATGGCGCCGATCAGGAGACGTTTCGTCTAGGCTGCTGGAGGACCACGCACGCCACTCGGTGGTATCCAGACCGCGTGGCGATAAAAGAGGCCGTCGGGTTCCTCAAACACGAGGGCGACGGGGGGAGGACACTGCGGCAGAAGCTGGTCCACCATGACCGGCAGAAGGCTGGGGACCACGGCGGGTAGCCTGACCGCAGGAAGCTCGGCGGAGGCATGACAGACCAGGCAACAATCACTGCAGCTGTCATCTCCACCCAGGCGGCAGCCGAGATCCAGACCATAAACGGTGACCGCCAGGCTCAGCAGAAGCCCGACCAGAAACCATCGGAATGGAACTCGACGCATGGTGCGGCGCTTCGACAACCCAGCCGAGTCTCCTCGAATCTCCTGGGACGATATTCAGCCCTGTAGAGCCTCCTTTCAGGGTGCTGTCTACAGGTTCACGCCTTGCGTTACCGGAGTCTTACTCATCGGCGGTTGCAAGCCGTTCCTCACCCGAACCACCTTGGTCCGGCCCCAGCAGCCGGTTCAGGCCGACCGCCACCAGAGCTCCCAAAGTCGGGGCCAGCAAGTAGATCCAGAGGAACTCGAGGTGGCCGCTGACCAGGGCGGGGGAGAGCGATCTGGCGGGGTTCATCGAGGCACCGCACACAGGCCCGGCAAAGATGGCTTCGAGGCCAACAACCCCGCCGACCACCAGGCCTGCCATCCAGCGGGTCTCCCGTGCGCCTTCCGAGACACGGAAGATGACCAGCATCAGGATGGCCGTCAGCACGACCTCGAGCCCGAAAGACTGCCCGGGAGTGCCAGCCGGCAGAGTCGTTCCCAAGACCGGGTCATCGGGAAAGAGCAGCCGAAGCAGCAGGCTGGCACCCAGTGCGCCGCAGCATTGAGCAAGAATGTATGGCGCAACCAGCCGGGCTTTGAACCGACCCGAGGTCCAGAATGCCAAAGTGACCGCTGGATTCAGGTGTGCCCCTGAGATCTCCCCGAAAGTGTAGATCATCGCCATGACCACCAGGCCAAAGGTCAGACCAACCCCGACGTGAGTCACCGCGCCGTGACTGAACGCATCAATCACGATCGCTCCGGTTCCAGCGAAGACCAGGCCGAAAGTCCCCATGGCTTCGGCCGCGATTTCTCGTCTCACGCCTCTCGTAGCTCCTCGACGAGCTCTCGAACCTTCCCCTCAATCGCATCCCGAATCGGGCGCACGGAGGCGACATCCTTGCCAGCCGGGTTTGGCATCCCCCAATGGAGCTGCTTCGGGCCGGGTACGTAGGGACATTCCTCCTCGGCGCACAGCGTGATCAAATAGTCGAACGAGCCGGGGTCGACCTGGTCGAGACCCTTCGAGGTCTGACTGGCGAGGTCGATACCCTTCTCGGCCATGGCTTCGCGAACAACCTCGTGTATGCGGCCCAAAGGCCGACTGCCAGCGCTAGCGACGTCAAGGACGCCGGCGCCCAGCTGGCGGCCGAAGCCTTCCGCCATCTGGCTACGCCCGGCGTTCTCGACGCAGACGAACAGAACGCGCTTCAAGCGCAGCAGCTCGGCCCGCAGCAGGCTTTGCTCTCGGGTTTGGTGGCACGGACGAATCCTGAGAATACGGCACCATCGAACTCTTTGGAGATCTGATCCGGGTCGATTCCCTGGGTTTCCAGGAAGCCGCGTGCGTCCTCGACCTGGTACACTCGGGTGGCCTCGATCGACACGCCTTCAAAGCCTGCCGTGCGAAGTTGCGAGAGGTAATCCTTCTCTGTCAGGGCGCCGGCCACGCAGCCGACCCACAGAGCCATGCTCCGGCGCAGCTCGAGAGGCAGCTCGCTCTTCGTGACGACATCCGACACCGCAAAGCGGCCGCCAGGCTTGAGCACGCGGAAGGCTTCCCGGAACACACGCTGTTTGTCAGCGGACAGATTGATGACGCAGTTCGAGAGGATGACGTCAACCGAGTTGTCCGGCAGCGGGATATGCTCGATCTCCCCCTTGAGGAACTCGACGTTGGTAAGACCGGACTTCTTCTGGTTCTCTCGCGCCAAGGCCAGCATCTCATCGGTCATGTCGAGACCGTAGGCCTTCCCGGTGGGTCCAACGCGGCGAGCGGAGAGCAGCACGTCGATGCCACCGCCCGAGCCCAGATCCAGAACGACCTCGCCGGGGTGCAGGTCGATCAGCGCGGTCGGATTACCGCACCCGAGCGAGGCCAACAAAGCCTCTTCGGGCAGCTGCCCGATCTCTTCGGGTTTGTAGAGATTCGAGCAGATGGGATCGACCCCCATTTCCGCCGAGGCAGAGGTGCCGCAGCATGAAGCTCGACCTTCTTGCACCTGCTGGGCAGCCTTCCCGTATTTTTCCTTTACGATTTCTCGCACGTCCATGATTTCGGCTCCTCCTTGGAAGAACGGGTGCAGCACTGTGCCGTCAGGAAGCCCAAAAGCCCCTGGAACGTGTCCCAGTTGACCCTGTACCGCAGGAAGGTCCCCTGCCGGGAAAAGCTGAGCAACTGCTCGTTCTTCAGTTTGTCCAGATGATGGGAGAGCGTAGAGGACGGAATCTGGAGCTCCTCCTGGATCTCCTGGACCACCAGGCCGTCCGGAGACGCCTCGACCAGGAGCTTCAAGATGCGCAGGCGCACCGGGTTACCGAGCGCCGCTAGCCGATCCGCGTAGACCTCTATCGTTTCGTCCATGTTTCTAGAATAATCGAAATAGCTGGTTTGTCAAGCCCCGGGGACGGTACCAGACAGGATGAAGATCTGTATCCCCGGAGTGCCCGAGCATCAAGTGTAGTCGAGACTCAGGCTTGCGGTGGCGATTCACATGAGCTACTACGCCCGCATGAGCAACATCGAGCCAGCCATTGCCGCCATCCCCACGTCTTCGAGCAAGGCCACCGTTGACAATGGCACGTGCAGGACCGTCCCCATGCAGGCGCAGTCGACATCGAGGCCGCGACGCAGGGCACTGAGCACCCCGAGCGCGCCGAAGGCCAGCAGGACGACTGTGGCGCTATAGATGACCATCGGCTGCCAGTGTGCGAGATAGCCCAGACCCAGTCCGAGCTCGAGGAAGGGGTAGACGTAGGCCCACCCCCGCCAGCGCCGTGCCAGGAGGTCATACATCGAGTACCCATTGGCGAAGCCTTTGAGGTCGAACAGTTTGAACATCGAGAACACAACCAGGAAGAGACCCATGAAGTCGTGCATCCAGGCCGCGCCTTCGAACTCCGGAGCGGCCAGTTGGCGGGCCGTGGCGCTCAGTGCGACCAGCACGAGCAATACCACGAGGGGCTGGTAGTTACGATCCGGATGACGTGTCCCGGCCGCCTTCTCGACGCTGTACTTCTCAGGCGTCGCCTGGAACTTCTCTCTGCACTTCTGGCTGCAGAAATAGAATCTCTCGCCGTGATGATCGTGCGTCAGGTCGGTCTCCGGGTCGACCTTCATGCCGCAGACGGGGTCAATTTTCATACCTTCATGATCCCCCGCCAGGAGGCTCTCGGGAAGGGATGACGGTACCTCTGGCGAGGCGGGCAGTGAACAGGAACCCTGGGTGCATGTTGTTTTCTGCTTCATACCGCCAGTCTAGAGCCTGGACCCTGGTCCAGAGTCAAGACCTTGACCCTGGAGTTGAGTCCAGGGTTTATACTGACTTCATGAGCTCCCTGAAAATCGGTGCCCTGGCTAAAGCGGCGGGCATCCCCATCGATACGGTCCGGTACTATGAGAAGACCGGCCTGCTGCCGGCCCCTCGCCGCACGGAGTCCGGTTATCGGGCCTATGATCCCGAGACCGTCCAGCGCCTGCATTTCATTCGCAACTCCAAGAAGATGGGCTTCACTCTCCAGGAGATTGCCCAGCTCCTTGAGCTGAGCCAGGCCGGCGCCCGATCCGAGGTCCGGCGGACGGCGCGTGAGAAAGTGCGTGTCATCGACCAGCGGATTGCCGAGCTGACCGAGCTGCGCCAGCAGCTGGTTCAACTCATCGAGGAGTGCGCCGACGAGCAGCACCATCCCGACTGCCCCATCCTGGAAGCGCTGAGCGGCTGAGTCGGACTCACTCCTCCACAACCAGTGTGCCGAGCATCGCTCGATGCAACCCTTCGCACTCCGCCGCGCACTCCATCCGGAACTCTCCTGGTCGATCCGCCACGAAGCTGAATGTGACGGTTTCCCCTGCAGCCACCTGCGGGCTCTGGACTTTGAATTCTGGGATGGCCAGAGCGTGTGTCCCTTCTTCGGAGTGCAGCTCAATGGTCACCCGATCTCCGCGTCGGACCTCTTGTCGGCTACGAACGTGACGCGCGCAGTTTCGCCCCGGCGCACCGGCTGGAGCCGAACTCCCAGTCCGGGGATCGACAGCGAGTGCTCTCCGTTCTGTAGGTCAGCCAGCGGGTCTTTCCACTGGCGCCGTAACTGCGGACGACGGCGTCAATGTGGATTACCTGGACGTCCCCATCCGCCTCGCCATGGGCTCCGAGCGGAAGCAAGGAAAGAGTCACCAGCGCGATGAGAAGCCAAATCCGTCGTTTCATCGTTCCTCCAGAACTCCTTGATGAAACAAGCTTAGGTGACCGGCTGGACACCCGCACTGATCTGGATCAGCGGAGGAAGCGCTCAGGCTGCTGCTCGAACTTTCGGCGGCACTGGGTCGAGCAGAAGTAATTCGTCTGCCCGCGGTAAGCATATCGATCTGCCACGCGGGCAGCCGTCAAGCTCATTCCGCAGACGGGATCGGCAAACTCCAACCCTTGCGCAAGACTCTGCACGGTCGGGCTGCTCGTTACTTCCCATTGAAGCCGCGGCGCCACCGTCGCCCAGACCAGATCCGGCAGCACCTGCTGGCACAGAACCTGGATGCGCCGGCTCAGCTCGAGCGCCCCCTGCAGCGAGCGTTCGGCACTCTCCTGACAGGCCTGAACATGCTCGAGGACCAGCTTCTGGACGGCCTGATCGAGCTCTTCCGGACGCCAGAGCCACGCTTCCAGCGCAGCGACGAAGAGTTGAGCGCGCAACGCCGCCCCGACGGCTTGCAGGGCCGTTTGCCGCCAGAGCCAGCTACCACGCTCAGGATAGACATGGCACCATACGTCCACCTCGCCCACAAGCAAACGAGCGGAGTCGGCCGGGTCTCGATGCAGGAACAGCTGCCGCACCTCGCGCTGGTGCTGCTCGAGCACTGGCTCGAGCTCCCGGACCGTGCGCGAGCTCGCCAGACTCTCCGGGACCGGCCAGGTTTCCCCGGAAAGGATGCGCAAGCCTTCGAGACGTCCCCAGGCCAGACTTCCACATTCAGAGTAGAGACGCTGTCCCACCGCCGCGTCGATCTGTTCCTCGAGAGTCCCGGAAGACTGGGCCTGCAAGTGGGCTACAAGCATGGCTCCAAGACGGTCGAGCTGCTCCGAGCTGAGACCGGTGCAGAGACGGCCGTGACAGTCGAGAATGTCCTCGCGGAAGAGACGAACGGCCTCATTCCGCTGAGAGCGCTGGCGCTCGGCCTCCTCGGCGGTGACCCATCCACTCGCGGTTTCCACCTTCTGCGTCGCCTGGCGGACGAAGCTCTGGATCTCCTCGTAGGATTGCGTCAACCGGGACATTGCATCCGGAGCCGACGGCCTGGCCCCCGCCTCCGAAGGTGCGAACCCCTGTAGGAGATGACGAAAGAAGCCTCCAAACATCGTCAGGGCTTCTTCTTCATATCCATCTTGCCATTGCAGCCGTTGGCGGAGCAGCCGTTGGCCGAGCACGCCATGGGAGACCCGCTTGGCGATGAGGGCGACTTAGCATTCTCTCCAGGGGACGGGGTCGCAGGCGCCGGCGTTGAACCGCCTCCGCCCGACTCCCCCGAGCACCCGCCCGCCAGAAGACCGGCCACCGCAGCCGCGATCAGCTTGTGGAAGTCTCGTCGTTTCATGGTGTTTCCTCCTTTTTCAAGACCCGCCGAATCCAGCGGGAAAGATCGTCGATGTACGTGTGCATGATGGGAATGTCGAAGAGGGAAAGGATGGTGCCGACCAGCAGCCCGCCCACGACGGCCGTCGCTAGGGGCTGATAAGCATCCAGGCCAGTGCGCGGGAACAAAGCCACCGGAAGCATCACGATCAGCGAGATCCCCGCCGTCATCAGGATGGGCCGCAACCGCTCCGGACATGCCCGCACGATGGCCTCGTCACGCTCCATCCCTTCCCCGCGATAACGCAAGATATGGTCGATCAGCAGCACGGCGGTGGTGATGTCCATTCCGGTCAGCACGATGATGCCCAGGATGGACACGGTGGAGAATGCCTGTCCTGCCAGCCACAACGCCGTGAAGACGCCGGCCAGCTCGAGGGGCAGCGAGGCGATCATCTGGAAGGGCTGCAGAAAGCCGTGGAATTGCACGACGAGCACCAGGTACATCAGGACCAGGGCAAACCCGAGGCCCTGAATGAGGCGGCGGAAGCTCTCCATCATCTGCGTCATGTCGCCCCGCATCTCCATCCCGTAGCCGGGCGGGAAGTTCAACTCGCGATAGGCGTTGGCCACCAGGTTCATCACGACGTCCATCGAGGGCAGATTGCCGATCCGGTAATAGCCCGTGACCCCGATGACCCGACGCAACCCGTCATGCTCGATCACGCTGGGACTGACCGTTTTCTCCACGGTTGCCACCGATTTCAGGGGCACGGTCTTGCCGTCTGGCGTAGTCAGATACACCCCCTCGAGGTCCTCGGCATCCGCTCGGCTGTCCTGACGGTACCGCAGCAGGATCGTGTTCTGACGGATGTTGGGTTGACGGTAGAACTGCTGGGTGAGTCCTCCTCGCAGCGAATAATAGGCTTGCTGGGCGATCTCTGCGGGGGACAGGTCCAGCTCGCGCGCCCTCTGTGGATCGACGTGGATGCGCAGCTCCGGCAAACTGAGGCTCCACGTCGTGCCGGGCTGGAACAACTCGGGCATCTTCTGCGCAGTCCGGAGCGTCTCCGAGCCCAGGCGATCGAGCTCACGAAGGTCCGGCCCATAGATGTACACGTGGATGGGTGCCGCAGCCGTTGCCATGACATCCGAGCCCATCTCCTTGATCTGGAGACGTCGGATCCCTGGTATGGTCGTCATGGCCTCGCTCTGAATGGAGTCCATGACCTGCCAGATCGTCCGCTTCCTCGAGTCCTTGTCGGAGAACGTCAGCATCATGCTGGCGCCGTTGACCTGGGGCATGGAGTAGCCTGTAAAGAAAGGTGTCCAGCTCTCGAACATCGATTCCTGGCCGATCTCGATGCTGGCCTTCTCGAGCTCGGGATACTTAAGCATGATTTGCTCCAGCTGGTGTACGGCTTTCTCGGTGGCGGCAAACGAGGTTCCCGGTTGCATCTCGAGGAAACCGTTGGCCTGGCCGACGTCCGCCAGCGGCATCATCTCGCTCCCAATGAAGTAGTAGAACGTGCAGCCGACAATGAGCGTGGCCAGGACCCGGCAGAAGTTGACGAACCTGTGCTTTAGGGTCCAGCGGATGGCCGACGCATAGGCTCGCTCCAATCGATCCAGCCCGCGCTGGAACGGATCGAGAACGCGATAGAGCCAGCGTCCGAGCGGGTGCCGGCGCTCCTTCTCGCGCACTTCCTCCGGTCGGAGCAGGTTGGCACAGAGCAGCGCCGTCAACGTAAACGATACCAGCATCGAGGCCAGGAGGCCGAAGATCAGGGGCCAGACCAGCTCGACAAACATGAGGCCGACGATGCCTCCGGAGAAGAGGAGCGGCGAGAGCGCCAGCACCATCATCAAAGTGGAAGCGATCACCACCAGACGCACCTCCGCGATTCCTTCCATGGTCGCGGTCTTCGGGTCCTGGCCCAGGCGCAGGTGGCGCTCCACGGAGTGGATGTCGATGATGCTGTCGTCCACCAGACGCCCGATCGAGAGGAGCAGCCCGATCAGGGTCCCGCTGTTGAACGTCATCCCAAGCGGCAACATCATCAGCACTGCCAACGCCAGAGAGGTTGGCACCGTCACCATGGCGATCAGCGTGCCGCGCCACTCGCCCAGGAAGAACAAGACGGCCAGGGCCGTGAGGAGCACAGCCAGACCGAGCTCATGCCAGACGTTGGCAAACAAGATGTTGACGAAGCTGGCATTGTCGTAGGCAACGTCGAACTTGAGGCCGGGGTTCTGTCTCTCGAGCTCGCGCACGACCCGCATCACCTGGGGGACGACCTGGGCCGAGCTGGCGCCCGGGTTCTGGATCACCGAAACCTGGATGGAGGGGATGACCTCGCCTGGCGTGCCTGGCAAGTGCTTGAGGTAATGGTACGCGCTGCGGCGCTCCCAGTGGGTGTCGAGAACCTCGGCGACGTCCTGCACGTAGACGACTCGCTCGCCGTCCGCCTTGATCGGGACCTTACGCAAATCGGCGGCACTGAGAACCTGGGACTCCACTCGCACGATGGACTCGCGCGGACCCGACGTCAGCGTTCCGGCGGACTCGGCCGTGTTGAATCGGTCCAGTGCCTCGCGGATCTCCAAAATCGAAAGGCCAAAGCCAGCCAGCTTGTCGCGGTCTACGATGACCTGCAATTGCCGGCGGTACCCGCCGAAGACGACCACCGAGTAGACATCGGGAAGGCTCTTGATCCGACTCACGCCCTGGTTGTCCGCGAACTCGCGGACCCGCTCGGGAGTCCATCCCTGGGCCGGATCTCCGGTCAGTGACAGCGAGAGGATTGGGACGTTCAAAGGGTCCACCGGGATGACGAACGATGGCTTGAGGTTCGCTCCGGTCGCCGGCATGTTCGCCGAGGCCACGTCCAGAAGGCTCTGCACCTCGACGCGCGCCTTGCGCATGTCGTGCCCGTAGGGAAACTCCAGGGTGACGATAGAGAACCCGTCCTGCGAGGACGAGCGGATGAAGCGGAGCCCGGGAACATGCACGAGCTGCTCTTCCAGAGGCTTGGAGACGTAGGTCTCCATCTCCTGCGCAGACAGCCCAGGCATCGTGGTGACGATACCCAGCATCGGGCTTTCCACGTAGGGCGCGAAGCGGCGCGGAATCCGCTCGCTGATCGCCACGCCGGCCAGCCACAGGAGAGCCACGTAGATGGCCACCACGGCGTAGGGATGCTCGATCGACCAGCGTGGAAGAGCTCGCATCATCGGACTACGACCGTTCCGCGCAACATGTCCATGCCGCAATGGAATTTCAGCGAATGGCCGGAGTGCGCGGGCAGCTCGATCGTCACCGGTTGGTTGAGAGGCAGAGCCTTGCGCAGTTTGAGCTCGGGGAAGATCACCTCAGTGCCACAAGTCGAGTCCGTGGTGCGCAGGAAGGTAACCTGCGCCTTGTGGCCCGCCGGAAGCGTCAGGCTGGCGGGCTCGAAGCCCTTCTCGGTGACCCGAACGGTCGGTGTCTCGGTCTCGCTGGCCTTCGAAGCGGCGACCGCCACGGGGTCATTCTCCCGCAGGGTCGTC
>QWHO01000013.1 GCA_021404945.1 bacterium CPR1
AAGGAGCGCATGAACATCCTGGTGGTGGGCGTGGACTACAACCACGACGAGAGGGGCATGCCCTACACCAAGGGCGCCCGCACCGACACCATTATGGTCCTCAGCCTCGATCCCAAGGCTCAGATGCTGAACGTGCTCTCGATCCCCCGCGACCTGCGGGTGCTGATCTCCGAAGAGCACGGTTACGAGAAGATCAATTCGGCCTACTCCTTCGGCGGCATCGACCAGACCCGCGAGACAGTCAGCCAGTTTCTGGGCGTTCCAATCCATCACTTCGTGATCGTCAAAGTGTATGGGGTGCCCAAGATGGTGGATGCGCTGGGCGGCGTGCCCATCGACGTCGAGAAGGATATGGACTACGACGACAACTGGGGCAAGCTGCACATCCACCTTAAGAAGGGCCACCAGGTGCTGGACGGTCCCGAGGTGATCGGCTACTCGCGCTTCCGCCACGACGAAGAGGGCGATCGGGGCCGCATCCGCCGCCAGCAACAGGTCATTCGGGCCCTGGTGGACCGGCTCAAGGACCCGGCCATCGTGCTCAAGCTCAACCAGATCGCCAAAGTGGTCAAGGAGAATATCGAAACCGACCTGGCCATCGCCCAGATGCTCGACCTGGCCATGCTCTACAAGGATTTCGACCGCTCCAAGATGCGCTCGGGCAAAGTGGACGGGGATGACTGCGTGGACGGCAACGGCATCAGCTACATCGAGCCCTACGGGCCCGAGAACGAGCGGATGATCATGAGCCTGCTGAAGATGCCTCCCAACCTGAACGTGTCCGACCTGCAGGTCGAGGTGCTCAACGGCAGCGGCACTCAGGGCGCCGGCCGTGACCTGGTCGAGTCGCTGCGAGCCCAGGGCTTCCAGATCGTGCGCGTGGCCCGGGCCGACCGCTCGGACGTCGAGATCACCCAGGTCATCCTCTACGGTCAGGGTCGTCTGCGCACCCACCTGGCCACGGTGATTCCGGGAGCTGACATCCTGATCGAGAACCCGCGCCCTAAGGAGATGGGCCCCCAGATCACCATCCTGCTGGGCAAGGACATGGCTCCCCCGCCGCCCGTGGCGCTGCCCCAGAACGATTACCCCACCTACGTGCCCGACCCGCAGCCTGACTTCGAGCCCGAGCCGGCCCCCGAGCCCGAGCCCGAGCCAGAGCCGGTCATGCCCGAGCCGGTAGACACCGGGGCCAGTGAGCCGGTGGAGGTGACCCCACCGCCCGAGCCGGTTCCCGAGGAAATTCCGCTCGAGCCTGCCCCCGAGCCCGCGCCCGTCGAGCCCGCCCCGCAGCCCGAGCCGGCCCCCGAGCCTGCTCCCGAGGGCCCTCCCGGCTGACCGGCCGGGGGTCAGTGCTGCATCTGGGCTCGCAGGGTCTGGATACTCTGCTCGAGCTGCAGATGCCCGAGGTGGGTGGTCAGATCGCCGCGAGTCTTCTCCAGGCATCCTCGGGCTACATCGGTGCTGCGTCGCAGCCCCCGGGTGATGGCATCGGGGAAGTCGATGCTGATCAGCACGTAGTAGATGTCGTCCATCCAGCCCAGCAACCGCTCGCAGGAGCTGACCTCGCCCCGGCGGATGAGGTCCAGGATGTGGCGGCGCAGCTCTCCCACCGACTCGGCCAGACCGTTGAGGTAGGGAGCATGCTCCACTTCCAGCTCGGCCGGCGTGGGAATGGGCAGGTCGCGCACCACGGCATAGGTGCAGCGGGCCTCGGCGTACTCCTTCTGAGCGTCTTGCAGAAAGCCGCCATGGTGCACGCAGGGGTGGCCGGCCAGCAAGCCCGTGGCCTTCCCCAGCGTGAGGCGGGCCTTCTCGAGGTGGCGCTCGGCCAGCTCGAAGTCGAGCCGATGAATGGCCCGGATGGCCAGACTGGATTCCCGGATGACCTCGCGATGCAGGGCCAGGCCCTGGTCGCGGGCCCGGTCGGCTTGCTCAAAGTTGCTGCTGATGGTCTGGGCAATTTCCGCCAGTCGGTCGCACATGCGGTCTGGCTTTCGGCAACCGGGGCGCGATGACCCTGCTGGAGGCGCTCGAGCTCACCCCTGTGGATCGGGTATCCTTGATTGGAGGCGGAGGCAAGACCACCCTGCTCTATCAGCTCGGGCGCGAGGCGAGAGAGCGGGGCTGGCCGGTGGTGCTCAGCACCACCACCCGCATGGCCGCGCCGACCCGGGATGAAGCCCTCTGGGCCGTGCCGGCCGAGCCCGGCAAGCTGCAGGGCCCCGGCATGGAGGCCCTGGAGGGCGTGCAAGACCGCCTGCTGGTGGTGGAGGCGGACGGCTCGCGCGGGCTACCCCTGAAAGGCCACGCCTCTCACGAGCCGGTGCTGCTGGCCAGCACGACCACTCTCGTGGTGGTGGCTGGCGTGAGTGCCCTGGGCCAGCCGCTGGAGCAGGTGGCCCACCGGAGCGAGCTGCTGGCCGCTCGCCTGGGCTGTGCCCTCAGCCAGGTAGTGGATGACGAGCTCTTCCTGCGGGCCCTGAGCCTGATGGGCCCTGGGGCCGCGCCGGTGTTGAACCAGGCCGACGACCCCCTGCTCGGACGCCGGCTGGCCTGGAAGCTGGGGCGTCCCTGTGTGATCCGCGGCCGCTGGGGACAGGAGCGCATTGCATGAACTCGGCCCTCTTGCTGGCGGCCGGCCGGGGCCGCCGGATGGGGGACATCCTCAAGCCTCTGCTCGAGGTCGAGGGCCAGACCATGCTCTCTCGTGCCCTCGACTTTCTCGGCCGGCTGGATCTGGGCGAGATCGTGGTGGTGCTGGGATATCGCGCCGAGGCCATCGAGCCCCACGTGACAGGCGCTCGAGTGGTCTTCAACCCGGCCTGGGAGGAAGGCATGGCCTCCTCCGTTCGTTCCGGCGTGCAGGCCCTGTCGCCCCATTCGCAGGCGGTGCTGATCATGCCGGTGGACCTGCCCGAGCTGACCGACCACGAGGTCGGCCGCCGGGTGCTGGAGGCTCCCGGACCCATCGCCGCCCCCGTCCACCATGGTCGACGCGGCCACCCGGTGCGCTTCGACCGCTGCCTTTACCCGGAGTTGCTACAGCTTCGAGGCGACCGGGGCGCGGCCGCGCTGCTCGAGCGCCATCCGGTCAGCCTGGTCGAGGTCGACACTCCGGCCATCTATCGCGACCGGGATTCGTGGCCTCAGGGGGAGAAGGGCGGGGCGTGAGTCTTCCACGAGTTGTGATTCGGGGCGGCGGAGATCTGGGCACCGGCGTGGCCCACAGGTTGTACGTGTGCGGCTTTCCGGTCACCATCCTGGAGCTGCCCCGTCCGCGTGTGATCCGACGCACGGTGAGCTTCGCCCAGGCCGTCTTCGCGGGTGAGCACGAGGTGGAGGGGGTGCTGGCGCGGCGCGACGCCGAGCCCTGGACTCCGGGTCTGATCGCCGTGCGCATCGATCCCGAAGGCCAGGAGCTGGCCTGGCTGGCTCCCGACGTCCTGGTGGACGCGCGCATGACCAAGCGCAACCAGGGAACGCACCCGGATCAGGCCCGGGTGGTGGTGGGCCTGGGCCCCGGCTTCGAGGCGGGACGTGACGTTCACTGGGTGGTGGAGACCCAGCGCGGACACGACCTGGGAAGAGTCGTGCAGAGGGCTCAGAGCGATACCGGCGTGCCCGGCGACATCGGCGGCCAGACCGCCAGGCGGGTGGTCAGATCCCCCGCCAGCGGGCGTTTCGAGGCCTGCGTCGAGCTGGGCAACCGGGTGGAGGAGGGCCAACTGCTCGGCCATGTGGGCCAGGCCGAGGTGCGCTCGCACCTGACGGGGCTCCTGCGGGGACTGATCACGTCGGGCCTGGAGGTCAGCCAGGGAGAGAAGCTGGCCGACGTGGATCCGCGCCTGGATACCGATCTTTGCACCATCTCCGACAAGGCTCGGGCCATCGCCGGAGGGGTGTTGGAGGCGATCTTGCGCTCTTCGGTCCGAGCTGGCGAGTCGGCCACTCCCCGCTGAGGTCTGCGAGCACTCGCTCCACGCTTGCGCCACGCCCGGAATGTCAACCCGCCAAAGGCTCGCCAGCTTGCCGAGGGCCTCAATCAACCCGGCCAGGTCGGCCAGCGCCGGGGGGCACTGGTGTTCGCGGGCACGGTGGTGCGCCCGAAACCAGGATCAGAAGACTTCCACGTCTCCTAGCCCGGGCCCGTTGTAGATGCTGGTCGTGACCTGCTTGGGATCGACCGGCACATAGGAGAAGGTCGGCTCGCTGTACTTTCCGTCCCCGTAGTCGGTGATTTTGCGGAAGGGGCCGTGGAACAGCGTCTCGCCCGGAATCGGCTCATCCGTCTTGACGTAGCGCATGGTGGCCTGGCCACCATTGTAGCCGTCGTCGGGGGCTTCGTGGCGGCGCTGGACCAGGTACTTGCCCTCGGCCGGCCCGCCTGCGGCGGACTGCACCCGGGTCGAAGCTGCTGCTTGATATCCATAATAGCTCGTAATCACGGTTTTCCTCCCTCAGGTTCGTCCTCTCGACGAGGATACTCCGCAGGTCTGATCAAATACTGAAAAGAACCTGGCTCAGGCACAGCGATGGCCGCGCCGGGCTTCCCCAGAGCCGCGCTCCAACGGTCTCGGGCAGGCTGGTCGAGCAGACGTTCGCCGGCGCTGCTGACTCGGGCCCGGACAAGTGCAGGTAAACCGAACCGAGCCCCTCGAAACCGTTCCCATGCCCAAGAAGCCGCGTTGGAGCCAGCATTTCTTGCGCGACTCCACAGTGGTGGAGCGCATTCTGGAGGCCGCCCGGTTGACGTGCGAGGATCGGGTGCTGGAGATCGGGCCGGGGGCAGGGGCTCTGACGCTGCCGATGATCTTGCGGGCGGGCCGGGTGCTGGCTTGCGAGATCGACCCGCACTGGGCCTCGCGGTTGGGGGCGGCTCCCAACCTGACTGTGGTGCGGCAGGACTTCCTGGATGTGGACCTGGCGAAGCTCCTGCCCGAGCCGGGTTGGAAGGTGGTGGCCAACCTGCCCTACGCGGTCACCACGCCCATCCTGGAGAAGCTTTTGTGCGCGCCGTTCGGTCTGTTCAGCGCCATGTGGCTGATGGTGCAAAAGGAGGTGGCCGAGCGCGTGGTCGCCCGGGGCACCCGCTCGTCGGGCTCGCTCTCTCACTTCGTGCAGCTGCGTGCCCGGGCCGAGCTCCTCTTCACGGTGCCGGCGCGCTGCTTTGCGCCTCCGCCCGAGGTGGAGTCGGCGGTGCTCCACCTGGTGCCCCGACCGCTGCCCGAGGGGCTTGAGGTGGCCCGGCTGGAGAGGCTGGTGCGCACCGCCTTCGCTCAGCGGCGCAAGATGCTCAAGAGCTCGCTGGCGGGACTGGTGGACGCCGAGACCTGGCAGCGCTCGGGCATCGATCCCACCCGAAGGCCCGAGACCCTGACCTTGGACGAGTTCCTGACGCTGGAGCGGAGCTGGCGGCAGTGAGCACCGAGCTCGACGAGCTGCTTGGCGAGCTGCGCCAGGCCGGGCGGCGCGACTCGGGCGGGGGATTCACGCTGGACTGGCGCAAGGCGCGCGAGAAGCTGCGTCGCTTTCAGTTGCTCGACCCGCACCGCTGGGTGGCCCACGCGGTGGCCGCGGGGGTGGCCAACGGGGCCACCCGCATCGAGGTGACCACCGACTCGGACGACTGCATTCTGCGCTTTGACGGCCCGTTTTTCGGGACGGTGGAGTTGGAGAATCTGTTCGCCTATCTGCTCAGCGAGCAGCCCGAGCAAGACCCCACCGGTCGGCTGCGCGAGCTGGCCATCGCTCTGAACGCAGCTGCGGCCCTGAATCCGGCCCGGGTCGTGCTGCGCTCGGGCAGTACTCTGCTCGAGCTCAAGGGTCTGGAGCTGAGCGTCTCCAGCCAGCCCCGGCCCTGCGAGCGAAACGAGCTCCACCTGCGCGAGCGGGTGAGCTGGAAGGTGCTGCGCCGATTCGTGACCGGTCAAGCCCCTGAGGCTCAGGTTCTCAAAGAGCGCTGTTGTCTGGCTCCGGTGGTGCTCAACGGCAAGGAGCTGTTCGAGCCGGTTCGCATGCAGGCTGTGGCCACGGTGCAGGCCGGGGAGGCGGTGCCGATCGAGCCGGCCCGTGTGCACCTGAGCCTGCCACCGGAAGGTTGTCGTGGAGCCGTTCTGGGTCTGTTGCCCCACCCGCCTGAGGGCGCCAGGCTGAGCGGTCGGGTGCGCTTTTTGCGTCACGGGGTGCTGGTTTGCGAAGAGGACGTCGAGCTGGGGCCTACCTGGGTCCAGGCTGTGCTGGACGCTCCCGCGCTGAGCGTTAACGTCTCCCACAGCGGGGTGGTGGAGGACGAGAAATACCGCCACCTGATGATCTGGCTGCGCTCGCTGGTGCGGCTGGCCCTGACGAAGCTGGCCGGCGCCCTCCTGGATGAGGATATGGCCGGGGTTCTGCGCCACGCCATCGGCAACGAGATCAAGGCCGCCGACTACTCCGATGCCTGGCGCGCCTACCGCCAGAGCCTGGCGGCCGCGCCCCTTTGGGAGGACCACGCCGGCCAGCCGGTGGACCTGCGCGCGGCCCTGCAGGCCTTCGAGAAGGAGCAGTGCCTCTGGGTCACCACCGGCACCTGGAAGGAGGCGCCCCTTGATGGTCAGCCCGTGCTGCGCCTGACCGAGCGCTCCAGCCCCCACCTGGCCCGCATCTTCAAAGTGCTCAAGGATGCCGGCGAGCTGCTCCAGGAGGCCCACCAGGCGGCCCTGAGCCGGTGTTGCTGGGAGGAGGGTCGCCCGGTGCCGGTGAGGCTGGGCAACGGGCTTTACCTGGCCCGCATCCCCCTCCAGCGAGGCGAGCTGGTCTTCCACAGCGATCCCGCCGTGCCGCCCGGGCTGCTCTTCTTCAAGTCCGCCCGTCCGCTGGGTCTGGACACCGAGGTGCAGTTGCCGCGCGGTCTCTCGATCGCCTGGGACGACGACCGGCTGACTCCCAATCGGCGCTGGACCGGGGTCGATCACGACGAGGCCTGGAGCGCGGCGTGCCAGGAAATCGCGCGCGAGATCGAGCCGGCCCTGCTGGTGCTGAGCCATATCGACCAGGGCCTGGCCCGGCCGCACCTGCAGAATCTGTTGCGCTGGCGGCTCGAGCGCCAGGACGCCTCACCTCTGGTCGAGGAGCTGGAGCGCTTCCCGCTCTTCACGGCCCTGGATGGCTCCCACCCGAGCCTGGCCGAGCTGCGCGAGCGAGAGAAGGTGCGTTACCTCGAGCAGGCCCCGCCCCCCGATCTGAGCCAACCGGTGCGCGATGCGCTGCTGGTCAGCGCCGACGAGTGGTCCTGGCTGGTCCACTTCCTGGGCGAGGAGCATCTGGTGGATGCCAGCCCGGACCTGGAGCCGCTCTTGCGCGAGAAGATCTACCTGGAACGAGAGGTGGTCACGGAGCCCCTGCCTGAGGGCCTGGTTCGCCACGAGCTCGCCCACGGAGCCCTGGTGCTGGAGCGAGCCCGCGGCGTGAACCCGCGTTTCGAGGTGGAGGCTCTCTACAAAGATCGGCTGCTGGAGCGGGTCCTGCTGGAGCCTCCCCCTTTCGGGAGCGTGCGTGGTCGGGTGGACATCGCCGAGGTGGGCGCGCCTAACGCTTCCTACGACAAGGTCGGCCGAGGACGAGCCAGGTTGTGTCATGACCTGCAGCTCGAGCTGCGTGAGCTGGCTCTCAAGTGGGCCCGTATCGAGCCCGAATGCCCCGGACTGCTGGACTTCTTCTGCTCGCTCCTGCCCGGTTACCTGGAGCTTGGCCATGCCCGCACTCCCTGGGTGCGGTCCGTCTGTCAGCTTCCGCTTCTCTCAGGGGGGCTCTCGCTCGACCGGCTGCTGATTCTCATCGCCCAGGATGCCACCCCCGACCTGCCGCAGCGAGAGAAGATCCCCCTGCGCAAACTGTTTCCGCGCCACAAGCTGGAGCCCGGGCAGAGATCATCGCGCTCGGTCACTTTGCCCGGGCTTTCTGAGGGCGTGTGCGAGGCCGTCTACGAGCTTGCTGCTCCCTTTGAGGGAAAGCTGGGCCTGACGCGTGAGAAAAAGAGCTGGATCATCCTGCCCGGGGCCGAGCCTCTCTTGAAGCGCAGTGCGGTTCCTTTCCAGGTCGTGCTGAGCGAGCCGGGCGAGGGCAAGGAGTGGCAACGCGAGCTGGTGGAGCTGGCCACCGGGCTGGGCCTGGCCCGGGCCGCCGAGAGCCCGGAGTACCTGTTCTTTCTGGCCCACCGCTGCAGCCAGGCCCACCGCGAGCTCGAGAGCGAGCTCCACCAGGTGGAGGTGCGGGGCGACGTGCTGGGGCGGGCCTACAAGCTGAGGGATCTACTGGCCGGACCGGTGGAATACCTCACCCCGGGGATGCGCGCGCCGGCGGCCCACCCGGCCGGTCCGCTTTATCGCCTCCGGCCCGAGCAGGTGCAGTCGTGGGGGAGCTTGCTGGTGCTGGTGCCCTACCGACCTCCCGCCACCCGGCTGGACGTCCTCTGGCCGGAACGGGCCTGGCTGGTGCGTTTGCCGCTGGAGGCGCCCCTGGACGGCGAGCTGGGCGTCCCCCTGGAGGGGGAGGCGGGGGAAGTGCGCGTGCAGGCCAGCGACGGAAACTGGCTGACTCATCCCCTGGGCCACCATCGGGGCGTGCTGGGGGTGGTGCTGGGCCAGGTTCCCGATTTGGAGGCCATGCTGCCGCTGGATCAGCTCGAGCGCGAGCTGTTCCTGCTCTATCCGCGACTGACCCCCGATCAGCAGCGGCTGGCTGGCGAGCGCATCCTCAACTGGCGCGACTGGGATGGGTCGGGCCTGGGTCTCCTGGGCTCGCCCCTGCGTGAGCTCTCCCTGTTTGCCAGGCCCGAGGAAGGGACGCCGCCCCTCTCTGAGGTAGAAGAGTCTCCCATGGCTGAGCCCGTCGCCCAGAATGCAACCAACGCCCGCGAGCGCCTGGCAGGCACTCTGCGCTCGCAGATGCGCGCCATCCTGGGCGATGACCCGGAGCTGGTCAAGGCCGTGCCGCAGATCATCTCTTTCGGTCCCACCCCCAAGGGCACGTTCTGCGCCTGCACCCCCGACGGGCGAGTGATGCTCAACCCGGCTCATTCCCTGGTGGAGCACCTGCTGAGCAACTCCACTCCCCGGCCGGAATACCTGTTCTTCCTGGTATCGGCCGTGTTCTCGGTGATCAATCGAGCCCGGGCAGACATCCAGGACCACCATGAGCGCGAGTTCCACGCGCGGTTGCTGGCCTACCTGCTGGAGGAGTAGCTCGGCGCCCGCCCGAAGGGCCGGAGCACGAGACTTTCCGGGAGGCCCTGCCCCTTGAGTGAACCGCTTGACGACCTGATCGAACGGGTCGAGTACCTGGAAGCCCAGAATCACGCCCTAAAACGCGTCGGGGCCATCGGCCTGGTGCTTTTGTTCGTGGTGGGCGCCTGTCTGGTCTACCAGACCTGGGCCGAGCTGGGCGCGGTGGTGACCCAGGGCCTGGTGCTGAACGACTCCTCCGGTCCCCGCTACGGAATGACCGTGACCCCGCAGGGCGGCCTGGGGTTGGTCACTTACCGGGGAGGCCAGCTGGCCGTCCTGGGCCGTACGGCCGAGGACCTGAACGGCCTGGTGCTCTATGACTCGCAGGGACGCTCGCGCATCGTGATCGGCCTCTCGCCCGACGATCAGGCGCGCCTGGCCATCTACGACGAGAACGGACGCGTGGTCTGGCAGGCGCTGGACCTGCGGACAGCTGCGCCGCCGCCGGCGGCCTCTCCGAGCCCGGCTGCCCCCTCTCCCTCGCCGGCCACAGGAGTCGCTTCCCCTGCCCCGAAGCCGTCCGCCAAACCCACGAACTGAAGTTCGGCGCCGAGGAAGAACCTTCAAGGAGGAACGTCATGACCCAGCAGCAACCCCCCGCCGCTCCCCAGCCCACTGTCGAGCAGGTGCCCCCGGTGAATCCCGCCCTGGCCGGCGTGCTCAGCCAGCCGGCCGATCCCGATACCTTCACGTGGTTCAAGGGGTAGGCCGCCGGCTCGTCGCGGTCATCAAGCTGATCGAGGCCTGCAACCTGGCCTGCGCCTACTGCTATCAGAGCGGTAGGCTGCGGCCGGGTCAAGTCATGGCCGACGAGACGCTCGAGCGCGCCCTCTCCGAGACGGCCCGCTTGACCCGAGGCACGGCCAGCCTGCTCTGGTTCGGTGGTGAGCCCACCCTGGCCGGCCTGGCGCGCTTTCGCGAGGTCGTCGAGCGGGCCGACCTTCATTTCGAGGGCCGCCCGCTGCGTCATTCGCTGCAGACCAACGCCGTTTTGGTCGATGAGGAGTGGGCCGCTTTCCTGGCCCGGCGAGGCTTTGGCGTGACCCTCAGCCTGGACGGTCCACAAGAGCTGCACGATCAGCGCCGCCTCAACCAGGGCGGCCGGGGCAGCCACGCTGCCGTGGTGCGCGCCCTGGCCTGCCTGCAGGCGGCCGGTCTGAAGCCGCGCTCGTCCTGTGTGGTCGACACCCACACCCTCGCCCACCCCGAGGAGCTGGTAGACTACTTCGCCTCGCTCGGCTTGCCCGAGGTCGACTTCGCCCCCGCTCTTCGCTTCACCGAGGGAAGGCTGGAGGTACGGGTGGGAGCAGTGGCCTACGGCAGGTTCATGACCCGGGTGCTGGACCGCTGGCTGGCCCTGGGCCGGGCCGACTTCAAGATTCGCGGGCTGGCCGGGCTGGTGCGCAAGCTGTCGGGCCTGGAGAGCGGTTACTGCAAGCTCGAGGGTGACTGCTCGGCCTACATCACTTTTGCCCACAACGGCGATGTCTATCCTTGCGACGAGTTCTCGGCCTTCCCCGAGACCCGGCTGGGTAACCTGCACGCGACCGATCTCGATGCTCTGCTCGACGCTCCCGAGACAAAGGCCATGTTCTCCGGCTGGCGGGCCATCCCCGAGGCCTGCTCTGAGTGCCGATGGCGCGAGCTGTGCCGGGGGGGGTGCCCTTTCGAGCGCCAGATGGGCGGCGGGGTCGATCGGCCCTCGGTGCTGTGCGAGGGGCTCAAGCTGATCTACCAGCGGGCCGAGGCTGCCCTGGTCTCGTGACGAGCGGCCAGGGGATCCACTCCGTCACCAGCTTGATGGGCGCCCTGCATCAGGCGCTCGAGGCCCAGCCCGCCCTGCAGACCCTGGTGGTGCGAGGCGAGATCTCAGACTTTCGGCGCTCCTCGGCCGGCCATCTCTACTTTGCTCTCAAGGATGATCGCTCCGAGATCCGCTGCGTGATGTTCGCCATGGCCGCCACCCAGGTGCGCTTTCCTCCCTCCAACGGACTGCAGGTGTTGCTGCACGGGGGCATCGAGCTCTACGGCCAGCGGGGTCAGCTGCAACTCCAGGTGCGGCGGATGCGGCCCGACGGCGAAGGCGCCCTGCGCCTGCGGCTCGAGGAGCTGCGCGCCCGGTTGACCGCCGAGGGGCTTTTCGACCCCGCCCGCAAGCGCCGCCTCCCGCTGCTGCCGGTCCGGGTGGGCGTGGTGACCTCGCGCGACGGGGCGGTGTTGCGCGACATCGCGACCACGCTCAAGCGTCGCAATCCCGGGGTGCAGCTGATCGTCTCCCCGGCGCCGGTGCAGGGGGCCGACGCCCCGGGGCGACTGGTGCGCGCCCTGGAGCGGGTGGTGGCCTTCGGGGTCGACTGCGTGATCGTGGCCCGCGGAGGCGGCTCGCTGGAAGACCTGATGGCTTTCAACGACGAGGGCCTGGTGCGGGCGGTGGCGGCCTGCCCGGTGCCGGTGGTATCGGCCATCGGGCACGAGACCGATGTCACCCTGTGCGACATGGCCGCCGATCGGCGCGCTCCCACCCCCACGGCCGCAGCCGAGCTGGTGGCCGCCGACCGGGGCGAGCTGCTGGGCACGCTCGAGCAGGTCCGCACGCGGCTCGAGCGGGCGCTGTTTCGCCGCCTCGAGGGCCATCGCGAGAGGCTCGAGCGCCTGCGGCGCAGCCCGGTGCTGCGCTTCCCCGAGCGACTGGTGCAGCCCGAGCGGGCCGAGTTGTCCGGTCTTCGCGCCGCACTGTCCAGGGCGCAGAGCGCGCGCATCCAGCTCGAGCGAGTGCAACTGGAGGGGCTGGCCCAGGCGGTGCGCTCTCGCCACCCCAGCCTGGTGCTGGGCCGCGAGCGAGCCCGCCTCGGAGAGTTGCAGCCCCGGCTTGGCTCAGCCCTCGAGCGCGGCCTGGCCCTGCAGCGCGAGCGGCTGGCCCTCTTGCAGCACAGCCTGCGCCCTCCCGCGGTGGAGCTGGCGCGTCAGGGCCTGGGCACGCTTGAGGGCCGCCTGCTGCGCGGGGCGATCTCTTGGGTGCGCTCGCGCCGGGCCGAGCTGAGCCTGCTGGTGGTGCCGCAATTGAGCCTGACCCCGCTGAGGAGCCTGCAGGAGTCTCTTGAGGCCCGGCTGGGACAGGCTGCCGTCCACGATTTGGAGCGGCGCCGCCAGCAGTTGGGAGCCCTGGCCGGCCAGCTCGACGCCCTCAGCCCCCTGAGCGTGCTGCAGCGCGGTTACGCGCTCACCCGCGACGAAGAGGGGCGGCTGGTGCGCAGCGTGGCCGGGCGGGTGCCGGGCGAGGCCCTGCGGGTGCACCTTTGCGACGGGCAGCTGGGGGTTCGGGTGGAAGAGGTTGCGCCTGAGTGATTGAGAGGACGCATTCCAGACCGGAGCGAAGTTTGCCGATGATGCTCGAGCTCAAGCCCCGCCGCTTCACGGTGGAAGAATACAACAAGATGGCCGAGGCCGGAATCTTCGCCGGCGAGCGGGTCGAGCTGATCGACGGGGAGATCCTGCCATTGAGCGCTCACGACAAGATGCACAGCGACTCGGTGGCCCTGGCCACGAACCTCCTGGTTCGAAGCTACGGCGCCACTCATCTCGTCCGCGTGGGCCTGCCGGTGCAGTCCGGGGAGTATTCCGAGCCCGAGCCCGACTTTGCCCTGGTGCGACCGGAAGAGCAGCGTCAGGCCCGCCGTCACCCCACCCGGGCCGACCTGGTCATCGAGGTCTCCTACACCTCGCTGGCCTATGACCGGCTCAAGAAGACCGCTCTTTACGCCAGCACCGGCATTCCCGAGTACTGGATCGTCAACCTGGTCGACCGTTGCCTCGAGCAACACCTCGAGCCCCAGCCCGACCAGACCGCTCCCTTCGGTTTCTCCTACCGGGTGCGGCGGGTCTATGGTCCTTCCGACACGATCCAGCCAACCGCTGTGCCCGGACCGGCTCTCACGGTGGGCGACCTGATGGCCCCTGAGTAGAGCTTGATGCGCTGGCTCCTCGTCCTTGTGCTGGCCCTGACCCCCCCGGCCTGGGCCACCCCCGGCCGCGAGACCCTGGAGAAGACCCCTGGCTGGGCCCTGCTCACTCCCATCCGGATCGTCTGGGAGTCGGCCGTGCTCCTGCGCCAGGCCCGCCACCTGCAGAGCACCGCCCCCCTGGCCTCCCTCTCGCGCCGGCTGGAGGAGCTGCGCGGGCTCAAGTTCAGTTATCCGGTGCGCTACACGGTCATGACCCCCGAGGGCGTACGGCGCTTTCTCGACGAGCAGATCGAGCTGCATTACCCGAGCGAGCGCCAGCACCGCGACGAGCGCCTGCTGATCCTTCTGGGCATGGTGGCGCCCGACTTCAAGCTGCGCCCCTTCCTGCTCGACCTGATGCAAGAGCAGATCGCGGGGGCCTACGACCCCATCCACGATTACTTTTTCGTGGTGGTGCGCGAGCAGAGCTGGCTCAACAAAGCCCTCAAGAGCGCCGATGAAGACGCCATGATCACCCTCCACGAGCTCGACCACGCCCTGCAGAACCAGCGCTTCGACCTCAAAGCCCGCCAGATGGACCTGGCGAAGCTGGGCAACAGCGACCGCGAGCTGGGCTTCTCGGGACTGATCGAGGGCGAGGCTACCTCGGTCATGTACGACCTCATGCTGGCCCGCCAGGGGACCAACTCGGCCGAGTCCGGGATGAGCATGGAGGCCATGGGGGCCATGCTGAGCATCGTGCCGCTGCCGGGCATGGGCAAGTTCCGCGAGGCGCCGCTCTACTTCCAGCGCCAGCTGATGTTCCCCTATATGGTGGGCTGTGACTTCATCAATGCGCTGCGCCGTTACGGCGGTTGGGAGCTGGTGAACGAGTGCTATGCCCGCCAGCCGATCTCGTCGGAGCAGATCTACCATCCCGAGCGTTACCTGGCCGATGAGCAGCCCCTTCCCCTGGCCCTCAAGCTCAGCTTGGCGGGCTGGAAGGAGCTGGGCCAGGACTCCGGGGGCGAGTTCACCCTGCGCGTCTTTCTCGAGCAGCATGGCGTGCGCGGGTTTCGGCAGGCGGCTGAAGGATGGGGCAATGATCGGATGGCGATCTATGAAAAGGATGGCCAGCATTGCCTGGTCTGGCTGACGCGCTGGGACTCGGCCGCGGAGGCCGAGGAGTTCGAGCGGGCCGCCCGCGCCGCGCTCGGGAAGGCGCCTGGCCAGTGGCGCCTGAAGGGCGCGGGTGACCGGGTGCTGCTGGCCCGCGACCTGTCCGCCGAGCTGTGGAGCCGGGCGGTATCTCTGCTGCTTCGGGATGGATGACCTGGGTCATTTCTGGCTCCGGCCGGGGATTTTATGCTTCGAGTATGCCTTCACCGGTCATGCTCGCTCTGGGAGCAGGTCTTTTCACCTGGGCTCTCACCGCTCTGGGGGCCACGGTGGTCTTCGGGCGCAAGCAGCCGGGCTCGGTCTGGTTGGATGGCTCGTTGGGGTTCGCCGGCGGGGTCATGATCGCGGCCAGTTTCTGGTCCTTGCTCGAGCCGGCCGTCGAGCTGTCCACCCAGCTCGGGATGCCTCGCTGGCTGCCCGCAACGGTGGGCTGCGTGCTGGGAGCGGCCAGCATCCGCCTGGTCGACCTGCTCTTGCCCCATCTCCACCCGGGTCTGCAAACCCCCGAAGGGATCAAGACGGACTGGCACCGTGCGTTGTTGCTGGTGCTGGCGATCACGCTGCACAACATCCCCGAGGGGTTAGCCATCGGGGTGGCCTTCGGCGCCGTGGGCTCGGGCCTGCCAGGCGCAACACTGGGAGCGGCTCTGGCCCTCACCCTGGGAATCGCGCTCCAGAACGTGCCCGAAGGGATGGCCGTGGCCATGCCGATCCGCCAGGAGGGCAAATCCGCCAGAGAAAGCTTTTTGTGGGGTCAGGCCTCGGCGCTGGTGGAGCCGCTGGCGGCCGTGGTTGGGGCCGGGCTGGTGCTCTGGGTCCGTCCCCTGCTGCCTTTTGCGCTGGCCTTCGCGGCCGGGGCAATGATCTTCGTGGTCATCGAGGAGGTCCTGCCGGCGGCCCATCGCCGCGGGCGGAGCGACCTGGCGAGCTTGTCGTTCCTGGTCGGGTTCGTGGTGATGATGGCGCTCGACCTGGCGCTCGGCTGAGCGGGGGGAGATGCCGGGGAGAGCGAACATTCTACTCTGGCCATGAGTTTTTGGAATGAAACCCGAGAAGCAAAGCTGCGAGCCCAGTTGGAGAGCTTGCCCTGGGTATCGTTCGGATACCTCTTTGGCTCTACGGCGAGGGGTGAAGCTCGTGCTGACAGCGACGTCGACCTGGCTGTCGCGCTGGCGTCGGGTGCACCCGAAGATGCTTTCTGGCAGTTGCTGCAACGACTGGATGCCGCCGATGACAGGCTGCATCTATTGATCCTGGATGACGCACCGCCGCTCCTCAGGCAGCGCGTCTTTCGTGACGGCCGGCTGCTGTTCGAGCGCAATCATAACGAGAGGCTCGCGTTTCAGGTCAGGAGCATCCGCGAGTACTGCGACCTGGTCCCGTGGTATGAGTTGCACTACCAGGCGACCCGGCAACGCCTGCTGAAGGGACAAGCGATTCATGGTGGACCGAGCGACCTTATCGCGGCGGCTCGACGCGCTGGCCGGCTATTTGGAGAGGCTGCGAGCCTTTCAGGCGGTTCCTGAGGCCGAGTTCGTGGCTCGGCCCGAATTGCACGACCTGGCAGAGCGCTATCTGCACCTCGCTGTTGAAGCCGTCCTGGACATCGCTCACCATCTGATCGCCGACCGGGGCCTGGAGACTCCTGAGACGAATGCGGCCGCCTTTGAGAAGTTGACCCGAGCAGGGCACATGGAAGCAGGTCTGGCGGCTCGGCTCCAGGGCTGGGCACGCTTTCGGAACGTGCTGGTTCACCTTTACCTGGACATCGACCACAAGCGCACCTACGCCGTGATCCAAAGTGAGCTGAACGATCTGAACGACTTCCTGGCCTGGGGCACCGCCCGGCTGCCCTGACTACACTCCCGCGTGTTGATTTGTTCAGAGTGCAGACAATCTGGTGAACGGCGCCAGTTCCTGAAGTTGTTCAACGCGCGGCGCCTTAACGCCCGCCCTTCAGTCGGTTCAAAGCGCCCTGGTAGACTGCCTGGGATTGGCTGGAGAACTCGGGCGGGGTCTTGCCTTCGTTGTTCTTGATGGTCGCGTCGGCCTTGCTCTTGAGCAGGAACTTGACGATGTCGTCGCGGTCGTTCTCCTGGGCGAAGGTCACGCCGGCCTGCACGTTGTTGCGGGCCACCTTCTGCTCGGCCGTCAGAGGCGTACCGGGCAGACCCTTGCTGGCCCCCTGATTCTGGGCCTCGATGGCGCCCAGGGCATAATGCATAGGCGTGTTGCCCAGCTTGTCCCTGGCGTTCACATCGGCCCCGGCCCCCACCAGGCGGCCGACGGCCACGTAGTTCCAGACCTTGCAGGCCGCGTGCAGCGCCGTGGTTCCATCCGAGTTGGCGTACTTTACGGCCTCGGGGCTCTGGTCCACGATCCGGCCCATGGCCAGAATGTCCACCTGCATCTTACTGCTCGAGACCCGGATCAGCTCGTCTCCCGGGTTCGACCCGCAGCCGGCCACGATCAGGGCCAGCACCAGACATCCCAACCACTTGCGCATGCTCATTCCACCTCCGTCAAAGAATCGGAGACTTCGACGCCGGCCAGGGAAACCACTGCCAGACCGCAAAAGCGCCAGGGTGCACCACCAACACCGCTGGACGGCCGAGAAGATCGACCGCCGCCTCAAGCTCGTCGAGGGCCTGGTCTACCGCCGCACCACCCCCCTGAAGCCCTTCCGGCTCAAGACGCTGGAGTCGCCCCTGGAGGCTCCCCCGCTGGGCGACGAGGCGCGGGGCTGGCCCGAGGTCACCCCGCTGAGCTACTGGGGGCGCTGGCGGCTCGACTTCCTGCTGCGCACCCAGCTCAAGGTTCCCGCCGATTGGACCGGTCCGCTGGCTCTCTTTCTACCCCTGGGCGAGGCGGGCGACTTCAGCCATCCCGAGGCGGCCGTGTATCTCGACGGCCTGCTCTACGCCGCCTGCGACCGGCATCACCAGGAGATCCGCCTGCCCGGCACCCTGCAAGACGGTCGCTCTCACCGCCTGGAGCTGCACGGCTGGACTGGCATGGGGGGAAACCACCTGGGCGATCCTGGCCGCAAGCTGCTGATGAAGCCCTGCCTTCTGGTCGAGCCTGACCTGCCCACTCGCGAGCTCCTGGCTCTGGCCCGGGTGGCTCACGGCATCGCCATCCATCTGAGTGAGCACGACCCGGTGCGCGGCAAGCTCCTTGACGCCCTGGACCGAGCCTTCCTGATGCTGGATACCCGCGAGCCCCACGGTGAGCGTTTCTACGCCAGCGTTCCCGAGGCGCTGAAGCTGTTGCGCCAGGCGGTGGAGCAGAGCGGCCCTCCGCTGCCGGTGCAGCTCTTTGCCTCTGGCCACGCCCACATCGACCTGGCCTGGCTCTGGCCCCTGAGCCAGACCCGCCGCAAGGCCGAGCGCAGCTTCTCCACCGTGCTGCGGCTGATGGACGAGTTCCCCGAATACCACTATACCCAGAGCCAGCCCCAGCTCTACGACTTCGTGCGCCAGGACCATCCCGAGCTCTTCGCCGCCATCGCGCAGCGCATCGCCGAAGGGCGCTGGGAGTGCACCGGGGGCATGTGGGTCGAGGCCGACGCCAACCTCAGCGGAGCCGAGTCGCTGGCCCGCCAGCTCCTGCTGGGACGGCGCTACTTTCGCAAGCACTTCGGCCCCCGGGCCGAGACCCCCGTGCTGTTCTTGCCGGACGTGTTCGGCTACTCGGCCGCCCTGCCCCAGCTCATCCGCGAGGCCGGGCTGAAGTACTTCTTCACCATCAAGATCGGTTGGAACCAGTACAACCGCCTCCCCTACGACAGCTTCTGGTGGCAGGGGCTGGACGGCACGCGCGTGCTGACGCACTTCTCGACCTCGCCCGAGCTGGGCGGCCGCTATGCCTCCACCTACAACTCCCAGGCCGTGCCCGAGCAGGTGCTGGGTTGTTGGCGCACCCTCAAGCAGAAAGAGCTGCATGACAACGTGCTCATGCTGTTTGGCCACGGGGACGGGGGGGGTGGCCCCACCCGGCAGATGCTCGAGAATCTGCGCGAGATGCGCTCGTTTCCGGCCACCCCACAGGTGCGCCAGGCCAGCGTGGGAGCCTTCTTCGAGCGTTTGGAGGAGCAGTCTGAGCGCCTCCCGGTGTGGGACGGCGAGCTCTACCTCGAGCTGCACCGCGGCACCTACACCAGCCAGGCCCGCAACAAGCGGGCCAACCGTAAGAGCGAGATGCTGCTGCACGACGCCGAGTTTCTGGCCAGCTGGGCCTGGCTGGTGGATCCGGGCGGGGGCTATCCCACTGGCGGCCTGTCCCGGGCCTGGGAGCTGGTCTGCCTCAACCAGTTCCACGACATTTTGCCCGGCTCGAGCATCGCCGAGGTCTACCAGGACTCGGAGGCCCACTACCGCGAGGTGGAGCAACTGGCCCAGCACGCCTGGAAGAGCGCCTTCGAGCGCCTGACGGGCGAGCTGGGAGGGGCGGTGGTGGTGGTCAACCCCACCGCATTCGAGCGCAACGATCCTGTCTTCCTGGAGAGCCCGGTGATCAAGCTGGACGGCGTCCCCATGCAGCTGGCCGAGGGCGGGGCCTGGCTCTCCGTCAAGCAGGAGCCCTACAGCCTCAAGCCGCTGGCTTCGGGCACCCCGGCCCCTCTGGCCGAGGAGCCGGTCCGGGCCGGGGAAGGATGGCTCGAGAACGCCTTCCTGCGCGTCGAGCTCGATGAAGCGGGGGATGTGGCGCGGGTCTACCACAAGCCGGCCCGCCGCGAGGTGCTGAGCGGCAAGGCCGAGCTCTTGCTTTTTGAAGATCGCCCCCTGAGCTGGAACGCCTGGGACGTCGACATCTACTATGACGAGCGCAGCTGGACGGCCGAGCCGGCCAGCTCCATGCGCGTGGTCGAGGAGGGCCCCCTGGTGGCTACCCTGGAGGTGCAGCGCAAGCTGTTCTCCAGCACGCTGGTCCAGCGCATCTCGTTGTCTCACTCTTCCGAGCGGCTCGACTTCGACTGCCGGGTTGACTGGCAAGAGCGCCATGTGTTGCTGAAGGCCGCCTTCCCGCTGGACATCCACCAGAGCCAGGCCTGCTTCGAGGTGCAGTGGGGGCACGTCTACCGCCCCACCCACCGCAACACCAGCTGGGATTGGGCCCGCTTCGAAACCTGCGCCCACAGGTGGGTGGACCTCTCCGAGGGAGACTACGGGGTGAGCCTGCTCAACGACTGCAAGTACGGCCATGACGTGCAGGGCAACGTGGTGCGCCTCAGCCTGCTGCGCTCGCCCAGCGAGCCCGATCCCGAGGCCGACAAAGGCGAGCACCGCTTTGTCTACAGCCTGCTGCCCCACTTCGGGCCGCTGGGGGTCAAGACCATCAAGCATGCTTACCAGCTCAACGACCCGGCCCGGGCCATGCGCGGCTCCGGTGGCCCGGCCCGGGGGCGGCGTCCCCTGGTGCGCACGAGTCGCCTGGAGGTGGTGGTGGAGACCGTCAAGCGCGCCGAGGAGGGCGATGCTTTGATCGTGCGTTGCTACGAGTGCCAGCGCACCCGGGGGCAGGTGGCCCTGAGCTTTGATTTCGAGGTGGATCAGGCGTTTCGGGTCAACCTGCTCGAGGAGGACGAGCGTCCGCTCAAGGTGGAGGGCCACAAGGTCTACTATGACTTCCGGCCGTTTGAGATCTTCACCTTGAAGATCGTGCCGAAGTAGCGGGGTGGATTGCGCTCAGGGGACCCGCGCGAGGCTGAAACGACGACCCCTCCGAGATCGAGCTCCACTCAGTCTCTATTGTGTTGAGCGTTACGTGCTGAAGGTTTTGCCTATCCTTCGGGGGCGCCTCCATACAAGTCTGTCGGCGCAGGTTACTGCAAGACCTTCAGCACCTCACTTTAGAGCCATCGCTCAGGAGAGAGAATCATCAGAACATTACTCGCTCAGGAGTCGCACCAGCTCGGCGGTGGACAGGCTGGCCGCGCGGTGCCCGTCTTCCAGCAGGCTCTCGGCCAGCTCACGCTTTTGGCCGTGCAGGGCCACGATCTTCTCCTCCACCGTGCCCCGGGCCACCAGGCGGTAGACCGTCACCGGACGCTCCTGCCCGATTCGATGGGCCCGATCCGAGGCCTGATCTTCCACCGCGGGATTCCACCACGGATCAAGGTGCAGGACGTAGTCGGCCCCGGTCAGGTTGAGCCCGAATCCGCCTGCCTTCAGGCTGATCAGAAAGACCTCGCCCTCCCCCTCCTGGAAGGCGTCCACGCGCTTTTTGCGCTCGCCCACGGGTGTCGAGCCGTCCAGATACTGATAGCTGACCCCCCGCTGGTCCAGGGCAGAGCGGGCGATCTGCAGCACGTCGACGAACTGGCTGAACACCAGCGCCCGATGGCGGTTCTCGCGCAGGTCCTCCACCAGCTCCAGGAAGGCTTGCAGCTTGGCGCCCGGCAGCCCGCACCCGCGGGCCACCAGCTCGGGATGACAGCACGCCCGCCGCAGCCGGGTGAGCTGAGCAAGAACCGTGATGGGGTCGGAGGATTCGTTCAGCTCACGCATCGCTTGCTCGCGCAGGCTCTCATAGAGGGCCAGCTCGTCAGGCGGAAGCTCCACGTGCAGCGTGATGTCGGTGCGGGGAGGCAGCTCGCTCAGCACCTGCGACTTGGTGCGCCGCAGCAAGAACGGCCCTACCAGGCGCTTGAGCCTGCGCCTCGCAAGCGGGTCGTCGGACCCGAACCGCTGGTTGAAGCTCTGCTGGCTGCCCAGCAGGCCAGGATTGAGGAAGCTGAACAGATTCCACAGCTCTCCCAGGTGGTTCTCGACCGGCGTTCCCGTGGTGATGATGCGATAGTCGCTCACCAGCTCGCGGGCCGCCTTCGAGCGTTGCGTGGAGGCGTTCTTGATGGCCTGTGCCTCATCGAGCACCACCGTGTGCCAGCGCGCCCCGGACAACTCCTCGAGCAGCCCGTAGCTGGCCACCAGCACGTCGTGGCTGCCCAGCCTCTTGAGGAACTCGCCCCGATCGCGCGCGGGCAGCTGGCGCAGATTGAGCGTGGGGGCGAAACGGCGGGCCTCATCGATCCAGTTCGGACACACCGAGGTGGGCGCCACGACCAGGGCCGGCCCGCCCCCCGCCCGCGCAAGCAGCACTCCCAGCGCCTGTAACGTCTTGCCCAGCCCCATGTCGTCGGCCAGGCAAGCGCCCGCCCCCAGGGAGGCAAGCCGGAGCATCCAGCGCACTCCATCCTCCTGGTAGGGCCGCAGCTCGGCCTCCAGCGTGCGCGGAAGCCTGGGCTCGAGAGCTCGCGCCCTGGCCATCCGCTCCTTGTGCTTCTCCCAGTTCCGGTCGCCCGGCAGGTCCTCCAGCGCGCCCGCCGCCAGCGGGTGCACGCGGCCCTTCTTGCCTTCCGCCACCGTTGCCAGGTCGTCGAGCTTGCGACGCAACTCGTCGGTCAGGGCCAGATACTCGCCCGGAGCCAGCGGCACAAACCGCCCCTGGCTCGATCGAACCAGCTCGAGCAGGCGGGCGAGCTCGAGCTTCTCCTGATCGATCTCCAGCTCGCCCTCCACCGAGAACCAGTCTTGCCCGCTGGCCACCCGCATGCTGGGACTCTTCTGTGGCCTGCGCAGCTTGAGCGCCACCCCCTCGGGCCACTCCAGCACCAGGTCGGTAGCAGAAATCTCCTCGAGCAGCTCGAGCGTGTCTTCCAGCAGGTAGGTGCGCCAGCTGAAGTCCCCCGCCTCCTCGGCCCTGGTAAACCGCACTTTGGCGGCACGCTGCTTCTCGCGGCTCAGGTTGCGCACGGTCTCGAGCAGCTTCCCCTCCACCTGGCCGGCCAGCTCCGAAGGCCCCTCGCCAGGCGCAAAGGCAGCTCCCCCCTGGCCCAGGGGGCGCACCCGCAGCTCCAGCTTGAGCCCCTGCCCGCTGGGACGGGCCAGCAGGCGCAGAGTCTCGTCCGACGGAACGCGCCTGGCGCCCAGGCCCTTCCAGCCCCGCACCTTGATCAGGCTCGATATCGATTCGAGAGTGGCGCGAAGCTGGTCGATGCCACTCTCGGGCACGTGCAGGCCCTGGCCCACCACCGCTGCCACGCGCTCCAGGGCGGGGGTCCACTCGTAAACCACCAGTCGCAGTGGCTGGCTGTCATCGAGAGTCACACTCTGCCCGTGGTGGAAGGTCGGGTGCAGCTTGAGCACCCAGACGTCGGCCTGGCGGGCTGCTTTCAGCTCGCAATCACCCCGCACGACCTCGCAGCTCGCGTGGGGATGGCCTACCAGCTCGAGCCAGGCCCGCTCCCCCAGCTCGAGGCTGCCGAGGCGCTCGCCCGGCTGGAGGTGCTTGAGGATGCGATGGTCTTGCTCGATGAGGTAAGTGGGAGCGCTGTCACGAAGCTTCTTCAAGCTGAGCACCTTGCCCGCGCTCCACTCGCCCGAGCCCAGCTCGCGCTGCTCCCTGGCCACCAGTTTCTGCACGACCGGCGTGTACTCCCAGAAGAGACGGGTGGCGCCCTTTTGACGCTCGCGAGTGGGACCGCCTTCGTTGAGTCGGGTCAGCGCCTCCAGAGAGCGCTGCCAGGGGGCCTGACAGCTCACCCAGTCGACCAGGCTGTGCGGGCCGCTCTTGCCCTTCGAGCGCAGGAGCAGCTGATCGAGCTGGTCGGCCATCCAGGTGAAGCCCGATTCCCGGATGCGCCGGCTCTCCTCGCGGATGGAGATGCTGTAATCCTCGAAATGCTCGGGGAAGACCCAGAACAAAGCCAGGCCGGCGAAGAGAAGCGAGGGCCCGCCCGGGAGCCCGAGCGGGATGCGGGCCTCCATCTCGGCGTGGGCCGCCTGCTCGCTTGCGCGGGCCGGCCATTGCAGGAAGCTCATCGCGTTCGGGTAGCGGCTGTCCTTGAAGCTCAGCTTTCTGAGCTTGTCGAGCTGGTTGGCCCGCAGCAGGGCCAGGGCGAGGAGTGGCCCGCTCAGGTCGAAGAAGAAGGGACGTCCGCCCACCAGCCTGCGAAAGCTCTTGAGGGCCGCATCCATGATCTCCCCACCCTGGTCGGGCCGCTCGAAGAGGTCATTCCAGGCATGCTGGTGCGGGGCAGCCAGCTTGCACTGGCGCAGGAAGTCGCTTACCGCCGCGGGGCCTTCGCGCAGCAGCAGCCAGTCGCAGCGAGTGTTCAACTCGTCGAGCCGCTGTGGGGTCACCGGGCTGAATCGGGGAACGGGCTCGAGGCGGTGCAGGCTCCTGGAGATGAGCAATGCCTCGATAGGGCTGCGGACCTCTTCGTGCAGCGAGGCGTGCAGGTCGGGGTCGAAGGGCTGGCAGAAGGTCTCCGTGACCATGTCGCTCGGCAGGGTCGCCAGGGACTGCCTGAAGATCTCGCTCTCGCCCGTCCAGGCGGCCATCCAGCCCATGGCCTGGATGTCGTTGAAGTCGCGGTCCCACGTTTGCGTTGCCAGCACCTTGAGCAGTCGCTGGTGGCGCGGCCTGTCGAGACCTCGCAGGCGCGAGATGGCCTGCGCGCGGCTCAGCAGGAAAAGGATCGTCTGGAAGGGGCCCCTCTTGGTCTCCACCCCGCTCTGGCGCTCGAGCAGGTAGCGGATCTGGCGCTCGTCGACGGGCACCTCCTGGCGGCGGAGCAGTTTCTCCAGGCGGTAACTGGGGATGGGGCGGGTGTAGCAGGCCAGCAGGTCGAGGATGACTTCGCAGGCGATGTCGAGGGTGCGCATGGGCGGGAATTCCTAGTTGCGCAAGTGGTTCCTGTCGAACGCTGGGCGAAAATTGAAGCGAGTTCATCGAATGGGCCCGAGCGGGATGCGGCGCGGGCCTGCCCGATCCGGCCATTGTCACGGCCTGAGCCGGGTTGCGACGTCCTCAAGCAGATACTGCGACCACGCTGGCGGCGCTTGCGGCTGATTCTCCCCGGCCTCGGCGTAGCTGGACGCTGGGCCGCGGCGCTCTGCCCGCCAGCCCCACCGGCTCTGTCCGCTTTACCGCTCTGAGCAGGCGGTATACCGCCTGGTGGGCCCGGTAACGCCGGCAGACCGGTAAGCCCTCTGCCCGCCAGCCCCACCGGCTCTGTCCGCTTTACCGCCTGGTGGCCAGGGAACGCCGGCAGACTGCCTCTGATCGGAAGTGATGCATAAGCCCTCTTCGAGGATTTTGCATCCCTTTGCCAGGGGGGCCGAGCTCCCAAGAATGTTTTGATGCTACAATCTGGTTTGCATCAGCCGGCTCAGTGCGGCTTTCTCTGATCGTCCTTCTTGAACAGGCAGCCGCAGTCGCCTTTGAGCTGGTAGTGCTCGATGTGTGGGGTCTGGTAGTTGCCCACCAACCGGGTGTCCAGAATGGGCTCGAAGTGGTGATAGTAGGCGTCCTGGCCGTTCTGCTTGCCGGCCGTGACCAGCTCTCGGAAACCCTTCATCTGGTGGGTCTCGATCGGGTGGGGGCGCCACACCAGCGCCACCCGGTCCTTGTTGGCCTCCTTCGCCTGCCAGAGGCCCACTCCGGTGCCCACCACCAGGGCGCCGGCCGTGGCCGCCAGGATCGGATGGCCCAGCCAGAGTCCCAGCGCGCCACCCACCAGGGCTCCGCCCAGGGCGGCTCCGGCGCCCCAGGCCAGACCGGTGTGCAGCACGTTCTTGGGAGCGCCTTCCAGGTGCTCGATCCTGGTTTCCACGAGCGGCGTGCCGTCGGGGTTGAGGCGCGGCAGCTGCCGGAAGACTGCGAAGGGGTGCTCGGGCGGCGGGGCGTCGCCGAAGTGCACCTCGCCGATGGCCGGGGTGGGGCTCTGATCGAAGTAGTCTTTCGGCATGGTGCCGAGTTGCACGCGGTCGTAGACCGGCAAGGTATACTTCAGATCGACCGAGATCGGCTGCTTGCCTTCCGCGACTTTCACGGGTCCGACCTTAGCAGGCCGGAGGAGTCGGGATGGTTGCCGGTTTGTTGCTGTCCTGTCGTTAGAGTCTGGCGCAAGTCTTGCTGGGGAGCGGATCGGGCCAGCCAGGTCAGGGACGAACGTAGGTCTCCAGCACGACATGGCTTGCACCGTCATAGTAGACGCGGACGGTGACCGCCTTGAGCCGAGTTCCCGGTTGCTCGGTCAAAACTTCCAGGCGATAAGGACCATCGGCCGGATAGGGAACGGGAGGAAACGAGCCCTGTTGCGGGTCGTTGAAGCGTCCGTCAAAGTGCAAGTTCCCGTTCGGGATGGTATCAAAGCCTGCGGCTTTGACTTCCTCCAGGAATCGTCGGCCCGTCTCGCTGGCCACGGTGATCTGCTCGCCTCGAGCCATCAGTCGGATCCCGCTGAGGTAGACGCCGACCATCGTCAGAAGCCCCACCGCGACGATGCCCATGGCGATCAAGACCTCCAGCAGGCTGAGGGCCCGCCGCCTCAGGGGTTTCGTGACCGCACCTCGGACTGCAACTGCAGGGTTTCGGGGTCGGGCCGGCCGTAGCGCTTCTTGCTCAGCTCCAGCCTGACGGCAATGTTTCCGTTGGCCAGGATCTCGGCGTCCAGGTTATCGACATTGCGTGCCAGAACTCGTCCCCCGGTCTCGTAGTCATCGATGGTGAGTGGGGGATTCAGACCCTCGATGGGGATCGGGGTCGCCCGTGTGGTCTGGTCGGCCGTCCAGTTGACCGAGGCCCGGTGCAACTCCTCGTTGCTCACGTAGTAGACATGCCAGCGTTGCCACAGGGCTTCTCCCTGGTCGTCAAGCTGAAACTGGCCCTGCTCGTCCATGGCCGAGAGCACAGCCAGCGAGCCCCCGTCGGCCGCTACGCTGATCCCGGTGGCCGGGGCGCGCTCCAGGTCGGCGGTCATGTTGGCCAGGGCTACCTGTGCATCGGCCAGCGGCTCGGCCCTGGTGTCTCCCTTGCGTGTGACCGAGGCGCCCGAAATGTAGATCATCAGCAGCAGGCCGGTCAGAAGTCCCAGAACCGAGATTGCGACCAGCACCTCCATCAGGCTGGTGCCCCTGGAGCTCAGGGCTCCAGCCACGACTTGAGGCTCAGTCCGCTGCTTCCCTGGCTCTGCCCCGGTGGCGCGTAATCCTGCGTGAGCGTCAGGCGACAGTTGTTGTCCAGCACGATGTCCCCGCAGCGTATCTCTTCCGATCCGATCGTGGTGGGCTGCCCTGAGCGGTCGCCTCCCGAAGTGAGAGACCCCACGACGGTGATTTCGTTGGAGGCATGGAACCAGCCGTTCGTGTAGATGGTTCCCTGGAAGTAAGAGCTTCCCATCTTCTCGTAGTCGATGCGCATGATCAGGTTCAGCATCTGCTCGACGTGCTGCGGGGATCCATAAACTGCGTCGGTGGCGGCGTCGATGAGCCCGTAGTAAGAGTCTCCGCCCTGGTCCCACTCCTTCAGCACATCACGACCCTTGACCCCGACCGGGTTGTACGGGTTGTTATCGTCGGCGAAGACTCGCTGCATGTAGTCGAGCCGTTCCAACATGAAGTCGCGCGACGAGCTGGCTGGCTGAGTATTGAGGTAGGCCTGCAGCTTACCGGTGGCGTCCCGGGTGCGACCGTCCCAGGTGGCGTGGTTGGCATTTGCGTCAGTTCCCAGCACCTGGCGCATCTCATCGATGTATTGCGGACCCACCTGCATGATCTTGGCGTTGGGATTTGCAAGGCTGGTCTGGATCCGACCATTCAATGCCTGCATCGTGTCCTGGGCATCCTGCCACCAGATGGCCGCCTGGGGATTGCTGGTGGTGACCGCGTCCATGTAGGCGGTCCCGTCGAGCCCGGTCAGGCGTACGTTCCCTTCGCTGAAGAGGGCAACCCCCTTGACGTTGTTGGTGTAAATGGCGGCGTCGCCCTGAAAGCTGGTATCGCCCTTCACATAGATCGAGCCGGTTCCGGTCACCGAGCCGTTCACGGTCAGGTTGCCGTCCACGTACAGGTTGGTGTCGTCCAGGCTCAAATCGCCGTTGATCACCAGGTCGCCCCCCTGGTAGCAGGCTCCAGCCGGGAGGTTGTTGGTTCCGATCGGGTTGATGGCGGGTGCCGGATCGCCCGTGTGGTTACCGATCTCCCCCACGATGTCCACCCTGCCCAGGGCTACAGCCGTGGCGCCCACCTCGAAACTCCCTGCCTGGTAGGCGGTGGCATCCGGTCCGAAGTCAATCGCGGCCGCGTCAGCACTCACGGTGCGCACGGCGCCCGATACGCTGGCACGATCTCCCGGATTGGCCGATACCCAGCGAATGACCCCGGCGGCACTGTCGGGGCGGTTCGACTGGAGGTTGGCCTGGACCGCCTGGGCGCCGGTCGTCAGCGTGCTGAAGCCTTCGACCACCACGTTGCCGCGCAACAGGATGTTGCCTCCGGCCATCATCCCGGCCATGGTGGAGCTCGCCGGGGTGCCGCCCACCATGGTGCGGATGGTTCTGGTGGCTCCTCCCACTTCAGCGATGATGACGAGCTCGACGCAACCAGGGGGAATCTGATGGCCCTGGCGGTAACCGTTCACCGGGGTGGCTCCGGTGAGGTTGTTGACGGACTCGTCCTCATCGGGGCGCCCGGGGCCGCTGTGGAACTTGATGCTGTAGAAGCCCTCCATCTGAGACAGCTTCTTGCGATCAAAGCCGACGTCCCAGTCGGCCCGGGCGTCGATCTGGTTGAGCGCGTCCACGAGCCCCGCCTCGGCCGTGTAGATTGCGGCCAGGCGGTTGCGGTAAGCCAGGCTGCGGGTGGACTAAGTGGTGGCCAGAAAAATGAGCATCTTCATCATCATGAAGAGCATCAAGCCCATCAGAAGCACGACGACCAATGCCACACCCCGCCGCTTCATGCCTCTAATGTAGCACAGATTTCTTGCGGGCCCCAGGTCAAGCACAAGACTCACTGACTGGTCCTTCGCGTGGCCCCAGAACCCACCCGGCCGCCGGCTCGAGCTGACCGGCGAGGCGGTCGAAGGTGCGAGGCAGGAGCCGTCCGCAGGAAAACCGCCAGCCGATCGTCTGCTTGTTGAGCTTGGCGATCGTTTTCGGCCCCAGGAGGCCAGCCTTGAGATCCCGCGAAGCGCTTCCCCATGGACGAGTTCATGAGGGCTGCCATCGAGGAGGCGCGCCTGGGCCTGGCCGAGGGAGGGATCCCGATCGGCTCGGTGCTGGTGCGGAGCGGACAGATCATCGGGCGGGGGCACAACCGGCGGGTGCAAGAGCACGATCCCATCTTGCACGCCGAGATCGACTGCCTGCGCCGGGCAGGGCGGGTGGGCTCCTATAAGAGCACCGTGCTCTACTCCACCCTCATGCCCTGTTATCTCTGCGCCGGGGCCACCGTGCAGTTCGGCATCCCGAAGGTCGTGGTGGGCGAGTCGCGCTCTTTTCCTGGCTCGCGTCCCTTCATGGAGTCGCACGGGGTCGAGGTCGTGGACCTCGATCTCGACGAGTGCCACGAGCTGATGAAGCGCTTCATCGCCGAGAATCCAGCCCTGTGGAACGAGGACATTGGCGAGCTCTGAGCTCTCCAAGATCAAGCCCAAAGAGCTCGAGCGGAAGGTTCGCTCGTTGCTGGGCGCCGCCCTCGACGACCGGGCGCTCTTAGCCGAGCTCGAGGCTCTGGGCCGACACCACGGTTTCTACGGGCTCACCTTTCTGTGGGGACCGGTGCTGCACAAGCGCAACCCGGTGCTGTTTCGCCCCTTCATCCTGGCCCACTTCTCCACCCACCGCTGGACCGGAGGGTGGCGTTACTCGCCGGTGCGCTGGCAGGGCGACCTGACCGCCTGGCTGGCGGAGGTGGACGGCAAGGACGACATGGAGCTCTTCCAGCGCCTCTGGTACTGGAAGGTGATGGACGCGGCCGGCTGGCGGACCGACAAGGCGAACAAGCTCTTCGTCCAGGAGCTGCAGCGGCGCCTTACCCCCAACCTGGGCGCCGCCCGCTGGCGGCTGGAGCTGCGCAAGCTGGACGTCTGGTTCCAGCTCGACGAGCCCACCGCCATCGACCTGCTCGAGCACGATCCCGCGGCGGCCGGGCCGTTCATCCTCAAGCACCTGCCTTTTTCCCTGTTCAAGCCCGTCTTCTGGGACAAGCTGTTCACCCGCGCCCTCAAGCTGGATGAGGAGCTCGCCTTCCGTCTCTATCGCCGCCAGGTCACGGCAGCCCGATGGGAGGCCGACGTCCTCGACCTGGCGCGCACCGTGTCCGAGCCCGGCCAGCTGCTGCGCGAGCTGGAGCGCCGCCATCCCGAGGGGCTGCGCCGCGACCCGGGCATGGGGCTCTCCAAGCTCTGCGAGGCCCGCGGCCGCGACGTGTTGCCTTACGTC
>QWHO01000419.1 GCA_021404945.1 bacterium CPR1
TTTTTCGCCTCTTCGTATGCTCATCAATAATTACAAGGAATCACCATCTAAACCTTCCTGAAGATCTAAACATAGCAAGGAGAAAACTGGGCTTCAAAGGACCATCACTTTGCGAACCCCGGGAAACTGCTCGTCCACCCAGTGGGCAAACAGGTTTGCGAAGATGTCCTTGACCAGTCGGCGGCGGTAGAACAGGTGGGGATTGTAGAGATCGATGCGCCGGTGAGCCGGAATCCTTCCGGTGAAGATATCCGCGTAGAAGTGCCAGAGGGTCTCCTGGTCGGCCTGGCGGCGAAGGTAGAGAAAGAGAGGGTAACCTCGGGCCAGTCGGACCTTGGCAGGGTGAAAGGGCTCAAACAGGAGTCGGCTCTCCCCCCGAAAATTGATCAGGTTGGCCACCCAGGTGGTACCGCTGCGGCCATCTCCGATCACCCAGGGAACGTCGGCGGTACGGGGCCCGAGGTCGAGCACGTAGGGCGCGGCCAGCTCAGAGAGGAATCTCGGCAACACGATTGGCTCGCAGGTTGAACGGGATGCGCCGAAACTCCTGCGCTCAGCGGTCGGGCCGACTGTCGAGCACCCTCAAGAAGGCTTCGGGTCGAATGCGCTCCAGCGCTGAGCGGACCTGCTCTCCCATGACCCCGGCCTGATCGCCGCCAAACCAGGCCTGCAGAACTGCCCGCCACGGCCCGAAGTCGATTTTCCAGGATGGCGAGCGGATGCTCGTGTCAAACCGAGGAAAAAGTTCGCGCGCACTCCTGAACCAGCCGGTCTCGTTGAGCTCGGCAGTGGGTCACGAAGGCGTGGATGCCCATGCGCTCGAGGACGGATTTGCGCCAGTACTCTTCGAGCTTCTCCGACTGCACCTCCAGGTCTTGCACCTGCCCGAGCAACTCCTGACCGTGACGAAGTTGATCCAGGTCGGGTTGGCCGAGCCCCAGGGCCGCCACCAGCTCGGCCTGATAGCGGTATCGCTTGAGCGCGATGCGCACCTCGTGCCAGGGCGCCTTTCGGCGCACCCGCTCGTGCCAGTCGCTCTCTACCCTCTCGAGGCTCTCCAGAATGGCCGGCTCATCCGCCTCCTCGGGAACCACCACCCTCGCCAGGGCTCGCTTGAGCTTCTTGCGAGGATACTGCTTCAGGTCCTTGACAAGACGTCTGGTTGCGCGCCTGATCTGACGAGGCAGACGCACCAGAATGACATCCAGGGCCGGCCAATCCCCACGCTGATCGGCCAGCCAGGCTTCCAGAACGTGGAGGTCGCGCAGGGGACCGGCCAGCTTGCGAAGCCGTCGGACCCGTCGACGGGGTGCCGCCACGCGTCCCCCCAGGCTTGCCAGCATCTCAAATGTGGCATCCACTCGGCGACACGCCACGCGCAGATCGTGCACCGCTGGCTCATCTGGCTTGTGAGCGGCCCGGTCAAGACACGACAGCACCCTCCTCGAGCGGTCGTGCACGAGCGTCTGCAGCCTCTCCTGGATCGTCGGGATCGTCACGGGAACCGAGCTTCGAGAAATGCTTCGGCCGACCCTGGGAGCCCGGCCTCGAGCCCCGGGGAAGTCTTTCTGGCTCGACTGGAAAAGCGAGGCAGACCGGGCCGGATGATCCGTCGCGCCCCCGAGAGCGTAGCTCCTCCATTAGACCTCGGGGGGGAGGACGATGTAGTAACCGGGATAGTGGGCCCCCCAGCGGCCCGACTCGATGCGCGAAAGGTCAAGGGCGCCCGAGAAGGTCTGATCGGGGGCCCGCCCCGCGCTTTCCACCGGTAGCTTGCGGGCCAGCCCGTAATGCCAGGCCAGAAGCCCATCGTAGGCGTTGGGATTGGCGCTGTAGTAGCCTGCCGACTGGCCGCTCAAGAGCAAGAACTTGCTGCCGCAGGGAGCCACCTTCTCGCCATGATCGAAGCGATATCCCCGCTCTTGGAGAGCCGCCACCCGCTCGGGAACCTCTTGCTCGGGGTGCCCGGCCGTGTAGACGATGCTGCGGGACAGATCCGGCAAACGCTCGGCACCCGGCAGCGGACCGCTGGTGGCGAGCCGGTCCTCCACCAGCCGAATCCACCACGAAAAGGCGGGGTAGTAGAGGTAGGTGTAGAGCGGGCGAGCCCCGTCGTGCAGGCCAACGATCACCGAATAGTAGGGCTCGCCCTCGCAGTAGCGGCGGGTGCCGTCGATGGGGTCGAGGCTCAGCACCAGGTGAGAATCGGGCGAGAAATCAGTCTTTAAGGTGGCCAGCTCAGGATTGCTCTCCTCGGCCAGCAATCGGCAAGAAACCAGAGGAGTTCTCACCAGGGCCTTCAGGATCATCCGCTGCACCGCCAGGTCGGCGTCGGTCACCAGGTCGGTCTCCAGGTTCCCCGTGTTGGACTTGAGATGGCTGGCCACGTGCCCCTGGAGATCTCGGGCCAGGTCTCCGGCCGCCCGAAACACTTCCTCGTGGGCCTGCAGTTGCTCGAGAAGTTGGCTGGTGCTCATGGCCGCGCAGGTTTACCAGAGGGCTGCCGCTTTCCTGGCGAGAGAAGGAATCTGTCTCAGGACGACTGATCTAACAAGCATGCGACCTTTCGGGCTGATGTTGCTGCTGCTGGCCCTGGGCTCTGGCCTGGCCCGGGCTGAGCCCGGGGTGGCGGTGATCCTCGACTCGCGCCAGAGCGGCCAGAGCGATCTCTCGGCCCGAGCCCGAAGATTCGTCACCATCTTGATCAGGCAGAACGAGCTGGCTGACTATCAGTTCAGCCTGAAGACGATCGACCTGGCCACCCCCGCAGGACGCGACTTCCAGCGCGAGTTTCGCCTGAGAGGACGCGATCTGCCGGCCCTTGGTTACTACCAGCGCCAGGGCAACCGCCTGGAGCTGCGCAACCTGGTGCGCGCCTACCAGAGCCCCCAGGAGGCTGCCGAAGACATGTTCCGCTGCGCTCAAGTGGAAGCCCCGGGGCTGATCACCAGCACCACCGTGTTCACCGGAGCCAGCCTGGAGAGCCAGCCGGTGGGCGCCCTGGTGCTGCAAGGCGAAATCGAGTTGGGCACAACCCCCTGCCACGTCAGCCTGGCTCCCGGAAGGCACCAGCTGACGCTCACCCACCCCGATTGCCTGCCCGAGACGCTCACCCTCAACTTGAAGGCCGGAGACCACTCGGAGCAGAGGCTCGAGCTGACCCGCTGTCCCTCCCAATTGACGGTCGAGTCGAGCGGGCAGGCCCTTGAGATCCACCTGGACGGGCAGCCTCTGGGCTCCACCCCGGTGACCGTGCCGACCGTGGCCGGCTCGCACCACCTGCGGGCAACGGCGGTGGGAGTCTTTGCTCTGGAGGTTGACTTGAGAGCCGAGCCCAACAAGCGCATGCTGGCGGTGCTTCAGCCATCGCCCTTGCTGGTGAGGGTCGGCTGGGCGGGCCTTGAAGCCGAGGGTTATCGTTACCGCCGCACCGCCTACGCCTATCCCACCGTCAGTCTCGGTTACGGCTGGGGACGGCGTGGTTGCGGAAACTGGGGCGGCTGGGGGGGATATGGCTACTACGCGATTCCGTATATGGTGGAAGAAAGCGTGCAACTGTCGGCCTTCGACCTGACCGAGCAGGTGGATAGTCAGCTCAAGAAGAGTGCCCGCTTGACCCTGGTGGAGGGCGGCCGGTCGGCCGACTGCCTGCTCCGCTATCAGGTGCAGGCCCTGCAGGGCGAGGTCGTGGGCGAGTTGAGCCTGCTCGACCCCAGGGGGGAAGCTCTCCAGAGTTTTGCGGCCCGCCGTGAGATGCCCTGGCTGACCTTTGATACCGAGGGCTCGGCCCGCAAGCGGGCCGGAGAAGTGGTGGACGAGCTGACTGCGGCTGCCCAGGACTGGATCGAGCAGAACCTCGAGCCCTCCTCGCTGAGCCCCGAAGACCAGTCGGCCTCGCTGAAAGTGACCGAGCTCGGCCCCCTCCCCTGACCGATTGTATTTCAGGATACAGACTCGGGCGCAACCCTCAGGCTACCATGGGAGGTGGCAGAGAGGGATCCCGGGTTTCCAATTTGCCACTTTCGCCCAAAGTCATACTTTGGTATCACGAACGAGGAGAGGTCTTGCGCTAGAGTATAGCTGAGCGGCAGAGTGATGCGGGAGGACAATCTTGCGAAGAACAATGGCAAGAGTTGGATTTTCATTGCTCGAAGTGGTCATCGCCGTCTCGGTCCTGAGCATCGCGGTGCTCGGCGTGATGTCGGCCATGACCTATTCGGTGACCCAACAAGGCCACGCCGAGCTGGTCCCCGTGGCTGCCCACTACGCCCAGCAGATCATGGAAGACATCAAGATCAATCGCCGCCACACCTCGGTGGCGGCCCCCGGGGTGCCCAACGCCGCCAGCGGGATGAACAGCACCACCCCTGTGGCCATCGACGCCGCTCCCTTCCAGGCCGTCTTCAATCGGGTTCGAGACACCAACGGCGACAATGGGATCGATGGAAACGATGACTTCGTCCATCTTGATCGCTATCAACGGACCATTACCATGCAGCGCCTCACCAACACCTCCACAGATTATCGCTACAACCTGATTCGAGTGATCATCACGGTTCGGTGGACCGAAGGCTCCGGCGTGGGCGATCAGGGCTCGAACGTGGTCACTCGAAGCTTCCGGCTGGAAGCCGTGCTGAATTGAGGACGAAAATGAAAAGTCGACTGCGCGGAGCCACCGTTCTCGAGTTACTCGTGGCCATGTCCATCTTCGCCATGGTGAGCACCGCCGTGGTCGTCCTCACCGCCAACGCCAATGTGATCAGCGTCTGGGGAGAAAAGCGCAATGAGGCCCTGCGAGTCAGTCGCGAGACCAACAGGAGGATCGGCTACATTCTGCGCTGCGCGACCACCCGACCGGAATTCACCAGCGAGCCCCCACAGAATGCCGTTCTTTCGGCGACAGGCACGCTCAGGAACACCGATCCGGCCCAGCCACCCTATCCGGCTGGACATCAGGAGATCGTGACCTTCTGGACTTCCACCCAGGATGCCCGACGGTTGATCCAGGATCCGGGTTTCCCGGTCCCAGAGTATCCTTCAGCTCTGGCTTTCGACCCCAGAACCTCCGCCATGGACGTGCCCAACACCTACTCCAGGATGAATCTGGTCTGGTCGATCGATACCGGCAACTTCACTCTGGAGCTTCGCAGCAACGATGGGGCCAACTTGCTTGCCAGCAAGCAACTGACAGCCTACCTGCCTGGCAGCAGCCCGATTCGAACGGTTGACTTCACCCGTGACGAGGCCCAACGAGCCGTCGGGATGTTCCTCGAAACCCGCTCGCGGGATAACAACACCAGGTTTGCCGAGCGACGTTACGGCTCCACCGTTTACTTTCAGATTCCGGCCTGGCGCTAAGTCGAAGGGAGGACAAGCTCTTGCGAAAGAGGGAGTTAGGATCGGCCTTACTATTGACGATCTTCCTGATCATCGTCCTGGAGTTCATCGGGATGAGCTTCCTGGCCCGGGTTCAGGGCGAGATGGCCCAGACCACTCGCGAC
>QWHO01000420.1 GCA_021404945.1 bacterium CPR1
GCCCGAGCTCTATCACTGAGCAGTTCAGCGACGTCAGGAGCGGTCGACAATTCTGAGCGTACGCCCGTTGTGCTCGGGGCCCAGGCTCTCGAGCTGGGGAGCCGCCAGCGAGGCCCATTCCGCCGGACCGGGGTAGCGGGCGGCTAGCTCCTCGCCCAGGGCCAGCTTGAGCATGTCGGTGTTCACGTTGCCCGGGTCCACCAGCACGGCCGCCACGCCCATGGGCAACTCGCGCGACAGGGCTCGCACCATGCCTTCCAGAGCCCACTTGCTGGCGCAGTAAGCGGCCACCAGGGCCGAGGCGCTGCGCCCCCAGTCCGAGCTCATCACCGCCACCACCCCGCTTTTTCGCTCCACCATGGCCGGCAAGAAGGCCCGCAGGGAGTGGAACACCCCCTTGACGTTGGTGTCGATCAGGGCTCCGAAGTGGGCCGGCTCGAGCTCCCAGAGGCGCGTTGAGGGGAGGGCCACGGCTGCGTTGGCCACCAGCAGATCGCACGGGTCACGGGCAAAAGCCTCCAGGGCCGGGAAGTCGCGTACGTCCAAACTGTCTCGCGAGCAGCCCCGAACGTTGTGGCCGCGGGCTTGCAGCTCGGCCATCAGAGCCTTCCCCAGACCGCGCGTGGAACCGGTGATGACCACATCCATTCTGTTTACAAGACGTTCAAGTATTCGGGTCGGGATCCTGGCTTTATAGAGAGGTCAGGAGGACGACCCATGCTCGGACTGTTCACGCCCACCATCAAAGTGCTCGAAAAAAAGGAGAACCGCCTTACCTTCGTTTCTTCCCGCAACCTGCCCGCAGGCAGGAATGTCGAGGTGAAGCTGGCCGACTCGCGCCGCGTGCGCGTGCTGGTGGAGAACACCCGACCGCTGGAGCGGGGCTACGCGGTGACGGCGAGGCTGGAAGCCGAGGTCGAGCAGGTGGTCGAGACCGTGGCCGCCGATCCCTTCGTGCGCAAGGCTCCCCGGGTCGACTGCGCCATGCGCGTCCTTTCCCCGGACCTGCCCGGTTACCGGGCGGTGACGGTCGATTTCAGCCACGGCGGGGTGCAGGTCGAGACCGAAGGTCCCCTCCCCACCGGCCGGTTGCTCGACCTGACGCTCGAGTTCGACAACGACAAGATGGCTTCGGTGCGCTGTCAGGCCCGAGTGGCCTGGTGTGCCCAGCGCTCGCGGGCCCGTTACCGCGCCGGCTTGCAGTTCGTCACCCCCAGCCCGGAGGTCGACCGGCAGCTCGAGCGCATCGAGGAGACCCTCTCGGTGCGCGACGAGACTTCCATCCTCAAGCGCACGCTCGGTTGCGACAGCCCCCAGGCTCAGCCGCGCGCCAGCCGTGAGCAGGCGCCCGTCCACGTGGAGCTGCCCGGCGTGCTCGAGGGCTACTGCAACCGCAACCAGCGTTTCGTGGCTCAGGTGCGCCAGAGCAGCGGCACCCTGGAGCTGACCTTCCCCGGTTGCCAGACCGTGCGCGACTATAACAGCGCCAGCGGGGTCACCCTGCAGGGCCTGCGCGAGTACTCCGGCTCGGAGCTTTGCGACAGCATCACCCGCCGAACCGGACAGGGTGGCTGGCGTCACTACCAGTTTCTGGACCAGAATGGCCAGATCGTCATGGAAGTTGTCTCCGAGGGCGTCTGCCAGCCCGGCGGCCGACTCACGAAAGAAGAAGTGGCTCGACGGTGGAACGAGCTCTGGGAGTCGATGACCTGACCACCCGATAGGCGTGGTAGCCAAAAAGCTGAGCCAGGCGACAGAACGGCTCCTCGTCGTCGTAGTGGAACATGAGCGAGCGGTCGGTCTTGGAGGAGAGCTCGAACAGGGCCCGGCGCTTGGCCGCCAGGCTGCCTGTGGCCAGCAGCCGGCTGGATCGGATCTCCAGCCGGTGCCTCTGAACAAACTTCTCCAACACCGATTTATCGCCGTGGGCGCTGACCACCCAGGGCTGCAGCTCGGGACGCATGGGAGCCAGCTGAGAGCGATAGTAGTCCAGGAAGCCTTTGTCGGTGAGGGTGCGATCAAAGTCCACACTGGCCAGGCAGCGCAGTTTGAGCTTGCGGGCCAGCTCCAGCGAGTCGGGCTGGCGGATGGAGTGGAGCGTGTCGGCGTCCAGTACGGGGGCGCGCCGTTCGCCCTTGAGCACGGCCCGCAACCGGTGGGTGATCTGGCGCAGATAGCGCGGCCAGCTCAGGCCCGACTCCTGGAGAAACTGCTTGAGCTCGGGCGGCTCTTCTGAGGCCAGTCGGAGAACGTTCTTGAGGTGGATGGTCTGGCGGCGCGTGAAGAGCAGCTTGGTCAGCCCCCGCTCATTGAGGTCGGCCAGATTCAGGTCGGCAAACTCGAGATAGCCACTCATGCAGGATTAACACTGCGTTCACGGCCTGTTTACATCCTCCTGGGCTGTTAACAATCTCCTCACATCGGTCGCGTTGGTGGAGCCTGTCCAGAGTGGTATGCTCTTTCTAGAATCGGCGAAGGGAACTTTGCATGGACCGCATCGCGCAGCTCTTACAGGTGGGAGAATCGCAGGGTGTCGAGGGCGATAGCTCGACCGCGCTGCTGGGAGGCAGGCTGGGTGGGGCGCTGGCCCGCCTGGGTGGAGGCGCTCAGACACCCGGCCAGGGCCTGCCAGGAGGGCCAGCCGATGGCTTCAGTCAGAACACCGACCCCCTGACCGCCGCCGCCCAGGGAGCGGCCATGAACCCGCTGCTGGCGGGTCTGGCCAGTTGGAACACGGACCAGAAGCTCCAGGAAGGCGCCCGAGACGTGATGGCCCTCAAGGGCATCGAGGGGGCTGAGGGTGCAGGTGCAGGCCAGCAGCCCCGGTCAGGAGCTCGGGATCTCGGCACTGCTGTTCAGAAGCTGCAGCAGGACTATCAGCGAGCCAAGCAGAGCCACGCATCCTTGACCCAGCAGACCGAGACCATGGTGCAAAAAGCCCTGGAAGGCGAGCAGCAGCCTCAGGACCAGCAGCAAGCTGGTGGCGAAACCGGTGGAGCCGGCGAGGCGGGGGGAGCCCCCGGTGGGGGAGGAGCGAATGCCGGCGGGCCGGGCGCAACCGGTGCAACCGGAGCAACCGGAGCAACCGGCGCGACCGGTGCGACCGGTGATCGGCCGATGGACATCTCCCAGGACACCCAGACCGGCAACCTGACCACCGCTGCGGCCAACATGCTCGATTCCGCCCTGCAGGGCAACAAGGACTTCGACAACGTGTTCAGCCAGTTCGGTCAGGGCACCGAGGGCAACTGCGCCGCGGTGGCCTGCATCAAGGCGGCCATGGACGTCTACGACAACAAGATCTTCGACTCGGTGCAGAAGGGCGAGGACGGCAGCTACACCATCAAGATGCAGGACGGCCAGGAAGTCAAAGTTTCGGCCGCCGAGCTCGGCCAGGCCGCCCGGGCCAGCAACTTCGACGGCCCCGACAGCGAGGCCAAGTCCTACGCCATCCTGGCCTACGCCGCCATGGCCAAGCGGGCCCAGATGGAAGGTCACGAGGGCGCTCAGAACTACACCCAGGCCCTCAACAGCCTGGCCGATGGCGACAACCCCTACGATTCGGCCCGCTTCCTGGGCCTGAAGAACATGACCCAGGACGTGGATCCGACCAGAGCCAACGGAGCCAACGCGGTAGTGGCCTGGAACTCCAAGCACGCCGTCTACATCGATTCCACCAGCAACGGAACGCGCACCGACCACTACGGCCAGGCGACCACTTATGACGGCACTGACACCCGCGATCGCCAGCTGACCTCGGGCTTCACCTTCAAGCCCCGCTCCAGCAGCCCGGCAAGCAGCAGCAACACTTCCTCCAGCAGCTCCTCGGCTCCGGGCGCCGGACGATCGAGCAGCAGCTCGTCGAGCTCGTCGAGCTCTTCGAGCTCGTCCTCGGGCGGTCGTTCGACCTCAACCTCCCGCCGCTCCACCCCCTCGCGCTCGAGCTCCGGGGGGAGCAGCTCCAGCTCGCGCAGCTCCAGCTCGCGCAGCTCCAGCTCCTCCTCGTCGAGCACCAAGAAGACTTCCTAGCTCGCCGAGAAGGGCGTGGAGGTGGGGCGCACTGCTCGCTTTCCCGCCTCAAAGCCGTTTCAGCTCCCCCTTGAAAGCCCGCGGGCGATGGCTGGCCGCTTCAACGAGTCGCATTCGGGGCCGAAGGGACCGCAATCCTGGCGACGCGGCGAGCTACAGCCCCGCGTGCGGGGAATCGACCAGGGGCGCGCACTTTGTCTTCCCTGTGCTGGCCCGCAGGGCCCGCGTGTTCTACAGAGGGAAGCTGCACCGCAGGCTCACCCCTTCCGAGACAGGGCTGCTCACTGGCCGGCAGACGCTCGCAGGCAGACGTCTTCCTCGCTGGGGCAGGGCTCAACGTGACCGGGCGCGTCGGGCGAAGCCTCAACAGGTCGAGCGGGTCAGACTCAACCTGGCTGAGCGCATCGCGCAGGGCTCAACCAGCCCGAGCGCGCACGACCCTCACGTCGTCGCGAAACACCCGATAAGCCTGGCCGTTCCGAATGCCTACCTGCCACAGAATGCTCCCGCTCTGCTCACGACGAGCCTTCATCGTGCCCCCGTGCAGATGCCCCTGATGGTGCACGTCGCAGACCCCCGCCAGGTTGGCATCCTCATCGCCCCCGCCGTGGGAGCGAAACTCCAGGTGGTGCTGGTGCAAAAACGCGCGCCGGGTGCAGCCCGGCACCTGGCAGCGGTAGTCGCAAGATTCCATGATGCGGCGCGTGCGGGCCCGCATCTGCCGGTCGGCCTTCTTCCAGGTCGCCAGGAAGCCCGCCAGGAAGAGCCGCAGCGCCGCTGAGCAGTCTTCGGCCCCGTGGGCCCGGGCAGCGGTCTCGGCCGCCTCGAGCACCGCCAGCACCTCCTCGGGTACCCGCACGCGCAGGCTCACCGTCCGCTCCTCGCCCCGGCGATCCGTCAACGTTGGAAGCCAGCTCATGGCCCGGCCGATCACCACCGCCAGCGGCCCGGTCAGCCCTGGAACCGCCGCCGACCGCCGGCTGCTGCGCGCCTTGAGCCGAATCGCGGCCGGCCGCTCTCTGGGCGGAGCATAGCCCGACAACCGGAACGCTTCGCGGTCGGCGGCGGCCAGGTCGCAGGTCGCCCGGGCCACCGCCTCGAGGTAGCGACAGGTCGTGCTCTCGGCGAACTCTACCCAGGCCCCGTCAAAGCTGTCGTGCACCTCGGCCAGCACCGGGAACAGCCGGTCGGCCTGCGAGAGCGTCAGCCGCCCCTCGCGCACCGCGTCATAGACCAGCGGGTGATGCAGAAAGCCCCGCTCGCGACCGAGCATGCGGTGCACCGAGCTCGAGGACAACCCCAGCCGCTCCAGCGCATAGTGCTTGAGCCCGGCAAACCCCGCGTCGCGCCACAAACTCATGCGGTCGAAGGTGAACAGCATGCGCCCCAGGTCGAGCTGCAGCCGGCGCCGGCACAGCGCCAGCCGATCGATGGCCGCCTGGCGACGGTGCGGGTCAACTCCCAGCCCGCAAACTCCTCCTCCAGCACCTTCCAGAGCTCGCGAAGTCTCTCGCTGCGCTGCTCGACCACGTTGCGGCGCGGCGGCTCGGGAACCGGCTCCTCTCCCGCCACCGGGTGCGGTCCGGCCAGAAACTCGGCCGCCAGGAGCTCGAGCAGCTCCCAATCCTTCAGGTCGGCCCCGGCCACCCTCCCCGCCACCTCGCGGGCAAGCTGCCAGTCGAGCAACTCGCCCGGGGTCAGCCGGTAGTGGCGAAGCTCGCGGGCCGGCGGCGCGGCCACCACCTCGGGCTCCTCCGGCACGGGCCCGACCGGGGCGCCTTTCAGCGCTTCCTCCAGCCCGCGCACCGTCAACTCTTTAGCCCGCGCCACCCACTCCGCCTCCTGGCCGAGTTTGGGCAGATAGCTCTGCAGCAGCAGCGCCTTGCACTCGCTCAGCGCTCCCTCAAGGAACGCCTCGCGCACCAGCGGCAGCTTCTCCATACGCCGGAACAGGCGCACCATCCGCTCGGCCGTGCTCAGGCTGATGCCCAGCTCTTCGCGGCAATAGTCGCC
>QWHO01000014.1 GCA_021404945.1 bacterium CPR1
GCGTAGTCCAACAGCGCAAGCGAAGCGCGCAGCGAGCTTGCGAGCGTAGTCCAACAGCGCAAGCGAAGCGCGCAGCGAGCTTGCGAGCGTAGTCCAACGGAGCAAGCGAAGCGCGCAGCGAGCTTGCGAGCGTAGTCCTGATCCTGGAGTGGTGGCCGAGCGGCTAATGGCGCACGCCTGCTAAGCGTGAGGGGCCAAAAGTCCCACGTGAGTTCGAATCTCACCCACTCCGCCAACTCGGCCCGGTTGCAAAACCGGGCCGTTTTCTTTGGAGGAGGCCCGATGCAGTACGAGCGGGTGGACCTGGTCGTGGTGGGGGGCGGCATCATGGGGAGCATGACCGCCTGGCGGGCCGTGCAACGCGGGCTGAAGGTGGCTCTGGTGGAGCAGTTCCGCCCCGGCCACGCCCGCGGCTCTTCCCACGGCTGCGGGCGGATCTATCGCTACAACTACCCGGAAGCCGACTACGTGCGTTGGATGGGGGGCGCTTTCCCGCTCTGGCATGCCCTGGAGGAGGAGGCCGGCGAGCGTCTGCTGTTCGGTTGCGGCTGCCTGGACCTGGCCCTGGGCCCCGAAGGCGATGCCATGCTGGAAGCCTGCCACGGGGCCATGCTGAGCCAGGATATCCAATCGGACTTCCTGCGCCACGAGCAGATCCGCCAGAAGCTCCCCCAGTTTACCCCTCCCCCCGGCGTGAGGGCGCTCTACCAGGCCCAGGGGGGCGTGGTGGCGGCCGACCGGGCCCTGGAGGCGGCCTGGCAGGGGGTGCGCCGGGGCGAGGGCCGGCTGTTCGTGGACCATCGCGTCGAGCGGGTAGACCTGGAGTATGACCAGCCCACCGTGCTGGCCCGGGACACCGCCTTCCGCGGCCAGCGACTGGTGCTGGCGGGCGGCCCCTGGGCTCCACGCTTGATCCCCGAGCTGGCCCGGGCCCTCACCCCGACCCGCCAGCAGTTCGCCCTGCTGCGCCCCGAGGACGAGGCCATGTATCGCCCCGACCGCTTCCCGGCGCTGATCGTGCACGACGTCGAGCAACCTTACTACATGCTGCCCATCATCGGCTCGGAGGCGGTCAAGATCGCCCGCCACGGTGGCGCCCCGCCAGCCGACCCCGAGGTCGTGCAGGCCACTCCCGAGCCCAGAGAGCTGGAGAAGCTGCGCGGCTACCTCAAGCACTGGCTGCCGGGGGCCTACAACGCCCCGATCGAGGGCGGCAAGACCTGCTTTTACACCGAGACGAGCGACACCGACTTCATCATCGGAGCCCATCCGGCTCGCCCGGACGTGGTGGTGCTGGCCGGCTTCTCGGGGCACGGCTTCAAGTTCGCGCCCCTGGTGGGGCAGGTGGCCGTGGAGCTGGCCTGCGACGGCGGTACCAGCTGGCCGGTGGAGCGCTTCAGCCCCACCCGCGAGGCGCTGCTCAAGCCGGTCGGTTGAGCTGCCATTGCGAACGCGAGATAACGGCCTCATCGACCTCGGCCGTGGCTTCGGGATGAAAGAGCAGAGTCAAGAGTCCAGCCAGGCCCGCACCTCGGACCGGGCGCGGAAGTCGCGGCAGACTCCCGATTTCGCAGGGAACGGGCGTTCGGAGCGGTTTTCGCTTGCATCTCACCGCAAAATCAGGTCCTGAGCATGTACCCGCCGGCTCTTTGACCTGGATCATATCGTGACCCGGCGGAGGTGGTCGAACGGGGACGGCTTCCCCGACCTGGTCACGGCCAACCACGACTCTGACGACATCACCATCTATCGCGGCGACGGGCTGGGAGGCTTCACGCTGAACACTACCATTCCCGCCGGCGACGGGGCCCGCTGGCCCGCCATCGTCGACCTCAACGGCGACGGCGCTCTCGACCTGGCTCTGGGTTGCCATTATGAGAATTCGCTGCGCCTGTTCCTCAACGACGGCGCGGGCGTTTTCACCGCCGGGGCGATCCTGGCTGGAGGCAATCGGCCGGCCATGGTCGCGCCGCTCGATTTCACGGGGGACGGCCTCCCCGACCTCATCGTGGCGCCCGAGGAAAGTGACGGCGTGGTGCTGCAGCCCAACCTGGGTGGCGGCATCTTCCCGACCCAGAACGACCTCAACCCGGGAGTGGATACTCGCTTCGTGATCTCCCTCGACTTCAACGGCGACGGCCACCTCGACCTGGCGGCCACGGAAGGCAACGCCAACCAGATCGCTTTCTTCCCCGGCATCGGCGACGGCACGTTCGGCGCCCGCGTGGGGGTGAGCTCGGGAGGGACTCGACCGCAGGAGATGGCTGCGGCCGACTTCAACGGCGACGGCCGCCCTGACCTCGCGGTGGCCAACTTCAACTCCGACAACGCGACTGTCCACCTGAACGATGGCCTGGGCGGCTTCACCCAGTCGGCCGACCTGCCGACCGGCGGCACCGATCCCTTCAGCATCGCCGCTGGAGATCTCAACGGCGACGCCCATCAGGACTTCGTCGTGAGCCACCGCAACAGTAACTTCCTGCGAGCCTTCTTCGGCGACGGCACGGGTCAGTTCCCGACCAACCTCGATTTGCCCCTGGCCAGCAGCTGCGTATGCATGCGGCTCGGTGACGTGAACGGGGACGGTCGGCTCGACATCGTGGCCGGCGAGCGCTGGAACACCCCCAACAGGATCGTCGTCTTCCTGGCTGACGGAGCAGGAGGCTTTCCGACCGTCATCCCAACCAGCGTCGTCGGCTCCCTGGATGCCCGCTACATCAGCCTGGGCGATCTCGATGGCGACGGCAACCTGGACCTGACGCTCGTCAACCGGGACGGCAACGATCTCGTGCTGGTCTACAAAGGCGACGGACAGGGAGGATTCACCCTGCTCAGCTTCCTTGCGGCCCTCGTCACGGGGAACTGGCCCCCACCTCACGTCGGTGAGATCGTCAATCTCAACAATGACGGAATCCCCGACGTGGCAGTGGCCGATCAGGAGGGCTATCTGCGGCTCTTCCTGGGTGAGGGACAGGGATTCTTCCAGCCCTACGAGACGCTGGACGACTGCCTGCCGCTGGCGGGCAACTCGCCCTTCCACCTGGCCGCGGGCGACTTCGACGAGGACGGTCTCCCCGACCTCGCCATCGTCAACCACTTTCCGGGCGGGAGCAACACGGCTGGCGGCATCACCATCTTGCTGCAGCAGCCCTGAGGCGCTCGAGTGAGCGGATGGGCCCCCGGCCAGTCTGCCGGGGGCCCTTTTTTCGTGCGCCAGGCACGGCGCGCATGCGCTCCTTTGCCAGCAGCGCTCAATCCGCGGGCCGGTAGATTCCAAAGTCCGATCGTGGTAAAGTAGGAAAGTAGGAAAGTAGGAATTTCGCTCAAGAGTGTTTTCTAACGATGCTCGTGCAACTCAACGCCAAGGGTCAACTGACCGTTCCCCAGGAGGTTCGCCGAAAGCTCGGCCTTCGGCCTGGAGATGTTCTCGAGCTCGAGGCCAGGGGCGAGGTTCTCGTTCTGAGACCGTGCTCGTCCGGGGAGCCCGTGGTTCGAACTGTCTCGCCGAGCGTTCTCAACAGCCTGAAGGGCATTACCAGGTTAGGGGGAGACGCTTTGGAGGACACCGAGGAGCTCTATGACGGTCAGTAAGTCTACCGCGATCGTGGACTCCAACTACCTGGTGGCCCTCTTCGATGAGCGGGACAGCTTGCACGACTCCGCGTTGGATGTCAGTGTTGCACTCGAGGAAGCCGGTGTAGAGCTCGTCTTCCTTGATGTTTTGATGGGCGAAACCATCAGTGTGCTGAGCCGAAGGTGCGCAGAGCAGAAACGCTCGAAAAGTCTCGCCTCCATTCTCCGCCAACTGAACAGCCATATTCCGCAGAGTGCCGTTACTTGGGTAGGCCAGGAGATTCGTCGCTACTATTCGGAGATTCCGGCGGACGTTCTGACCACGAACGGGCATCGCAACTTCAACGACTCACTCGTGGCCCTCCTGGCCAAAGGCCTGAAAATCGGGGCGATTGTCAGCTTCGATTGCGACTTCGACTCCCTGCCGGATCTGGCGCGACTTGCCACCGGGTCGGCAGTTCGAACCTGGGCCGGCCGAGCACATTGACCAGGTCGATCCGGGAACGATGAACTTGCGGGCAGTGGGCGCGGGCGCCGATGATCAGGGTTGGCTCGTCAGCTGGAGGCGTTGTGGCAGGTCGAGTGGTCGGAATCTGTGCTTGATGGCCAGAGAGCCTCCCCAAGCGGAATGAAGTCTCGAGCCAGGCTACCAATCGAGCGAGAGCTGGCTCGTCTCCTCCCGGTGCTCAGTCGCCGGCTTACTCGAAGATGAAGGAAAGCTCAAGGCCAGGCTCAGAGCCCGGGATACAGGTTCAACGCCTGGTTCCAGCTGACCAGCTTGCGGATGCGCTCGATCTTGTCCTTGGGCAGGTTGAAGGGCTTTCTGCCCCGCCCATCCAGGATGATGCCGGTCAGCCCGCCGTGAACCGTCTTTTCGAGCGGCTGGCTCTTGCCGGCGCCCACATCGTAGCCCTTCTCGGGCTTGAGGGTGGCCGTGGCCGTCTCGCCCACCGCCAGCGGGACCACCTTCAGCTCGCCGTAGCTCAGCTCGAAGCTGGTGCTGCCGATGGAGCCGGTGAGCACCCGCTTGCCCTCCTTGCCCGGACCCACCGGGGCGATGCAGGTGCCCAGCCAGATCAGACAATCTTTCTCGAAGACCTGGGTGGCCGCCTCGGGATGAACGCGGGCCAGCACGCCCAGTTGCGGCATCATGAAGATGGAGTCCACCGTGAGCTGGGTGATGCCCTCGGGCAGGAAGGCGTCCATCAGCATCATGGCCGTCTGCTGGCGACGCGGAGCGTGCGAGAGCACCCCACCCGAGCCGATCAGCATGTCCAGGGTCATCACGTCCACCAGCGTGCCTCCCGAGCCCTTCTGGTCGAAGATGTTGGAGATGTCCCCGGCTCGCTGCACGCCCTTGAGGCCGGTGGCCAGCAGCTTGTGCTGGTCAAAAGAGAGGCGCAGGGCCTCACGGCAGATGGCCTGCTCCACCATCAGCTCGTCCAGGAGGTAGGGGATGGAGGTAGGTCGGATCATCTTGTTCTTGATGCGATTGCGCAGATCCCACTCTTCCATGTCGAAGGGCACCCAGCGCATCACATTGTCGAGGCCGGCGTCGGCGAAGACGTTGGAGATGGAGTAGCTCATCCCGTAGTTGGCCGACACGGTGCGGTTGAACACCTTGCCGAAGACCGAGAAGACGTCGGTGGTGGCCCCGCCGATGTCCACCCCGGCCAGGTTGATGCCGTATTTCTCGGCGATGCGCTCCATGATCGAGCCTACCGCGGCCGGAGTGGGCATGATCTCCTCGTCCACCCAGCCCATCAACTTGGGATAGCCCGGCGCCTGGGCCATCACGTGCTCGAGGAACTGGGCCTGGATCTTGAGCCGGGCCGGCTGCAGATTCTCAGTCTCCATGGTGGGGCGCAGGTTGTCCACCACGTCCAGGGCACACTTTTTCTCCAGGATGGACTGCACCTCGGGCCGGGCTTGCTTGTTGCCGGCGAAGATGATGGGCAGGTCGTAGCTGGCCCCCAGACGAGGGCGCGGGTCGGCGGCCCCGATGATCTGGGCCATCTCCACCACGTGCTTGACCGTCCCCCCGTCTACTCCGCCCGAGAGCAGCACCATGTCGGGTCGCAGCTGGCGGATCAGCGCGATCTTCTCGTGAGGCAGGCGCTTGTCGTTGGAGGCCAGGGTCTCCATCACGATGGCTCCGGCCCCCAGAGCGGCGCGCTGGGCGCTCTCCCCGGTCATCTCCTTGACCACGCCCGCAACCACCATCTGAAGCCCCCCACCGGCCGAGGAGGTGGACAGATAGACGTCCACCCCCTGCTTGCCGTCGTAGGGCTTGAGGATGGTGCTCCCCTCGAGCAAGGGGCGCCCGATCAGCTCCTGCACCTCGGCCACGGCGTTGACCACCCCCTGAGTCACGTCCTCGGCGGGTGCCTCCACGGTGGTGGGTGCCTCGCCCCGCACCGCCAGACGAAACCCCTCCTCGCCCCGGTGCTCGATCAGGATGCACTTGGTGGTGGTGCTGCCGCAGTCGGTGGCCAGAATGCTCTTGATGTCTTGCATACGCATCGGAGGGCCGTTCGCGAGCGGGCAGAAATCTCCCTTAGCGCCAGCTACCAGCGCAGCCGGTAGTAGAGCACCCCCAGCCACTCCTCCAGGGCCCTGGAGGAGCGCCAGAGGGCCGATGAATCCGGCAGGATGACAAAGATGCCCTGGTCCCAGCGGCCGGGCTGCTCCAGCCCGGTGGGACCGGGTAGCACTTCGAAGCCCAACCGCTCGTAGGCCCGCCTGGCCCGTCGGATATGCAGGGCCTGGGTCACCAGGATGATCTTGCTCACCCCCTGCGCGCGCAAGAGAGGCGCGCTCAGCTCGGCGTTCTCATGGGTGGTCAGGCTCTGGTCCTCGAGCCAGACCGGGAGCTTGAGACCCAGATCGTCTCGGGCCACCCGGGCCATGGCTCCAGCCTCGCTGTCTTCTCCCCCCGTGCCCCCGCCGCCCACCAACAATAGCGGCAGGCCGGTGTGGCGGGCCAGGTGGGCGCCGTAGCGCAGCCGGACCAGGCTTGACTCGGTCGGAATGGGGTGGCCGTATTCGGGCGGTTCTCGCAGGTGGCCTCCCCCCAACACCACGATGGCCTGGGCGCCGCTGGAGCGAGCCTGCTCCAGGGTCAGGGCGGGAGCAACTTCGAGCGAGCCGATCAGCACGAGAGCCACGGGCGGTGTGGAGAAGAGGTACAGCAGGGCCGTGGCCGTCACCAGCAGCGCCTTCCCCGCCCGCGGGCGCCACCGAGCCAGCAGCAACCCCGCCAGGAGCAGCAACAAGAGACAGCCTGGTGGCAGGAGAAAGATGCGCACGACGTGGGTGAAGTCCAGCATGTCGCAGGCTATGCTTCCGACGATGAGCGTTCTCCTTCGTGCAGCGGGCAGGATGACTCCCTGCCCCGACAAACCTGATTTGACGATGGAGGAGCTACACCTCAACCCCCTCGGCCCTCAGACCGCCCCTGGCCTGGTGGAGCTGTTCCGAGCCCTGTATGGCGAGACCTTCCCCGAGCCTGAGGTCTACCAGCCCGAGCAACTGCTGTCTTTGCACGCGAACGGCGCGCGCTCCACCTGGGTGGCCCACACCTCCGAAGGCCAGGTGGTGGGCTCGATCACCATCTCGCGCCAGACCCCCTATGCACGACTCTACACCCTCGGCCACGCGGTGGTGCTGCCCGACTATCGGGGCCGCTCGCTGGCTCTGCAGCTGACCATGCTGGGAGCCACCGAGGTGTTCCAGGATGAAGAGGTGGCCGGCGGCCTGACGGAGACCGGCTGCCACGCTCTCAAGACCCAGGAGCTGGTCTATAAAGGCAGCTTTCTCCCCTGCGCCATGCTTCCCGGCGCTCTGTCCCCCCTGGCCCTCCCGGTGGAGCAGCGGCTGGACCAGCCCGTCTCGCTGCTCGTCTCCTTCATCAAGCTCCAGGATCCGCCCCAAACAGCTTTTGTCCCCGCTCGAGCCGCCGCGCTGGTCAGCGAGGTGGTGCGCATTCTGGGAGTGCAGCGCGAGCTGCGCGAGGCTCCCCTGGGGGCTCCCGAGCCGACCAGCCAGGTGACCGTGAGCCAGCACGGCGATCTGACGCGCTTGAGCGTGGCCCGCATCGGGGCCGACCTGATCCAGCTCCTGCCCCGCGAGGCGCCCCGCTCTCAGGTCGTGTTACCCCTGGATACCCCGGCCGTCTCCTTCGCCGAAGAGTTGCTCTACCGTTTTGGCTACCGTCCCTGTGGCCTCTTCCCCCGCTGGTTCGGAGGCGATGGGCTGGTCTTTCAGAGAGTGCTGGGTCCGGTTAGCTTCGAGCAAGACGTGCTCTATGCGCCCGAGAGCCAGCAACTGGCCGCGCTGGTCCGAGAGCAATGGGCCTCATAGCAACAGGCCGATGATCCTCTCGCGGTCACCACGATAAAGAGCCCACTCCAGCGGGCTCGAGCCGTGGGAGGCATCCGCCTTCTGAGGATCGGCCCCCAGAGAGACCAGCAGCTTGACGGTCTCCTCATGGCCGTGCCAGACGGCCAGGTGGAGGGCAGTCGGGTCGGCTCCATCCAACTCGGCGCCCAGCGCCGCCAGGATGTGGACGGCCGTGGTCTGGCCCCGGGCGGCGGCCTCGGCCAGGGCCTGGTTGAGTCGCCCCTGATCGGGCATCTGGCCGGCCATGGCGGCCGCGATCAAAAGCTCGGAGGAAGGCAGATCGGCCGGCAAGAAGCCGCGCTCTTGCAGCCAGCGTGCCAGGTCCGGTTGTCCTGCCAGCATGGCCCGCTCGACCGCATCGTCAAGGTAGGCTCCGTGCTCGACCAGGAGCGTGGCTCGCTTCACCTGCCCCAGCCGGATGGCGTGCTGCAGGAGATAGTCCAGCATGCCCATCTCAGGGTCCCAACTGCAGCGGTGCTCGGCATTGAGTCCGTAGAGCAACAGCAACTGCAGGCAGGCGTCGCCCCCCTCCAGCAGGGTATTGTAAAGCGCTTGCCCATCATTGGGATCAGCCCCCGACTCGAGCAGCAGACGGGCCAGGCCCTCGCATTCGGGGTGAGGGGGCTGGCGCACCGGGCCCTGCTCGCCCTCGCCAAAAGCACCGGTCAGGGCCGTGAAGCGGTTTTCGCCCAGGAAAAAGGAGCTGTTGGGATCGGCCCCTTTCTCGAGCAGAATGCGCACCGCTTCCCTGGTGGGCCCCACCCGCGAATAGCAGGCATACAGGATCGGTGTCCATCCTTCGTAGGGGGTGGTGACGTCGGTCACGTAGCGCAGCGCCTCCAGGTCGCCGGCTGCGGCGGCGGCGTGAGGAGACTCGCGGGTCAACTGAGGGTTCTCGGCGAGAATGCGTTTGGCCGCCTGACGACGAGCCGGGTCATCCTGCCCGTCGTAGTGCAAGCAGGCCATCTGTAAGAACTGATCGTGAGGGCTCACGGACCGACCACCTTCAGGCTGGCCGCCAGCGGGGCCAGGTGGGTATGAGCCAGCACGTCTTTTTCGGACGGGGAGGCTCCGAACAGGATCGCCAGCGAGGGGAGCTCGATGGCGCACCACCTGGTGCGTGCCTGGCTCTGGCCGGTCACGAAGGTTAAAGCCGAGCGCTCCTCGCCGGCCAGACGAACGGTGGCCGGCTCGCGCTCCTCGAGAGCCGAGAAGCGCGCGGCCAGAGCCTGGTCGAGCGCGCCCGGGCGCGCCAGCACCTCCATCAGCAAGGGTCCACCAGGAGGACCGCTCATCCGCAGATAAACGCCTTTCTCGGGAAAGGGGAAGGGCCGCAGGACCGTGTCGGTGGGATCCACCGACAGCTCAATGGGAGCCATCCCGTGCTGGCGGCATTGCTCGGGCGTGATCAAGACACGATTCATCGGCGCGGCCCAGGCCAGGCCGGCCAGCAACACCCCGAGCACGGGAAGAAAAACTCGCACCAAGCCCGGTTTCGAACCGGGCCCGCACTTCCCCTCCGAGGCTAAGAAACGCTGATCGGCGCTTGCTGACGGGCGCTCTGGTAGGCGGCATCCACGATTCGATGAGCGGCCAGTCCGGTCGCAAAATCTGGAAACGGCCTGGTGCCTGTGCGCAGGGAGCGCAGAAAGGCCAGGTTCTCCAGCACATAAGGGCTATGCGCCAGCTCGCCCGGAGGAGCCTTTCGCCCCAGCATACGCCGATGAGACCGGTCCACGGCCCGGGTGGAGAGAGTGCGAACCGGGCCGTGCTGGTCTTGAACCAGGATGGTGCCCAGCATGTCGGCGCTGGAAGCCAGGTAGCGGCGCTCGCAAAAGAGCTCCAGGTTCCGGTTGGACTCCCGACCAAGCATCTGGTGCCAGAGGGAGACCAGCGTGGCTCGGGCTCCGCTGGCGAACTCGAGCAGAAGCACGGCGCTATCTTCGATGCCTACCCGGCCGGAGAAGTAATCGGTGCGAGCCTCCACCCGGTTGACTTCACCGAAAAACCAGCGCAGCAGGTCGAGATCGTGGATGGAGTGCTCGAGCAGAGCGCCCCCGCCCACGACTTCGAGGTCGGAGCGCCACTGGCTATGGTAGCTGCCCCCGACGGGGAAGTACTGGTCGTCGCGGAACACGGCCGCCATCGGGCGGCCGACGCCCTGCTCGTGGAGCAGCTGGCGCATGACCTGGTAGACCGGCGAAAAGCGCAGGACCAGGCCCAACTGGGCGGAGAGAGAGGCCTCTTCGACAGCCCGGGTCATGCGCTCGACTTCAGCCAGGTTGCGGCCCACTGGCTTCTCGCAGAAAATCGGCAGCCCATGGCCGGCAGCTTGCAGGACCGACTCGAGGTGGTCGCGAGTCGGAGAGCAGATGTAGAGAGCGTCAAGCCCCGCCTCGAACATGCGACGAAAATCGGTCGTACCCGACGCAAAGCCATAGTTGCGCCGGAACAGCTCCACCCGCTCAGGCTCGAGATCGCAAGCCAGCACCAGCTCCAGGGGCTCAAGACCTGCCTCTCGCAGCTTCAAGAGCGAGTCGATGTGCATCTGGGCGATGTGGCCGCAGCCGATCAATCCCAGCCGGAGAGTTTTGAGCTTCACTTTGATTCTGTACTCCCTCGCATAGACTGTGCGACGAATTCTCAAAAGGTTGAGCTTCGTCGCATCGCCCGGGCCACAACAGTTTGGGTGCGGTTCGAAACAAGTTTCTCACCGCACGTTCCGTGGCACGGTCAAGGCGACGAAGTTTTAGCTCCTTCGCCCACGGCGCAGATAGGAGAACTCAACCGCCCCGATCAGGGCGCCCACCACCAGCATCACCGGACCCCAGGGAAGAGCCCGCGCGATGCCCTGAGCCAGGGTGACCGAGCCGCCGCTGAAGAGCATGGCAACTCCCAGGGCCACCAGAAAGCCCACCAGGCCCAGGGTGACCCCCATGGTCATGGCCGCCTGGACGGTCCGGGCGAAGGTCTTGTGGACGATCTTGGGAGGCGGCTCCAGGTTGCTGTTCTCAGGCTGCTCGGCGATCTGACGCTTGAGGCGATCCATGGCGGAAGGTTCGGCCACGAAGGGGGAGACTCCCTGCCCGAGAAGAGTCCCGGATGATGCGGTTGCTGGTGGTCATGCTGGCCCTTTCCACCATGCTGCCGGCTCTGGCCCGCGAAGAGCTGTATTTCCCCTACCGGGAGGCGGGATTGAGCCGTGAGGAAGCAGCCGCCCACCTGCTCAACCGCTTCTCTTACGGCCCTCGCCCCGGCCAGGTCGCCGAGGTGGCTCGGAGCGGACTGGAGGAGTGGTTCGGGGACCAGCTCACCGGGGGTCTGACCAGCCCCGAGCTGGGCAGCGCCCTGCTGGCTGTGCCGGAGGAGTCCAATGAGTGGACCCTGCGGGCCCGCAAGCTGCTGCGCGCTGTCTACAACCAGAACCAGCTCCACGAGGTACTGACCGACTTCTGGTTCAACCATTTCAACGTGTCTTTGACCGACGACGACTGCCGACAGCTCGTTGCATCTTATGAGCGCGAAGCCATTCGTCCCAACATTCTGGGACCGTTCCGAGAGCTGCTGGGGGCCACCGCCCATCACCCCTGCATGCTCTACTACCTGGACAATGCCTACTCTCAGGCACCCGCGACCGGCACGGTGGAGATGGACAGCAACACCGACCCGCTGGGCTACTCCACCCGCCGGGGCAAGCTGCGTCCCACCCCCCGTCCGCCCGACCCCAACCGGCGCCAGGGCCTCAACGAGAACTACGCCCGAGAGCTGCTCGAGTTGCACACCCTGGGCGTGGACGGCGGCTACCGCCAGAAGGACGTCACCGAGGTCGCCCGAGTGCTCACCGGCTGGAGCGTAGAGCGATCGGCCGGCAAAGCCAGCTTCCTCTTCAAGCCGGAGTGGCACGACAACCGTCCCAAGCGAGTGATGGGCAGCCCCACCCAGGGCAGCGGCCAACAAGAAGGCGAGAAGCTGCTCGACACGCTGGCCATGCACCCCTCCACGGCTCGTTTCCTGTGCCGCAAGCTGGCGGTGCGCTTCGTCTCGGACAGTCCCCCCCGCTCGCTGCTCAGCCGTCTCGAGCGCACCTACCTGCGTCGGGGAGGAGACCTGAAGGCTGTGGTGGTGGAGCTGGTCGAGTCGCCCGAGTTCTGGGACCGCTCGGTGGTGAAGGCCAAGGTCAAGTCTCCCTTCGAGCTGGCTGCCAGCGCGGTCCGCATCCTCAATGCCCAACTCGAGCCCCGCTCGGGCGTGGTGGGCTTCTTCGAGCCGATGGGTCAGGAGCTTTACGCCTGCCGCCCCCCCACCGGTTTTCCCGACCGGGCCGACTACTGGATCAACACCGGAAACCTGCTCAACCGCATGAATTTCTGTCTCCAGCTGGCCTCGGGACGGGTAGGCGGGGTCCGAGTCGACCTCGCTGAGTTGCGGCCCGGCCGCTCCCCCCGCACGGTCGAGGAGGCGCTGAGCGCTTACGCCCGCTGCGTGCTGCCCGGGCGGGACGTCAAGGGCACGGTCGAGCAGCTCATGCCGGCCGCCCTCGATCCCGACTTCGCCCGACGTGTGACCGAAGCGGCCACCGCCCGCGAGGGAGGGAAGAAAGCCTATCCTCAGGCCCAACCTTCGGCCAGACAGAAGGTTGAGCTCACGCCGGAAAGTTCCGCCAACGTGGTGGGCATCCTGCTTGGCTCTCCCGAATTCCAGCGCCGCTGAGGGCCCAAGAGCGAGCTCCTTTCTCTGTCCAGAGTCGCCGGGCGGGGACGAGAGCCCTCCTGAAAGCAAGAGAACCCGAACCTGCAACAGGTCGGGTTCTCCGAGGCAAGGGGTGGAGCCTTACTTGAAGCGGTAGGTGATGCGACCACGGGTAAGGTCGTAGGGGGAAAGCTCCACAGTCACCTTGTCGCCAGGAAGGATGCGGATGAAATGGCGCCGGATCTTGCCGGACACGTGGGCCAGCACGCGGTGCCCATTGGGCAGCTCCACACCGAAGCGGGCGTTGGGAAAAGCTTCCACAACCGTGCCTTCGACTTCGATGGCTTCTTCCTTATCGGACATGCGGCTTTACCTCCTTTCTTGCATCGGTTCCAAACAGAAGACCCCGGCCCCGCGGCCGCGGTCGTTTGTTCGCCGACATTATGAACGAACAGCCCTGAAAATGCAACCCCCAGCAGTTTTTGGCGTTTTTTCAGAGCTTGGGCCTATCCTCAGGCTATGCATCTGCTGCCCACGGCTGCCACCACTCCCCCCGAGCGCTCGCGCGGCTTATTCAGCTCCACCAGGGACAAGCTGACCGACCTCATCGGGGGGGTGACCGACGATCGCATCCAGATCGATCTCTCCGGCCCGGAGTACCAGAGCATCGAGCCCCGCCAGGCCGACCAGATGCTGGGGTTTTTCACCGAGAAGCTCAAAGAGCAGGGCTTCCCCTGGCGGCTGCGCGCAGCCGAGCTGCAAGAGGACGGGCAGCTCAAGATGCGCCGGAAGATCAGCCTGCACGACGCCATTCACGCCCTGGAGAAGGGTCAGCCCATCTTCCTCGAGCCCATGCGCAAGCTCAACATGTCCATCAATGCCGACAGCCTCACGGCCGTGGCCATGGCCGGCGGGGCCATGGGCGGAGCGGCCGCCGAGGGGCTCAAGCAGACCGCCACCGGAGCCAAGGACGCCAAGCTGGGGGCCAGCAACGGCATCGAGGTCAAGTTCGGCGCCCCCATCGCCGTCTCCAACCACGCCGAGCTCAAGCTCGTCTATCAGATGTACAACCCCGAGGAGAAGATGAGCGAGACCAACCCGGTAGCCAAGGCGGCTCACCAGCTCTCCTCTTTCACCACCAAGCGCATGGGCTCGAGCTACCCCTGGCGTTTTTACAAGAAGGCCGATACCAACCTCGTCGTGAGGGTGGCCAAAGCCAGCCTGAAAGCCGGGGTCAGCGGGGCCCTCTTCGGGGGCGTCACGGGCGCCATCGTCGGAGGGCTGGCGGGCGGGATTTTTGGGAACTGGCAGCTGTGGGAGCCCTTCGCCAAGCTGGGGGCCCTGGCCGCCGGCGGCTGGTCCACTCTGAACGCCGCTCGCATGGCCGCCAAGGGCGACCCCTTGAACGTGGTGGAAGCCCTCGAGCGCATCACGCACGGCCAGAGCGTGGTTTTGCAGGAAACCCAGATCCACACTGCCACCGTGCCCTTTTTCGGCAGCATCAACTGGTTCAGCGACCGGGATGTGGGCTCCACGGTGGACACGGTGCAGTCGCTGGACCGGCTCTACTGGGTGCTCAATCCCGACAAGAAGGTCGAGGAGAAGAAACAAGAGCCCGGGCCCCAGACCAAGAAGGACGTTCAGGTCATCGTGCAGCCGGGCGGCACCCTGCACATGCACGTGGGCGACGACATCCAGATCGGCGACCAGCTTCAGGTGGGCGACCGGGTCCACGTCGAGCGCCACCGTCACGACCATAGTCACCTCGAAGGAGAGGTCAAGGTGGAGCAGCATACCCACCTTCAGGGCAGCAACATCGCCGTGGCCGAGGAGCACACCCACTACGAGGGCGGCATCAAGGTCGAGCAGCACGACCATCACAACGCCACCCTCAACCACAGCCCGGTGACCATCGAGGGCTCGCGCGACGAGCACGTCCACCTGGGCGCCCTGCCCGCCAAGAAGTGACTTGGAGCGCTACCGAGACGAGCTGCGCCGGGGACTGATCAACGTCGCTCTCAAGTGGGGTGAGGGCTACGACCGCAGCGGCAATCCCTACGCCTGGATGGTGGATACCCGTGAGCTGTTGCTCCAGGGGCCCTACCTTCATTACGCGGCGCGTTTGCTGTGGGAACGCCTCAAGCCCCATCGCCCCGAGGTGGTGGCCGGCATGACCCTGGCCGCCAACCCGCTGGTCATCGCCCTCATGTACGAGAGCCGCCAGGACGCTCAACCGGTGGATGGGGCCATCATCCGTCGTGCCCCCAAGGAGGACGGCCTGCGCAAGCTGGTGGAGGGACCACCCATCCGCTCCGGGGCCCGGGTGGCCATCCTGGACGATCTGGTCAATGCCGGCCACACCCAGAAGCAGGCCATGCAGGCCATCGCTCCCTTCAACTGCCAGGTGGTGGCGGTCGGAGTGCTGATCGACTATCTCAAGGAAGGGACCCGATGGCTGCGCGAGCTGGGCATCCCCCTGGAAGCGCTCTTCACCCTGCCCGAGCTGGGAGTCACCCTGGAAGGCGAGCTGCCAGCCGATGCGGCCCGAGTGGCCTGGACCTTCGAAGGTCTGAACTCCGGCCGATACAGTGCTCCCAAGTCTACCCCGGCAGTCACGCCCGAGGCCCTTTACGTGGGCAGTGACCAGGGTTTTTTGCTGGCTCTCTCTCATCAGGGCCAGGAGCTCTGGCGCTACGCGGTGCGCGATCAGGAGCGTGGCGTCCACTCTTCTCCCCTCTGCCTGGCCGGGCGAGTTTACTTCGGGGCCTATGATGGCTATCTCTACTGCGTGGAAGAGGGCCGGCTGGTGTGGGAGACCCGCCCGGGGCAGTGGATCGGCTCCTCGCCCGCCCACCACGATGACTTGATCTACGTGGGCATCGAGTACGGCGAGGCCGGCGGAAGCCTGCTGGCGGTGGAAGCGGCCACCGGCCGGCAGCGCTGGGAGCTCAAGGCCGGTCACTACATCCACTCGTCTCCCTTCGTGGATGAGCCCAGGGGTCAGGTCATCGTGGGCGCCAACGACGGCCTGGTGCGGGCGGCTGACCTGGTCAGCGGCAAGCTGCGCTGGGAGCTCGAGACGGGGGGCCCCATCAAGGGCCAGCCGGTGGTGGACCCGGACGGCACCGTCTTCGTGGCTTCCTTCGACGGTCAGCTCTACGCGCTCTCGGCCGAGACGGGTCGCGAGCTGTGGCGACGCCGCCTTTCTTTCCAGCTCTACAACACGCCCCTGATCTATGAGAGCCTGGTCATCGCGGGTGGCAGCTCGGGGCGCTTGCTGGCCCTGGACCGAGCCACCGGCGAAGTACGCTGGCTGGCTCCCACGGGGGCCTCCATGGTGGGGGGGGCGGCCCTGGTGGGAGGAGGCCTTCTGGCGGCGGCCGGCACCAACGGCCAGGTCTTCCTCTACACGGCCTCGACCGGCCAACCCCGCTGGAGCTTTTCGACCGGCGCTCAGGTTATGGGCACCCCCGCGGCCACCGAAGGCGGCTTCTGCCTGGCGACCTTCAATGCCCTCTACAGCTTCAGCCTGTGATGCCACCCTCCAGCCAGGCGCTATCGCCCTCGGGCGTCAGGGCCGCGTGCGACTCGCCCAATCGCAGCAAGAGCTCTCGCACATCCTCGAGAGCCTCGGCGTGGTCTTGCACCGAGCCGGTTCCCTGCGCGAGCAGGGCAGCCAGGGTCGATTCCAGGCTCTTGACGTGCACCTCGAGCTCCGAGGCTACCCGCTCGAGCTCCTCATCCTCTCCTACCGCCTGCTGGTTGGCCTTGCTCCAGGCCGCCAGCCGACGCGAGGCGTCCCGCACGACCTGGTGACACTGGGTCAGAAGGGGACGAATCACGGTGAGCTCCTGCTCGGTTTCCAGGGCCCGGGTGAACCGGTCGAAGAGGCTCCCCGACTTGACCTGGGCCGTTTCGCCCTCGTCCCCGGACTCGTCCGGCCAGACCAGACGCGAGCCGCAACCGGTGCAGCTCCGCACCTTCTGGTTCTTCAACCCGCACTGAAAGCAGGTCACCAGATCTTTCTCCTCCTGCAGCAGGCGAATCGTCTCCCGGCACCACAACCAGCGGTCGAAGGCCTCCTCCAGCTCGCGCAGAGCCGTGGCCAGGGCGATTCGATCATCGGCCTCGGCCGCGTCCCGCAGCTTCTCGAACGAGGCCAGGGGGGCGCTGACGGCTGCTTGCAGAGCATCGTGCTCGAGCGCCTTGAGCGTGGCCAGCTCTCCTTCAAGCTCGGTGGCGTCCAGGTAGCATTGCTCCAGCTTGCCCAGCAGATAGGGACGCGGAAGGCTGCCGGCGTACCAGCCCTTGACCGCCTCGCGCAGCTCCTCCAGGAGAGGGTCGGCGGCAAACGAACGGCCCTGGGGCCCCTTCTCCATCCAGGCCTTCTTCTTGTTCAGCAGCTCCTGGCCCAGTCGAAACAGCTCCATGAGCTTGCGCTCGGAAGGCTCGGCCCGGGCCCCGGTCAGGGTCACCTCGAAGCGCTCGAGCACGGGACGAACGGTGCCTTCCCAGGTCTGCTCACCGCGCTGCGAGAGCAGCACCGTATCGTGAAAGCGATGACACTCGGAGCGCTGCTGCTCGAGAAAGTCCTGCAGCTTGACGAAGTGGGCTTCCAGGCGCTCGGGGGTGGCCCCGCCTCGGGCCGCCCGGGCGAAGGCGTCCAGCACCGCCACCTCGGAGAATCCCTCCTGGCGGCGCACCTGAGCCACGGCATTAAAGCTCGAGTTGAGGTCGATGGCGGCGTTCTGAAGCAGCTTGACGGCCTCGGCCAGGCTCTCGCGGCGGCCGGCCGGGTCCTCCAGATAGTGGACCAGCGCCCCCACCGCCTGCTCGAAGGTGGTCAGAGCGCCCTGAATGCGCTGGGCTACCGCCTGGTTGTGGGGGTAGCTCTCTCGAAAGACCTGGCCTTCGGCCTCGTAGGCCTGGTGCAGCTTGACCAGCTCGGCCACGCGAGCCCCCAGGAGCTCGTGGTCGTCCAGTCCGTCCCGAATGGCGCGCACCGCTTTGAGGGTGTCATCCAGCGCGGGAATGGGGACGTCCTGGGGCAAAAGGCGGCGCTCGCGCTCGAGTTGCTCGGAAAGGGTGGCGATCTGAAAGGAGATTTCCTGCAGGCGCTTACCCGAGGCCACCAGCGGATCGCGCTTGGGATTCGTCAGCTCGCCCGAAAGCTCTCCCAGCAGAGCCTCACGCTGATCCAGCTGAGCCAGCAGCTGATCGGCCAGGGCCACCAGGCGCTCGTGCCCCAGCACTACCCCTCGGGTCAAACGGGCCAGGTTGCGCGAACGCTGGTGCCGATCCTGAGCGGCAGCCACCAGCTCCAGGCAATGAGAGCCGGCCAGGTTGCCCTCCAGCACCATCACCAGGCCCTCCACCAGGGCCGAAATCTCGCGCGCATAGCGTGGTGTCATGCTACCTCCCCCAGCTCGGACAGACGTTCTTTGATGCCCGACAGTGACCCGTGCCGCTTCAGGCGGCGCCAGGAGTCTGGCTGGAGAAGGTCCGACAAGACCTCCTCGATCCCCTGCCTCGCCGGCGGGTCAAGCGCAACTGCCGGGACGAAACAAGGCTGAGGCGCTCGGGCGACATAGTGCTCGTAGACGGCGCGAAAATCCACCCGGGGACAGGGCAGCCCGTGCTGCAGACAGGTGCGGAAGAACTGCTCGATCTGGCGCGTGTAGAGATTGTAGAGAAAACTGAGCTCGCTGAGCCGAAACAGGTTGTTTCGGGTATAGAGCGCGTAGAGCACGGCCCCCAGCGAGTAGACATCGCCCATCTCCCCGCTCTCGATGTGGAACAATCGCTCGGGAGCGGCATACTCCGGGTCGCCGTGGGCAAACCAGAAGTCAGGGGTGGGACCCTCCTGACCCGTGCGGGCCATGCCCAGGTCGGCGATGCGAGGTCGCAGCTCGTGGTCGAGCAGGATATTGGAGGGAGCCAGATCGCGGTGGAGCACCCCGGCCTGGTGCAGACAGTCGAGCCCGTCGGCCAGGGCGGCCCCTATCTCCAGGAGCTGACGTCCCGAGTAGCCTCCCCGGGTCACCAGCTCGGCCAGGGAACCACCCGTCACCAGCTCCATGGCGAAAAAGAGCGTGCCATCGGGCAACTCGGCCAGGGGAGCCTTGAGAGCCATGACCGCCGGGTGCTCGACGCATGCCAGGGCGGCCGCTTCTGAGCGGAAGCGAGCGCTCTGCTGGGGAGTCTGGCGGTCGGGCCGCATGACCTTGACGGCCAGCTGCCCTTCGGCTTCGTACACTTCGCCGTAGCTGCCCCGGCCCAGCAGTCGCCGGACCTGAAACGGGCCGATCACACAAGTCATTGTGCTCGGCAGTTCCACTCGCGAGAGTTCACAACCTGTTCACCATCAGTTAACGACTTGTTCATCCGCCGTCTCCTTTACAAAAGGGACTCCTCATCCCCGGGGCGCTATCCTGAAGCCGTCAGATGCGCTAGGAGGATAAACAAAGATGCTCTACGGAACCAACAACTGGGGCGGATCTTCGATCGCTTCCCCCTTCATGAACGGCAATCAGCTCAGCGGTCCGATGAACGCCAATCCTTACACGACCCTGGCCTCCATCATGATGCTTTTCGCCCTCTTCGAGGCCATGTCGCGCCAGGGCGGCCAGCAGCAGCCAGGGAACGGCAACTGCTGCTGGAGCGATCCGCGCGGCTTCAACTCGGCGATGAACTTTGACCCCTGCTACACTTCCAGTGGGTGCGTGCCCGACCTGAGTTGCTGGACCGGTGGACACCACGAGCACGAGCATGATCACGACCACGCCTCCTCAGCCGGCGCCTCCGCCAGCGCCTCTGCTTCCGCCTCGGCCGGCTCAGCCAGCGCTTCGGCCTCGGCCGCGGTGGCTGTGTCGGCCGGCGGCAATGACAGCCACGGCGCCTCGGTCTCGGCGGCGGCCGCAGCCGCCAGCGTCAGCGCGGAGCAGCAACAGCAGCAACAGATGTCCAGCGGTGGAGATGGCGGTGGCGATGGAGGCGGTGATGGTGGCGGTGGCGGCGGCACCCCTGTCATCCTGGATCTGAATGGGGACGGCAAGCTGGATACCACCGGCAAAGGAGGCGCAAAGATCAACTTCGATCTGAACGCTGACGGCAAGCAAGACAAGCTGGAGTGGATGAGCAAAGGGTCGCAGGACGGCCTGCTGGTGCAAGACTTCAACGGCGACGGGATCATCAACGACGGGCGCGAGCTGATGCGACGCACCGGCGAGAACGGCGAGCAGGACAAGTACAAGAACGGCTGGGACAAAGTATCCCAACTCTATGACAAAAACCATGACGGCATGGTCAAGGGCGAGGAGCTGAACGGCCTGCAGATGTGGGTGGACTCGAACGGCGACGCCAAGACCGACAAAGGCGAGCTGAAGTCGCTGGCCGAGCTGGGCATCAGCTCGATCGACCTGCCCAAACGCGAAGGGGAGATGGATTCGACCTTCGTGCGCAACGGGCGCACCCAGCTTGCGCGCGACTACGACTTCGAGCTGGCCAACCCGATCGCCTGAGCCGTCAGGGGGCCTCGGCCAGGGGACGCTTGAGAGAGAGGCGGAAGGGGTGGCCGGCCCGAGTGACGGCCACCCCGTCGGCGTCGATGCGCGCCACCCGACAGCCGAGCAAATATTCCCCCTCGCGGGCGGTCAGCCGCTCGCCCCGGGCCGAGAGCACGGCCAGAAACTTCCCCCCGCTCTTTTCGATGGCGACCAGCTGGAAGGCAGGGGGAGCCGGCTTGCGGATGCGTCCCCCGGCGTCGGGGTCGGTGGCCCTGCTGGCGGCTAGCTGCTGGTTGGGCCGGCCGCCCGGGGCCACGAAGGGGTCGCGGGCCGGCTTGACATAGGTGACGGCGGGTAGAGTGACCCGGGTCACGGTCGGCTGAGCGGGCGGTTTCACCTTGCGAACGAAGGGATCGCGGGTGGCGGGGGGAGCCACCACCACCCGGGGCTCCTCGTGGGGGGTGGAGACGGAAGCCGGCGAGGACGCTCTGGCCAGGGTCGGGGGCGGCGCACTGGAGCAGGCCACGGTTCCACAGGCCAGTCCGGTCAGCAGCCACAGGCTCAAGGTTTTTCGCATCCTGATCTTATGTTCTTGAACCATCTTCAAGCTCCTCCCGTTTGGGCACCCGCACGCCTCCCACCACAACGGCCTCTTCCCGTTCTTCGATGGAGGCTCGGGCCCTCAGCATGTCTTCGTTCCCCTGGACGAGCTCGAGCGTCTGCATCCCCTCGCGCACCAGGCGCTGCGCCTCGGAGTGGTTGGGAGCGGCGGCAATGCGCTCGGCCTGGGCTCCCAGGCTGATCTGCACCGTCGGGTTGGCTGAAAAGCGCCCGATTGTAAGGCGCAGAGCCTTCTCCCCGGCCGGTTGCAGCAAGCCCTCGCCCAGCTGCTCGAGAAACTCCCGGCAGGGCGGCAGGGCCTGCGCCAGGGGAGTCTTCGGGTCCAGGGCGTGCGAAAGGGTCCATTCAGTGACGCGCAGGCGCTCCTCGGCAGCAACTTCTCGGGTTTGCTGGTAGGCTTTCAAAACCGCCAGTCCCAGCTCGACCGGACCCTTGCTCTGGAGGTTCTCCAGGGCGCTCCGCCCGATCAGACGCCGGGCTTCGTCGCTGGTTGCCCCTTCGAGCAGCTCTCCGGCCCACTCGGCCGCGAGATGGTGCTCGAGCAGCTTGAGCATCACCGGCAGGCTGGCCTCCCCGCCCGAGTCGGCCAGCAGCGCTCCCACCCGGCCCACGGCTTGATCGCGCTCGCTGCTGACCGGCTGGCGGTCGAGCTGGCCCAGCTCCCAGCGCAACAGGCGGCGCTTCTCCTCGGGCGGACAGTCGAGCTTGCTGAACAGCTCGCCCAGACGCTCGCTCCGATCACCCGAAGGGTTCTCCAACCACACCTGATAGGCTCGGCTGCGCGCGCTCTCGGTTTCCAAGGCCTCCCCCCAGGCCAGCGCCACCCGCGCCCAGGGGGCTCCCAGCTTCTCCAGAGCCGGCCGGGCCGCCTCCGATCCCCCGAGTTGACGGAGGTATTCGGCCTGCGGGGCGAGCTGGTCCGGGTCCGTGGTCCGATCCGTGCGGTGGCGCACCAGCTCAATCCGCTCTTCGTCGCTGACCTGAGAGCTCGACCGCACGGCCACCAGGGCCTCGTAGAGCACATTTTCCTTCTCTCCCAGCAACATCGGCACCAGGGTCTGGCGCAAAGTCTTGTTCCTCGTCGAGGCCAGCCACTCGTCCAGCTGCTCGGCTCTGACCACCGTTTCGGGGCGGCCTCTCAAGGCGCGGCCAATCTCTTCCAGAGCTTCATCGCCCTTCAGCTCGTAGAGCCACCTGACCAGGGTCAGGGTCTGCTCGCTGGTGGTCACCTCAGAAAGCGCCCGGCTGACCAGCGCCGCCCGGTCTTCATTGGGCAGCTTGCTGTCATACCGATTGGCCTGCCACAGGCCGCGCAGCAGCTCGACCGGGTCGGGATCAAGATCTCCCTTCAGGGCCGCCTCGGTCAGCACCTTGCGGCTGGAAGGCTGCGAAACGGCCTGGCGCCAGTCGATCAGGCGCTCCACCTCGGTCTTGCGGCTCGGCAACCGGGAGAGCAGCTCCAGCACCTGGGCCTCACCCTGCTCCCCTTTCAGCTCATACGTCCAGGAGGCGTGCACCGCCAGAGCCCGGTCACGAGTCTCTCCAGGGGGCAGGGCGGCCAGCTGGCCAGCGCTCCAATCCACCAGTCGGGCCCGCTCGGTATTGTCCACCTGACGCGAGGCCGTCTTCCAGAAGCCCCGCATTCGCTCCACCCGGGCCTCGGGAGTCAGCTCGACCGGACCGGTCAGCACGGTGGACACGGCCGCGCTGCGGGCCTCCTCCACGGTCAGAGCCCCCAGCCAGCCAGAGAGCTCCTCGCCCAGTGGCTTTGTGGCGGGATCCGAGGCCAGGTACTCGGCCACTCCGTCCGAGACCCCCAGCTGGGCCTTCCAGGCCAGTAAAGTGAGCACCGCAGCGGGGGCGCCCTCCTCGTTCCGGCGCCCGGCCAGCTGCTCCAGATTGCGCTCCACCAGGCGCCGTCCATCCTCGCGCGGCAGCTTGCCCACCATCCCCTTCAAGAGCTCAACGCGAGCCGAGGGGGTGTCCGCCACCGCCGGCTGGCCCATCACCCGGCTCAGCATCAAAGAGCGAGATTTAGGCTCTTGCAAAGTATCCAGCCAATCTCGCTCCAGCGCGCCCAGCATCCCCTTCACCCGGGGCAGGGCCGCCTCACCGGTCAGCTCCACCAGCCAGGCACCCAGCGTGCGCAGGGACTCCTCGCTGTCCGGCTGCCCCTGGAGGCGGTCGAGCTCGGCCCGGCACAGTCGGGCTCGCTCCTCGTTGGGCACCGCCGAGCCAGCCTTCTTCCAGAAGGTCCGCATCCGGTCGATCGTGCTCTCTCCTTTGCCATCGAGGGCGATCTCGGCCGCCAGGGCGCGCCCCCGATCGCTGGTCAGGGCCCCCAGCCAGCTCTCGAGCTCGGGGCTGGCCAGGCAGTCCTGTACTTCGGTCAGGGCCCTGGCTCCTTCCAGCTCAAGCAGCCAGCTAGCCAACCGGCGACGTGAAGGGGCGTCGTCGCTGGCGGCAGCCAGGTTAGCCCGCACCAGGGCCGCCCGCTGGGCGTTGTCGACCTTGCTGGGAAGACGCTTCCAGAGCTGGCTCAAAACCCCCACCCGATGCTCTGCGGTGGCATCGGGCGGATTGGTCTCCAGGAGCAGCCGGGCGATCTCACCATGTCCGGCGGAAACGACCTGGCACCATTCCCGGGCCAGCTGCCCGGCCACGGGAGGCAAGACGGCCAGCAACTGGGAGTGATCTCCTTTGGGATCGAGCTCCTGGAGCCACCCGGCCAGAGTGCGGTTCTCCTCCAGGCTGTTGGCGTGGCTCAACAGGGCGCGCACGAGGCGGGCGCGCTGGTCGTTGGGGAGGGTGCGGTTAGCCTGCCAGAAAGCCCTCAGCAGCTCGACCGGTTTGCCGTCGTGGGGCTGATGCAGGAAGAAGTCCTGGACCGCCCGCCGCCCCTCGGCGGTATTGACGGCTGCGTTCCAGATACCGGGCTGCTCGAGCCCCAGCTTGTCGAACAGGGGCATCAGGTCGGACTTTGCCTGGCGGGCATACTGGCCCACCAGCAGCGGGTCGGCCCCCGCTCTGGCAAGCTCGCTCTGGAGAACTTTGGAGCGCTCGCTTTCGGGCAGCTTCTCGAGCACGGACTGGAAGGCCTGAAGACGGCCCTTCTCGTCTTGCACCGGAGGGGCGGTGAGCAGGGTATGCCAGAGGGTGCGGCGCTCGGGTTCGTCCAACCCCGCTTCCCAGGCCTGGCCGGCCTGAATCGAGCCAGCCAGCTCGGGGGTGCGTCGAGCCTCCTCGGCCAGCTCCAGCACGGGCCTGTCGGCCGCCAGCCGGCGTACTTCTTCGGCCGTCAGCGACGGTGCGCCCTGGCCGGCCTTCCGGGCCAGCGCCCAGGGCAGCTCGCGGGCCAGCTCTCCCATGGAGGCAGGCGGCTGGCGGTGAGCCAGCTCCCAGGCCCGGGCCGCGGTGGCCGCATCGGGAGCGGCTTCGCGCCAGGAGCGATAGGCGCTCAGGCTCTCGGGGGTGGCCTCTGCCGCGGGCAACCAGGCTTCGCCGTCTCTTCCTACCTTGCCCCGGGGTCCCACCAGGTAGGCCGAGGCGGGCTCCCCGCGCTCATCGAGGAAGACGTAACCCTCCTCCTCGAGCCGGGCCAGCGGGCTCTCCAGCACGAAGTCACGCAGCTCGCCCACCACCTCGCGGCTCAGAGCCACGCTGTGCTCGCCCTTGCGGGCCCGCAGCTCGGGCAGGCTCCTGGCGGGCTCGGTGAGCGCGTTGTAGGCCCCATAGGCGCCGACCTGACCGGGCCGGGCCTCGAACAACCAGCCGTGGGCGCACAGATCTTGCAGGGCCGCCCCCAGCTCGGGCTCGGCCAGCTTCTCGGGCCCGAGCTCCCCGCTGAAAACGCGGACTTCCTGGAGATCTTCCGAAGAGCACAGCGGCAGCAGAAGGCTGCTGTCGGGAGGTTTGACAAGCAAGCGCTCGCTCTGACCGCGCTCGAGGCGGTCCACGACCTCCTGGAGCGGGAGCACCTCGTGGGCATCTTGCCAGGGCAAGCGCCAGCGCTTCTGTTGGTAGAACTCAGGATGGATCTCCACCCGGTCATGCTAGCTTCAAGCCTGGAAAAAAGGCTGAACGGCACTCCGCACGGGTAGCCAGCTGCCGCCCACCACCACCCGGTCGGCCTCGAGCTGAACGCCCGCCGCGGGAGCTGGGTACAACTGACGTAGTTGGGGCCACAGGGCCCCGATTTGCTGCAAGGTGGCCACCGGCTCGCCCTGCTCCAGGACTTTGGGCAGGCCATACTGCTGGCCCAGAGTCTCAAGACAGGTCCGGGCCACCTCTTCGAGCCGGCCCGGGTCCTGAATCAGGGCCACCGTATCAGGAAACCGGGAGGCAAACGCGTTCTCGCTCCACAGGGTGTTGCCCGGATAGCTCAGGACGGCGGCCGCTGCCACGCAGCGCTGCTCAGGGTCGGAGTCGGCGAACTGGCTGGTCATGAAGCACGCATAGAGCGACCGCGAGGCCTGGTGCTGGCCCAGCGGGGTCCGGTCGTCCAGACGCTCGGCCAGCTTCAGGCCGAAGGTCATCAGCTCGGCCTGCTCGGGGTCGCTGGCCCGCACCTGCTCGGCCAGATGGCGGCGCACGGCCAGCCCGCCATCGCCCAGGGCCCCGCAGAACTGGCCGAAGGCCAGGCGCGCCTGGCCCACTGTCTCCCGTCGGAGTGCCCGGGCGGCCGACTCCACCAGGTGGTTCCGGTCGCGGGGGCTGGGCAGTTGAGGCAGAAAGTGGTCGACGACCTCCAGTATGGCGGGCGCGGCCGGGTGGTTACTGGCGCGCAGAAAGGGCAGCACGTAGGGTGTGTGGTCCTGGCCGGACAGCTGCTCGGGCTTGAGGTCCGCCAGCCAGTTGGAGGCCAGCCACACGGCCACCATGGTGGCCGGCCCGGCGGCCGCTTTCTCCAGCCCCTTGCCCCAGGTGCGGGAGGCTCGCTCGGCCAGCTCAGGGCCGAGGGCGGCCATCATGCTGTCCACCGATCCTCTCACCAGCACGTCCAGCGGCTCGCCCTTGGACAGGGCAGGGACGGCTGAAGCCCGCGTCGGGGCCTGAAAGGCAGAAGGGCGCCAGTTGACCAGCATGATCGGAGCTTAGCCTGGTGGCCTGAAAGGGGACTGAAGCGGGCTCTCGCGAATGGGCGACCCCATGCGCACCCTGCTCTTCTGCCTGCTGATGGCGGCCGCCCTGGCTGCCGAGACCCTCACCGTGCCGGACCTCTTCGCAGGCCGGGAGAAGTACTCGGGCCAGGAGGTGCTGGTAGGCGGCACTATCAAGGGGTATGCCGAGAAACCCGAGCAGACGAGCTTTCTGCTCTTCGACTCGGGCAAGGCGGTCTCGGTCTATCTGCCCCGCGCGGCCGGCTACGCCAACAACGAAAAGGCCATCGTCAGGGGCACCTTCCACCTGGAGAAGAAGCTGGGCGGACGGATCTTCACGAACGTGATCGAGGCCACCAGCATCGAGCCCTCCCAGGAGTAGCCTTTCCGTTACCATTTTATGAGAGCCAGAGGGCCGGACGCTTCGGGCATTGCTCAGCCGAGGGTGGAGGCACGGCCGTGCCCCACAACCCGAGTGACCGAGACCCGGCTCTGAGCCAGGAACTCCAACTCCGTTTGGCCGGTCGAAGCGCGACGCCCTTCTCTCGTGAAAAACATTCTCCCGAAACTGGAATGATTTTCCATGCCCGCCATGGAATGTACGTTCGGAGAATTTCTGTGCAAGGAGCAGAGACCGTGCCCACTGTCGCCCTCGACCCCGAGACCGAAGCCCGCCTGAAAGAGCTACCCAGCCGCCAAACCTCCATCTGGCTCGGCGACCGGCGCCTCAGCCGGGCCCGCCTCAAGCGCGGCCCCCTGGCCCTGGCGGTGTGGGTGGACGCGGCCACCGGAGCGGTGCGCTCGCTCAAGCCGGTGGAGGCCAGCGGACCGGCCGAGCGCTCCTTGCTGGACTCACTGGTGCAGGCCATCCTGACCGACCAGAATCCGGCCCGCCCCGTGCGGGTGGCGGTTCCTGCCGAATTCGTGGTCAAGCTCAAAGCCGCCCTGGAGCCCATCGAGGTCCGGGTGGACGCCCTGCAAGAGCCCGAGCTGCTCGACCTGGCCTTCCGCGACCTGGAGGCTTACCTGGGAGGCTCGCGGCGCAGCTACCTCAAGCAGCCCGGCATCACCCCCGGCCAGGTGCGAAAGCTCTTCCAGTCGGCGGCCGAGCTCTATCAGCTGGCTCCCTGGCTCGATTTCAGCGACCGGATGCTGTTCGAGCTCGACGGCCTGTCGGTCTCGCCTGTCTTCTGCTCGGTGATGGGCTCGCAGGGCATTGAGACGGGCCTCTCCCTCCTGCTCGACCGAAAGAGCGTGCAGGCCGTGACCGATGGCAAACAGCCTGGCGCCTGCATCGGCCTCACCTTCGCCGACCTGGAGAGCTATCCGCGCCTCTTGCTGAAAGAGGCCACCACCCACGGCTGGCCACTGGCCCAGGAGGGCTCGCGCCAGCTGGCCCCGCTGGTGCTGCGGGCCGACCGACCCCTGGCGCCCTTTCCCACCGCCTCCGAGATCCGACTGCTGGTGGACGTGGTGGATACCTTCGCAGCCCTCTACCAGGACCCGGCCTTCCCCGACAAGCTGGCTCCAGGAGCCGGATTGACCGTGAGCATCCAGGGGCGGCGGCCGGTGGCCGTAAGCTTCTCAGACCTCTTCTGAGGGAGAGTCCAGGATTCGTCAGGCTTCCTCGGTCGCAGGGGGGAGGGGCTTGATGGCCACGCGGGTGAGCTTGTGACGCAGAGCATTGCACCTTTTTTCCAGGAGCACCCAGGAGAGCTTGGCAAGAATCAGAGTCACCGTCAGGGAGACCACGAATTTCATTCCCAGCTCGAAGAATCCGACCGGACCGCCGCCGCTGACGTGAACGATCCACAAGAAAAGGGCCAGCGAGCCCAGGTCGATCGCCACGACGTGGAAGACATACATTCCGTAAGTAATCTTGCCAGGCCCCGCCAGCACAGGGTGCGAGAACAGGCGCTGGGCGGGGGGATAACTCAACAGTCCCAGGAGGAGCAAGGTCCCGGAGAGTGCCAGTAAGGTCATGGCAAACACCGCTGAGATCTGGTTGAGAGTGATGGGACGAAAAAACACCACCACGGTCAGAAAGGCGAGGGGGGCCGCGAGCAGGAGCCAGCCCCCTACCGGGCGCAGGCTCTGCACGGTCAGTATCTTGCGGTGCAAGAGCACGGCCACCAGCGCTCCCATCACCATCGGATCTAGATGGGAGAACGTGTTGCAGTAAAAGAAACGAAAGTCGGTCGTGTGAGTGATCAGGTAGGCCCGCAAGAGCATTGTTCCAGCCTGGCAAGCCCCCAGGAAGAGCACCAGGGAACGGGTGCGAGACACGACCAGCAGAATGGCGCACCATCCGAGATAGAATTGCTCTTCGATGCAAACGCTCCACATGTGGTTCATCTGGTCGATCAGCGGAAGGGGGGGAGGGTTGGTAAAATTGCCCAGAAAACAGAGATACGGACCCAGGTAATAGGCCACCATGGCGTGCCACTCCGGCGTGCCGAAATGAGGGGTCCAGGTCGGCATCGGCAGCGCCGGGAGGAGAAAGAATGCCATCAGGATGTTCAGGTAATACAGAGGCCAGATACGCAGCAGTCGGCGCATGAAGAACAGACGAAAGTCAATTCGTCCGTAGGAATCGCGCTCGGTCAGCAACAGGGTCGTGATCAAAAAGGCGCTGAGGACAAAGAAGAAATCTACTCCAGACAAGCCCCAGAATTTAACAATCTGCAAGATTCTTAGCGCTTCTGAATTCTGCAGTGAAGCCGCGGGAATCGTCTGATGGGAGCAGAAAACCATCAAGAAAGCCAGCGTCCTCAAACCGTCTAGCTGTGGAAGATAGCTGGTTTCTGGCCTGGTCACAGGCAGCAGTTCGGGACCTCAAAACAGGAACCTCCCCCGGACTGTCTCAGTCAGGTGAGCTGCCGCGTTGCGCGATGCCGCTCGATCTGAGGCCGCCGCGCGTCGAGAGCGGTCTCATTGAATGATCCCACAAAGGCTATTCGGAGCCCTGGCACTGCCTGATAATCCAGTCGCACCGTTGCATGACTGCTGGCAATCCCTGCTGTTGCGCCTGCGCGAGGCCCGCGCGTGCCCAGAGAGCAGCCTCCTTCTTCTGATTCTGTGCCAGGTATCCGTCCGCCACCCAGGTCATGTATTCGGGATAGCCCGGGTGCCGTGATACCACCTCCCGAGCCTCCTCCAGGCCGCCGGGGAGGCCGCACTGGCTTCGGAGCTGAGCCCTCAGAAACTGAGCCTCGGGGAGCTCGGGCAACAACCGGAGGCATTCCTCGACCGACAGCAGGGCTTCAGCCGGCCGATTGGCAGCTTGATGGTCGTAGGCCGCACGCAGCGCCTTCATCGCGGGAAGAAAGCTTTTCCTGTCCGCATGCCTCTCGTAAACCGCCCCGGAGTCCGTGGCAAATCTCAACTTCCAGTAGGGGCTGCTCGACAGTCGCACCTCCAGGCCAGGCAAAGGCGCGCCGATTCCTCGCTGGCCGTTGACGTCCACCAGAACTCCGCCTCCAGTCAGGATATAGGTGCATGGCGACCTGGGCAGAATAGGGAGTCAGGATCTTGGCATCGGGTGCCGTCTCACGACGGAGCCAGCCTGTAAGCGCCCGCCGCCCCGCTTCCTGCTCGTATCGAAGCCTGGCCAACTGAACCGCCTGCAGGTCGCCTGCAAGACACAGCAGGGCAAGTCCTGCCGCAACGGCACCCTGAGCTCGTCGAGGAAAAGCGCCAAGGACTCCCAGCAAGAAGATCGGAAAGGGCAAGAGCCAGTAACGCGCCATGTGAAAAGGCCAGACGAGGTGCCCCAGGCTGAATACGATTGCGCAGGTCATCGCCAGGCGATAAGAGCTCCACTGGCGGACGCATCCGATGATGCCAATCAGCAAACCCAGACCTGCCAGGGGACGGATGAGGACAGGCGGGAGATAATAAAAGACCATGGTCCCAGCCATGTCCAAAAATCCAAGCAACCATTTGAGCGCATAGTCGGGCCTCAAGAAATCGTAGCCCAGGAGAGCATCGACGTAGACTCCCCCTGCGGTGGGGCGAAACAAAGAGAAGGCGAGAAAGAGCGCCGCAAAACTCGCCAGCACAAGGCCGGCATCGCGCCAGCGCTTCTCGCTCACAAGGCCGAGGATGACTCCAAATGCAACAAAACTCCCGGTGGGTCGCGTCTGCCAGGCCAGGGCCAGAAGCAGGCCCGCCAGAATGGCTGCCCGGCTCCCCCTTCGGGCGGTCAGCACCGCCAGAGCGGTCCAGGCAAGCATGCCGAAGAGGGGCTCGGAGAGAAGGGTGGTGGAATTTCGCACCACAAGGGGAGTGAATAGATACAGCACGGCGACCGACAGGGCCATCCACTGACTGCGCCCTCGCAAGGCGAAGTAGATGGCCGGAGCGGTCAAAAGGGTGGGTAAGAGCGGAACCAGCCGCAGGGCCCCGGGGTCTGGCCCGAGCATCCAGACGGCCCCGAGCAGAAAAACGCTCTGCCCGGGGAAGTAATTGGGAAAAGGGAGCGGCTCTCCTCTCTGCCAGGCGACCGCGTTCAAATAGTAGCAGGCGTCGTCATTGAAGACTCCCAGCGGATGGAGCTCACGTGCGCTCAGGCAGAAGGAGGACCACAGGCCCAGCAGCAGAAGGCCGGCAATCCACCACGTGAGCTGACGAGCGCGCATTCGGCTGGTCTTCTTGCGCCTGTGGGCAAAACCTCCGCAAAAGCTATGTCTCGGCTTCCGGCACTCCCAATCGGCCCGGTCAAAATGGTCGGTCTGACCAGGAGAATCGCGTCTTCTCTGCGCACTGTTACGGCTCGATGGAGCGAGCCGTCCGCACGTGACCTTCAACTCACTGGCATTCGTCCTTTTCTTCTTGACCGTGACGCCGGTCTACTGGATGCTACGAGGCCAGGGGCGGATCTACTGGTTGGCGCTGGCCAGCGCCTACTTCTACATGTACTGGAATCCTTATCTGATTCTGGTTATCATCTTCTCCACTTCGGTGGACTACTTCGCGGGTCTGGCCATGGCCCGGTCGGAGCGCAAGAGGCCCTGGCTCGTGCTGAGCTTGAGCGCCAATCTGGGGATTTTGTCCCTCTTCAAATACTACGACTTTCTGGCCGCCTCGGCCAACTCGCTGGGAGCTCAGATCCCACTGCTGGGTCTCATTCTGCCCATCGGTATCTCGTTTCACACCTTCCAGGCCATGAGCTACATCCTCGACCTGTACGCCGGACGCATTCAGGCCGAGCGGAGTTACCCGCGTTACCTGGTCTATGTCCTTTTCTACCCCCAGCTGGTCTCCGGCCCTATCGAGCGGGCGCATCAGTTCCTGCACCAGCTCGCCGCCGACCGGGTCTTCGTGAGCGAGCGGGTCATCTCGGGGCTGCGGATGATGCTGTGGGGCTTCTTCAAGAAGACCGTGATCGCTGATCGATTGGCTCTTTACGTGAACCCGGTCTACGCCTCGCCGGAGCAGTTCGTGGGGCCGCCCCTGGCGGTGGCAACGGTGTTCTTTGCCTTTCAAATCTACTGCGACTTCTCTGGCTATACCGACATCGCCCGGGGAGCAGCCCGGGTCATGGGCTACGAATTGATGGTGAACTTTCGGCGCCCGTACTTCTCGGTGTCGGTGGCCGACTTCTGGCGGCGCTGGCACATCTCGCTCTCCACCTGGTTTCGCGACTACGTCTACTTGCCTCTGGGCGGCAACCGGGTGAGCACCGCGCGCTGGGCGTTCAACGTGATGGTCGTGTTCTTGCTCAGTGGCATCTGGCACGGAGCCAACTGGACCTTTGCCGTGTGGGGCGCATTGCACGGGGTCTATCTTCTGGTGGAGCGGCTGCTCAGTCGGCTGAGCTGGAAGATCCCTCGATTCGTTCTAATTTTGAGCACCTTTGTGCTGGTCTGCATCTCCTGGGTGCTGTTCCGAGCCCAGAGCCTTGAAGATGCGGTCTATGTTCTCGGCCACATGTTCGCCAGCGATCCTCAGCTCATCCACTCGTGGAATGGAGTGGGAGCCGTCAGTCTCACCGCCTGCTGGGGTTTGATCGCGCTGCTCATGATCGTGCAGGGGGCTCAGGAGCGGCACTGGCTGCACATGGAGGAGATGGTGGCTTGCTGGCGTCGTCCCACGCGCTGGGCCTGGTATCTGGCCATGCTGCTGGGAATCCTGTTCGGAGGAGTGGACAAGACCAGTGAGTTCATCTACTTCCAGTTCTGAGCCGGTGGCGTTCATGACCGCTGAACCAGATTTCTCCCACGAGCTGCGTGACTTCGCCCGACGCGGTCTTGGCTTTGCGATGATGCTCGCAGCAATCATGCTCGTGCTCGAGCTGGTGGCTCGCCAGATCTTTGGCCCCACCATCTCGGCTCTCAAGCTGGAGTTGATCGGGCGCGCTCTAGAACGCGAGTCTCCTCAGACGATCGTGCTGGGGAACTCGCGTGGCTTTGCCGGACTTGACCCCACTCGCCTTCCCGGGCCCGCCCTCAACATGGCCGACAATTCCCGCACCGTCTACTATGACCACCTGATGCTCAAGCGGCTGCGCCCCCGCCTCAAGAGCCTCAAAACCGTGATTATCGCGCTTGACTTCTTCTCCCTCGACCTCGACCGGCCTGAGAACGTGCTCGATTACCTCAGTCAGGGGTATCCACCGCGGCAGGGGGTCACCGCGATGGAGACCATCAAGACGTGGTCAGTCCTGGTGCGGCACCGAACCTATTTTCCGCAAGAGCTGTGGGCTTCTTTCACAGCTCCTCGGCGCCATCTCACCATCTACCAGGCTGATGAGCCTCCCCCTGACATGCCCGTTGGGACCCTGTGCTTATTGCGCAATGGTTGGCTGGCCTTGAGCGGCTCAGTGCCTCAGCAGATGACACCCGAGTTCGGCTTAGCCCAGTTCCTGCGCCATGTCTCCGGGGCCGACCCGGCGCTGCGTCCGGTGCTCAAGGGCCTGTTACGCGATCTGGTGGCCCTGGCAGTGGAAAGCGATGTTCGGGTGCTGTTGCTCGTATGCCCCGTATCTGGCTCTTATCGACAGTGGGTTGAGCCGGCCGTTCTCGAGCCCCTCGCCCTCGATCTGCGCGAGATCCGCTCGGAGCATCCCGACCGGGTGCGGGTCCTGTGGCTCTATGATGCCGGCGGGTATCCTCCGCAGGCCTTTCAAAACGCCGACCACCTCAACATGGATGGAGCCCGTCAGCTCAGCGACCAGGTCCGAGCCTACCTCGAAGAATGGGAAGATTCTCCCGAGCCTTGAACGAGCTTCGTCGGGAGAAAAGATTCCCACAGACCCTGAGACGAGCCGCGTCGAGGTCGAACTTGCAGACGGTCTGGCCGCCAAACACATGCTATAATCAAAGGGCTGTGGCTGGTCGAAGGGGTGTGGCACTGGTCGTGGTCCTGGTCACCGCGCTGGTGCTTTTCTCCATGGCCAAGTCTCTGGTGATTCTCTCCCACGGCGAGGCCTTCCGCACTCTGCGCTATTATCACGAGACGAATGTGCATTACCTGCTGGAGGCGGGTGTGGCCGACGTTCGAGCCAACCTCCTCTTGCAGCCAGACTGGAAGGTCGGGTTCGACCACCAGCCCCTGACCAACGTGCCGGGCAGCTATACGGTCGTCTTCAATACGACCGGGGCACCCTTTCATCCCGACGAATCGGTGAGCAATCTGCAGGGAACCTCGGCCGTCCCCGGTCCTCGCGGAGACGTGCCGGCCGGTTGCGTCGATCTGCTCGTTGTGGCGCGCTCGCGGGGGCTGGAGGGACGCGCGCAGGTCCTGCTCAGGAGAGGAGTCGAGGTAGCCAGCAACGACTCCTTGCACGCTTCGGGGAAGATCAAGATGACCGGCAATGTCACGGTTGCCGGGATCAAGTCTGCAGAAGACCCGGAGCCCGTGCCGGCGGGGATTCACTCGGCCCGGTCGGTCGACGCTGCCGACCAGATCACCTGGACGGGCAGCGCTGCCGAAACCGCGAGCATCAGCGGGCGAGTGACCTCGGCCAGCCTCAACCCGGCTGCCATCAGCCTCAGCGGGACCCACACCACCGGTGGAATCGGAGTCGGCGTCAGCACAACTGCACCTTCAAGGCCGGACATTGTGGGCACCGTGGCCTCGCAGAGCTCCCTGCCGCCCCCTGCCTGGAATGTCACGGGCATCACGGTCCTCAATGAGGATCATTATGCCACGGGGCCAATCAGCCTTCAGGGGGACTTGCAGCTTGATGGAGGCAATCTCTACATCGATGGCGACCTCGAGGTCAACGGCTCGATCTCGGGGGCCGGGTCGCTCTACGTCACCGGGAAGACCTCCTTCAAAGGCGACTCGCAGGTGCTTAGCAACACCAGCGGGGTGGCGCTTTTCAGCCAGGGCAGCGTGAGACTGGAGGGCCTGGACGGGTTGGAGTACCTGCAGGCTCTGGCCGCAGGCGACCCTTTGCTGGCAGCCGATCTCGCCGATGTCCGCACGCTGCTCGACGATTTTCAGCACACCCTCCAGAGCGGCACCCCTGCGGATTTGCTTTTCGAGGGGAGTCACCTGGATCAGGTTCGCCGTGCCCTGGCGGGGGGCACCCAATCGCCTCTGACGGGCTTTCAATCCGACACTCTGGGGCGCTTGCGCGATCGGGTGGCGGCGGCTCCGGCCAGCTCCACCCGGGATTTCATGGTCGAGCGAGTGAGCGCCATGCGCGACCTGTTCGGCCATTGCTGGGCAACTGAGCAAGACCAGGTCCTGGCCGACTGGCTGGCCGGATCGTCCACCAGAGGGATCTGGGACGTGGCCATCGACCTGTCCAACCTCGAAATCGGCGAGCAGCTGATCGGACAGCAAAGCCGCATGGGGTTCGACCGCCTGGGCAGCTCCTCGTTCCATGGCATCATCTATACCAACGGGGCGTTTTCCGCAGCCCACCACATCGACATCTTCGGGGCTGTGATCGTTGACGGGAAGGCCGACCAGGAAGGGTTGACCGTCGGAGCGCAAACGCTCGAGCCGGGCGACGTCAACCTCGAGAACGGGGTGGACCTTCTCTTTAACCAGGATTTGTTGAGCAAGAGCCTGGCGCCACCCGGAAACGTCGGGGTCACTTCGCTCGGGCTCTGGCTCGAGCCTTGAAAGGGCGAAACGCGCTGTCCCTTTTGGAAGTGCTGATCGCCCTGGCGATCGCCAGCCTGGCCATTCTAACGATGGTGGGAGTGTTCGCTGGAGGCTTGCAGCTGCTGACGGCCGGGAAAGAGCTGGCGGTGTCGACCGGCGTGGGCCGCGAGTTGATGGAGCAGATGAAGCTCTTACCCTTTGCGGAGATTGCCGAAGGGACCTTTGACGGAGGATTGCCCACCCCTCCGGTGGCCAACTTTCCCCCCTCTCCCTACCCGACCCGAGAGGTCAGCGGAATGAGATATACTTACCGAGTGATCGTATCCGTAGTCCGGCCAAATCTCAAATCGATCACCACTGAGGTGCTGTGGCGCAACTCCAAGAAGACCATCTTGCAGACTTACGTCGTCAACGGGGGGTGACCGTGATGGAGGTCCTGGTCGCCTCAGCGGTGATGCTGATGGTGGTCAGCATGGTCTTCGTCGTCTACGTGAACGGGGCCCGGGCCTGGCACCGAGGGGCGGGGCAGGCCGATCTGCTTCAGGACCTGCAGGTGGTGCAGGGCCAGATGCATCGAGAAATTGCCAGCAGCGTCTACGAGTCGTTCTCGGCAGACGCACCCCACCGGGCCTTTAGCCTGCTTTCCGCCCGGCTCGATGGAGGTGGATTTCAAGTGCTGGATGGCGAGGTCGAGTGGCAGCGCTACGTGATCTTCTACCTGGACCTGCCCAGCCGAGAGCTCCGCCGTGCGGAGCTGAAGCTGCCCCCGGGCGCCCCCCAGCGAACAGCGCCCGGCCCGATCGAAAGCTATGATCCCGGAACGGGACCCAGGCCGCTGGCAGACTACTGCACCGGCGGTCGAGTCATCGGACGCGACCTGACGGAGCTGACGGTCAAGAGTCTGGCCGCTGGGAGAATTCTCAACATCGAAGTCCGTGGTGAGCGCCAGCGCTCCGACGGGCAGGGCATGGAGCGCATCGTCTTGCCGACTTCGACACAGTTCAAGAACTGATGGACCGCGCCCAGAATCTGGCCATCGGGCTGCGTCAACTGGCCGTAATGATGGCAGCCGGCATTCCCGTGCACCGCGGTGTGGCCTTTCTGGCCGAGCAAAAGGACGCCCTTCGCGAATCCTGGCGTAGAGTCGCCCACGGGGTGGCCAGCGGAAAGATGCTGAGTCGCTGTCTGGCGGACGAAAAAGGCGTTTTCCCTCCAGTGCTGGCGAACCTGGTGGCCGCGGGCGAGTGCACCGGGCGGCTGCACAGAGTCCTGGCCAGCGCGGCCGACTACTTCGAGCGCGACCTCTGGCTGCGCCGCCGCATGCTGGGGGCATTTGCCTATCCCATCGCGATCCTGGTCGTGATGGCCGCGATCGTCAGCTTGCTCTTGTTCTATGTGTTTCCCATGGAGCTGGCCATCTACCGAAGCCTGAAGGTGGAGCTGCCTTCTGCCACCCGTCTGCTCCTGTTCTTGCTAGGTCTTGTCTTTCATCCACTTGTGTGGCTGCTGGTGGGCCTGGTCGGGCTGGTCGTGTGGCGTTTGTGGAGCCACCCGGGTGTGGTCGAAAGGCGCGACGCCCTCTTGTTGGAATTGCCGCTGGTGGGCAATCTCTTGACCCGGGCGGCGACAGTTCGGATGCTCGATGTCCTGGATATGCTCTTTGAGACCGGGCACGGCATCGACTCGATTCGGCTGGTGGCACCCCTGGCCGAGAACGTGATCCTGGAGCGGCGCTGTCTGCATTTTCAGAGACTGCTTGTGGACGGCCAGGATCTGCGCCAGGCTCTGGACGAGGCCGACCTGTTCGATCTGACGGTGCGGCAAGTCCTTGAGGTGGGGTTGAGCTGCGGATTCTCGGGGCTGGTCGGCAGCCTGGCTCGAAGCTACCGCGAGGACCTCGACAGGGCTTTGCTGAGCTTCACCGCCTTGCTCGAGCCCATCATCCTGGCGATCACCGGATTGGCCGTGGGATTCGTGGTGATCGCGACCAGCCTGCCCATGCTCCATTTGCTGCAGGCCTTCTGAAGCCACCCCGGTCTGAGCGGATGATCCAGGTCATTTCCAAAGGGCAGCGATCGGATCAGGATAGGCGGATGTATCGCAACATTCTCACCCAGCTCCGCCAGAGCTTCCCGCAACCTGTCAGCGACAGGGTACACGACTCCTACGTGGCCCATACCGTCATGCGGGCTCTCGATCATGTCGACCAGCTCAAGACCGACCTTCCCGTGCTCGGGCCCAAGCAACCTCTTGACTACGCCGCCGCCCGTCGCTCCGAGCTGGCCGACCAGGGCACCGACCTCGAGCAGGTCGTCCAGGAGCTGGTGGGCTACATGCGAGGAGCCAGCCTGTGGGGTCATCCTCGCAACCAGGTCAACGTCTGCCCTCCTCCCACCGTGGCAGCACTGGTGGCCGAGCTTCTGGCCGGGCTGGCCAATCCCAATCTGGTTTGGGACGAGGTCAGCCACCGTTTCGCCCTGGCCGAGTTGGAGATGGTGGCCACCCTCTCGCGCCTGGTCGGCTATGATTCCCAGCGCTCCGCAGGTCTTTTTACCTTCGGGGGCACTGCCTGTACTCTTTACGCCGTGCGAGCCGGCCTGGAGAAGGCCCTGCCCCACGCCATGCGCGACGGTCTCGGCGAGCTTCCCGTCGTGCTCGGCAGCGAGTGCGGTCATTACTGTCTCAAGAGCGTGGCCGGCTGGGTGGGCCTGGGCACCCGCAACGTGATCCTGATTCCTTCCGATGCCCGCAACCAGATGAGCGTCGAGCTGCTTGCCGAGGCTGCCCGCACCTTCCTGCGTCGGGGAAAGCGCATCGCCTGCATCGTGGCCACCATGGGAACCACCGACTCCTTTGGGCTGGACGACCTGGAGGCCGTGCTGTCGTTGCGAGACGAGCTGGTAGACGAGTTCGCCCTGGACTACGTGCCGCACGTCCACGCCGATGCCGTGATCGGCTGGGCCTGGGCCGTCTTCCGCGACTACGATTTCCAGGCCAACCCGCTGGTCTTTCGCCCTCGCACCCTGCGAGCTCTGGCCGCCACAGTCGAGCGTCTGAAGGGCCTGGAGCGGGCCGATTCGGTGGGGATCGACTTTCACAAGACCGGCTTTGCCCCTTATGTATCCAGCCTGGTACTGTTTCGAGAGCAAGCCGATCTCTTGCGACTGGGGCGCGAGCCGAGCGATATGCCCTACCTGTTCCAGACCGGCGAGTACCATCCGGGCCGCTACAGCCTGGAGACCTCCCGCAGCGGAGCAGGGGCCCTGGCGGCTCTGGCCAATCTGCGCCTGTTCGGGCGATCCGGCCTGCAGGCGCTGCTCGGACACCTGGTGGAGATGGCCCAGGCCCTGCGCGAGCTGCTCGAGTCCAAGCCCTCGATCCACATCGTCAACCGCGAGAACTTCGGTCCGGTCACCCTTTTTCGCGTCTATCCGCCCAGCGTGGATACCTTCAAAGTGCCCGAACGAGAAATGAGCGACCCGACCTTTGCCTCCGAGCTGGCCCGGCACAACGAGTACAACCGGCAACTGGCCCATTTCCTGCACCAGGAGGCCATGTCCGGTCGCGGAATCTTGCTCGGTCAATCCGACTGCTATCGCCACACCCCTTACGGCGAGCCGATCGTGGCCTTGAAGTCCTACCTCATGACCCCCTTCGTGGAGGAGCACCATCTCCAGGAGCTGGTCGACAAGGTGCTGCAGGCTCAGGGTGAGCTGGAGTCGCGGCTGGTGCCGTCCTCCAGCTGAGCGCTTTGAGGGCCGATCAGGCCTGAAGCCGGGCAATCAGCTCCGTCCGGCAAACCTGGCTGCACGGTCGCGTCCATAAGAATTCTTTCATCCTGCTCGCTCAAACTGCAATCAACCTGACTGCGAGGAGACGACCATGGCCTTTTGTATCTGCAAGACCCCGCTTGATCCGCGGCTGATTTGCCGCGAGTCCGGTTTGCCAGCCAACCTCAAGAACACCCTGCGATGCGCATTCTTGTAACCGGAGCGGACGGGCTCATCGGCAGCCGCACGGCCAGGGCGCTGCGAGCGCGGGGTCACCAGGTCATCCGCGGCGTACGCCGTCCAGGTCCCGGCGATGTGGCCATCGACTTTGAGCGCGACCTTGAGCCGGAGGCCTGGCAACAACGCCTGGAGGGAATCGAGGTGGTCGTCAACGCCGTCGGCGTAGCCCGCGGCAAAGCCATGGCTTTGATCCACGAGCGGGCTCCCTGTGCCCTGTTTGAAGCTTGTGCAAGGGCAGGCGTGAGAAAGATCGTGCAGCTCTCCGCCCTGGGCGCGGACGAGCAAGCTGAAACTCAGTTCCAGCTATCCAAACGCTCCGCTGACGACCTGCTCGTCTCCCTGCCGCTGCAGAAGATTGTGATCATGCCCTCGCTGGTGATCGGTCGGGGCGGAGCGAGCACCGATCTCTTCGCTGCCCTGGCCTCGCTCCCCCTGATCGCCCTGCCCGCCGGCGGTCAGGTCCGGCCGATCGCAGTGGACGACCTGGTCCAGGGCATCGTCACCCTGGTCGAAGCAGAAGACGCCCCGACCCGGGTGGCCGCGGTGGGGCCCGTGGCAATGGACGTGGGCGAGCTCATCGCTCTTCTGGCCGGCTGGCTGCGAGTCCCTCCCCCTCGCATCCTGCGCTCGCCAGCCCTCCTCACCAGTCTGATCGCTGGCCTGGGTGACCATTTCGGCAACGCCCCCGTGACCACGGAAATGCTGAGAATGCTCCGGCGCGGCAACACGGCCCCACTCGAGCCCTGGGTCACGGCTTGCGGGGTTGCGCCCCGGCCTTTGGAGCAGGCTCTGGAGCCGTCCTCCCCGGCCGATCTCTGCTACGCCAGGTTGTACTTCATTCGCCCCTTGCTGCGCTGGTCGATCGCCTTCATCTGGCTGGCCACAGCCCTGATCTGCGCATTCTTTTACCCGGCAACGGAAAGCTACGCTCTCCTGTCGCAATGTCATGTCCCAGCCTGGCTGGCTCCGTGGGCCCTGTATGGAGCCTGCGCTCTGGACGCATTCTTCGGCCTGGCCATGCTGCTGCGCTGGCATCAAAGGCCCATGCTCCTCATGCAGGTGGGCCTGATCGCTCTCTACTCGGGGGCCATCCTGTGGTGCCTGCCCGACTCTCTTCTTCACCCCTTCGGCCCCATGACCAAGAACGTCCCCCTGATCGGCGCAATTCTCGCTCTGTGGGCAGTGGAGGGGCGATGAGCTACCTGTGGCTGAAGTGGCTTCACATCCTGAGTGCCACCCTCATGCTCGGCACCGGGCTGGGCTCGGCCTACTACAAATATTTCACGGTCCGCAGCGGCAATGTCCAGGCGATGGCCGTCGTCCTGCGCCTGGTGGTGCTGGCCGACATCCTGTTCACGATCCCTTCGGTCATCTTGCAGCCACTGACCGGGCTCGCCATGGCAGGCATGGCCCACCAGCCACTCACCAGGCTCTGGATCCTGGGCTCCATCATCGGTTATTTTGTGGCCGGGGCCTGCTGGCTGCCGGCCTTCTGGCTGCAGCTGAAGATGAAAGACATGGCCCAGATCGCGGCGACCCGGGGAGCCCCGCTGCCGCCCCGGTTCCACAGGTATGGGCGCATCTGGGCCCTGCTGGGCATTCCGGCCTTCGGCGCCATGCTGGTGGTCTACTACTTCATGGTCTTCAAACCGGGCTGATCCGCTCATCGGAATGAACAACCAGGGCCTGAAGGGAAGAGCCCCGAAGCAGGCCCTCCGCCGTGCAGTGCCCAGCATGCTCATACCAGGACCAGAGCGATGCCATGGTCTGCCCTCGCTGCAACACCCCGCTGGCCAGCGCCTACTATGGCCGCCAGGCCCTGCCCGAAGGCACGCCCCTGCAGGGCGGCGTCTACCGGCTGGGCGAGAAGATCGGCATGGGAGCAACCAGCATCGTCTACTCTGGCGTCGAGGTCCGACTCAACCACCCCATCGCCATCAAGGAGTTCTTTCCCCTCACCGCCCGGCGCGAAGGGCTGAAGGTGGTGGCCACCAACCCCGGGAGCGGCCCCCGCCGGAAGCTCAGCGCCGAGCGCGAGGAGTTCCTGGAGGAAGGTCGCCTGCTCTCGCGCTTCAACCACCCCGGAATCACCGGCGTGCACAACCTGTTCGAAGAGAACGAGACCGCCTACCTGGTCATGGAGCTTCTTCACGGGGCCACCCTCTACGAGCTGGCCACCGAGCGAGGGGGCAAGCTCGAGCAAGACGAGGTCATGCGCTGCGTGCTGCAGATCCCGCCCGCCCTCGAGACCATGCACCTCTACGGGCTGGTGCACGCCGACCTCAAGCCGGACAACCTCATGATCACCGACGATGGGCGGGTCGTGCTGCTCGACTTCGGAGCCACTTACCGCTATTTGACCGGCACCGGAAAAACCCAGGAGCTTACTCCCGCCTACGCCGCTCCCGAGCAGCTTCCCGAGCTGGCGGGCCAACTCGGGCCGTTCACTGACATCTACGGCCTGGCCGCCACGCTCTATCAGCTTCTGGCCGGCAGACGCCCTCCCCCGGCCCGGGCCCGCATCTCGGGCGAGCGCCTGGAAAGCCTCAAAGAGCTGCGTCCGGACGTGCACCCCCGCCTGGCCGCCGTGCTGGAGCGGTCGCTGGAGCTCGATCCGGGCCGCCGTCCGCAGGACATCAAGTCCTTTGTGAAGCTGCTGGGGGGCTCATCGGAGCACGCCGAAACCCGGGCCGCCTACACGGTGGAGGAGTCTGGCTGCCTGCGGGCTCACCGGGCTCCCCTGGTGGCCCTGGATGCCTCGGCCGACGGGCGCTTCCTGGCCTCGGGCAGCGAAGATGGCGCGGTGTGGATCTGGGACACGTTCCAGAACACCTCCTACCAGGCCCTGACCCAACCCGGGCTGACCGGCCTCAAGCTGGGCCCGGACGCCAGCTGGCTGATGCTGTCGGCGGCGGACGGAAGCGTGCGGCTGTGGGACCTGGTGCGCGAGCGCGATCTGAAGGTGCTCAAGCGGGGTGTACCGCGGGTGGAGGTGCTGGCCCGCGCCCCGGACGGGGGCTGGCTGGGAGCCGGCTGCACGGACGGCCGGGCCAGCCTGTGGAAGAGCCCCGGGACCACCTTCATGCTGCTGACCGGGCACACCAGACCCGTCTTTGCCATGGCCATCGCCCCCAACGGCGCGATGGCCGCCACCGGCTCAGGCGATCTGACCGTCCGGGTGTGGGAAGCTGACACAGGAACGACTCTTCGGGTTCTTTCGGGTCACCAGAAGCAGATCCAGGACCTGGCTTTCTCCCCGGACGGTGCGCTGCTCGCCTCCTGCTCGCTCGATCGCACCATCCGGGTTTGGGACCCCTTTACGGGCGGAGAGATTCGCTGCTTCGAGTGCCCAGTGCCTTTGTGCACCGCCTTTTCGCCCGACGGAGAGGTGCTGGTGGCTGGCTCGCTCAACGGCTCGCTGCAATTCTACCACCTGACCTCAGGGCGTCGCCTGATCGACGTGAAGGCCCACGCCGGCGGGGTACGAGGCCTGGTGCTCTTGCCCGAAGGGCGACTGGCAACCGGCTCGGTAGACTCCACGGTCCGCCTCTGGGAGGTCCAGGGCTGACCCGTCAGGAAGCTAGGCGCGTGCCAAAGTACGTCTACAATGTCGAGACCAAAGAAGGTCAGCTGAAAACGGGCAAGCTCTATGCCGAGAGCGAGGAGGATGCGCGCAGCATCCTCACGCTACGCGGTTTTCGAATTCGCAGCATCTACGAGGTGGAAGAGCCCCAGCCCAGGGGCAAATAACAGCCCATTCGCGCATTGAAGCCGCGTAACTTGCGTTGAAAACTCGCTTGAGACTGTGGTCGAGCCACTGGCGGGAAGATCCCCTCAGAGTCTAGAGGATCCGGCGCTACCTCGTGCTAACTGGGCAGGCATGAAGACCTTGCTCGTCGCCACCGACTTCAGCCTGCCCGCTGACCGCGCTCTCAAGCTCGCTCAGGATCTCGCCGCCGCCCACCAGGGCTCGATCCACCTTCTGCACGTCGTGGAGCCGATCGGAGCCCCTGAAGACATCGATCCCGATGACGAAGCCTTTTTGCGCGACCTGAAGGACAGGGCCACCCAGCAATTAGAGGTCCGCCAGCAGGCCATCAACGATATCTCGGTGCGCTGCTCGGTCGTGCTGGGTCATCGCAGCGAGGCCATCCGGCGCCTGGCTGATGAGCTGGATGCCTGGCTGGTGGTCCTGGGAACCCACGCCGGTAAGGAGGGAGGGATCAGCCGGCAAGTGGTCTTCCGCCTGGATCGGCCCGTCCTGCTCGTCCCCTGAGGAGTTCTTCTTGACGCTTTGCAAGAGCTGGACCTCTAAGGCGCCGTGCGTTGAACGCTACAGGAATTAGCGGGGCGCCGTTCAACAGAACTGGTCAAGCGTAGCAAAATATGCCGGGCGTCGCGCAGCCGGAGAACTGCCTCAAAGGGGTTCCGACTGCCCTTCTCGTCAGGCGGCGGCCGTCTCGCAGTCTACCTTGCGCACCCGCAGGCGCACCCCTCCCACCAGCACCGCGCCCTGGGTCTCCGCGATGGTGGTGGTCTGGTCCTGACCGGTCACGGCCTTCGCCATCTTCTTGATCTCGGTCACGTCGTCGTCGATTTCTTGAATGCCACGGAACGCTTCCTTGAGCGCCTCGGCCTTCTGGTGGTCGTACTGCTTGCTCAGAGCCCCGTCCAGCAGAGCGCGGGCCCGGGGGTTGCTGTAGCGGCCACTCAGCACACGCCCCGCGGCCACGATATCCTGGGCCGCATAGGTGGTGCTCAGAGAGCCCAGCAGCTCGGCAGCCAGCTGAGAGAAAGGAGGCGGCTCGCTCGCCAGCAAGTGGTTGAAGACCACCTTCGCCATCTCCACCCGCTGGTTGTCGTAGCGCACAGCGCGCATGGCCGCCAGCACGATCTTGGCGTCCGGGTTGTCGGTGCGCTCGAGCACCGCCATGGCCACCCGGTTGAGGTCCTGGGCGGCATAGGTGGAGCTGATCGTGCTCATGGCCTGCCGGGCCACGCTCAGCTCCGAGGTCTGTCCCTGCGAGATGGCCGCCAGCACTTCGTCGGCCAGGGCGACCTTCTGGCTGTCGTAGCGCACCTCGGCCAGCATCAAGAGGGCAAGATCGGCCAGAGACTCCGTCTCGGGGAGCTTCTTGAGCCTTTGCAGGAGCACCGTCGAGGCAGCTGCCCGATCCTGAGCCGCATAGGTGGGGCTGAGCTGAGCCAGCATGGCCTGACCCTGACGGGCCAGCCCCACCGGGTCTTTCGTCTGGCACGAGCTCAAGGCCGTCTCGTAGATACCCAGGCGCTGGTTGTCGTAGCGCACGGCCCGGCCCATCTCGAGCCCCAGCGAGAGCATCGGGGCCACGCTCGGGTCACCCGCCAGGTGCTCGAGCAGGGTGCGCCCGACGGCTGCCCGATCCTGGGCGGCGTAAGTGCTGCTGAGCTGGCTGGCGGCCTGGAGGCCCGCCGCAACCAGCTCGGGAGCCAGAGTCTTATCGAACTGCTCCAGGAAGGTCTCATAAATCGGGATTTTCTGGGTGTCATAACGCACCGACTGCCCGAGTTTCAAGGCCAGTCGCGCGGCCGGGGTATCCAGTCGGCGCAGTGACTTTTCTCCTAACGTGCAAACGTCCGCGGCGTGGTAGGTGCTGTCCAGGGCCCGGGTGGCGGCCAGCCCCAGCCCGGCCAGCCCGGCCGCCTCGGTGGCGGTGCTGGCCAGCACCAGCTGGGCAATGGCCACTTTTTGACTGGCATAGCGTGGACCCTTGAGCAACTCGCGACCAAAGCTCCATGGGCCCGGGACCTGATGGACCTGCAGGTGCTGCAGCGACCGCCGGGCCAGTTCAAGCTTCTCCTCGTCATTGCGCCCGACGTCGAGCAGCTCAAGGGCCACTGCGGCCAGCCCCGACTGAGACCGGGCAACCTGCAAGGAGGCTCCCCGCTGCATCAGCAGACTTTTGCTCGGCGACGAGAGCGCGCCGCTCAGGTCACGGCACAGGGCCTCAACCCGAGGGTCGGGGAAAACCAGAGCAGACGTGTCTGGCGCGCAAGCGGGGGGCTGGACCGGCTCAGGCACGTAGACATCCAGGTCGGCAGTTTCCTCGGTCCTGGACTTCTTGCCCGTGATCCAGTCCCACACACCTCCCAGGCGTATGGGGGCAAGCATAGCCTGGCCAGCGTAACGGGGGCCTCTGAACGAAGTCTGAAAGCCGTCCGCCCTGGCCTCTAATGTGCTCGCACTTTGGTCTGGCACATTAGCACAAGCTGACGAACGCGCCGGAACTGCGTTCCAGCGCGTTGTAAAGTGCAAGACCAAAGGCCTTGCACTTTAGAAGTCCGGCCGCAAACCCCTTTGTGGTGTCGAAGGACGCTCTCGGGGGGCCAACCCCGCCTCCACCACCACAAGATATTGTAGGCGACCGGACTTGTAGCACAAGATGCCGGGCGTCGCGCAGCCGGAAGACTGTGTCAAGGGGGTTTCCGGCTGCGCTCCCAGGCAGGTCAACACCGAGGCTTGTGTCGAATCATGATCGACATTCAGCCCATCCCGGTAGGACGCAGGACAGGCCCCCGGCGTTAACTTGAGCAGGGAGAGTCAGCATGAGCACGTTGCAAGGCACCTCGAACCCCAACTACAGCTTCACGGGAGTCCAAACCGTGGGCACTTACCCGACCGGCGGTCCCAACCCGACAACGCCGGTCATGCAGGTCTCCTACACTCAGGAGCAGCTCGCAATCATTGCGGTCTCCGTCCAGCGCGAGCGAGAGCTTTACAACCAGTGGGGCTTCGTGGCCGGGCAGCCCGCGAGCTGTCCGTGTCACTGCCACGCGGTCACCAACCCGGACCCGCCGGCCGTTACCCAACCGGTCCCGGGCCCCACCAATCCAAGCTTCCCATTCATCGGCCCCTACACCGGCCCGGGCGGGCTTCCCCAGCAGTCACCCAACGTGCTCGGCCCCTTCGGCGGGCAAGGCGGACTGCCTCAAGGTCCCTACGTGCTCGGGCCCTGGGATGGTCAGGGAGGCCTGCCTCAGGGCCCCTACGTGCTCGGGCCGTGGGGTGGTCCGGGAGGCCTGCCTCAGGGCCCCTACGTGCTCGGGCCCTGGGGTGGTCCGGGAGGCCTGCCACAGGGCCCCTACGTGCTCGGGCCCTGGGATGGTCAGGGAGGCCTGCCTCAAGGACCCTACGTGCTCGGGCCCTGGGATGGCCCGGGCGGCTTGCCTCAGGGTCCGAATGTGCTCGGCCCCTTCGGGGGTCAGGGTGGTCTGCCTCAGGGTCCTTACGTGCTCGGCCCCTTCGGGGGTCAGGGTGGTCTGCCCGCTGGACCGAACGTGCTCGGACCCTTCGGTGGACCGGGCGGGCTGCCGGGCCAGTCCCCGCAACTGCTTGGCCCGGCCAGCTTCGGGGCGCCCAACGGCACCTTCCCCTTCTTCGGGCAGTTTCCGTCCTGAGCTCTCAGTAAAGCAAGAACCTCGCGCGGCGCTTTCGAAAACGCTCCAGGTCGGCCTCCCAGGAGGCCTCGATCTGAGCCGGAGTTTCTCCCGCCAGTAACCGACGCAGGCTGTCGGCGTTGTCGAGCAGCCGTCCCAGCTTCTCGGTTTCGAGCTCGCGCGGGTGCAAACGCAGCAGGGCCGCGGCCAGCTCCATCCCCAGCCGCACGGGGCGCAGGCGGGCGCGGTCGGTGACCAGGATCTGCACCCCCCTGCACTGCTCTCCGGCGTAGACCGAGCTCTGGGGTGTGAAGCGCACGGGCACGAAGCGAACGCCGCTCAGGCCCTGCTCGTTGAGCAGCAGGCGAAGAACCCGGGCCGCTGGACGAAGGTGGCCGCCGACATCAAGGGCGTCACCGAAGAGACGACCACGGGTGTGCATCGCCTCTACGAGATGATGAACGCTGGCACGCTGGCGTTCCCCGCGATCAACGTCAACGACTCGGTCACCAAGTCGAAGTTCGACAACCTGTACGGCTGCCG
>QWHO01000421.1 GCA_021404945.1 bacterium CPR1
GGCCGAGCAGGCTGAGGAAGAGGCCGAGCAGGCTGAGGAAGAGGCCGAGCAGGCTGAGGAAGAGGCCGCGCAGGCCGAGGCAGCCATGCCCGGTGTGGAGTCCGAGCAACCTCTACCCCGTCCTGAGAAGGTCTCTGCTCAGAGCGAGCCCCCCGAGGCAACGCGGGTGGAGGCCGCTCCCACTCGACAGAAGGCGCCGGTCCCACCTGCTGCCAGCCCAGCACTCTCGATGCCGGCGCCCATTCAGTTCCAGCCGGTGGTCGAGTTCCAGCCCGTCTCTCCCCCGCCGTCCGAAGGCGGCCGTCCCGGCCCGCCCAGGCGGCCAACCCCTTCGCAGCCTCTTGGAGCGCCGGGCCAGTCCCGTCCGGTAGCCCGGACCCCGGCACCTGCCCCGGCCGAGCAGCCTCCCCCGCCGCCCGCTCCCGAGCCCGCTCCAGCTGAGAGCGAGCCCAAGCCCACTGCCAGCGCCCGACCCGGCCCACCTCGACCCGCCTACCCGTCGGGCCGACAGTCCGCCCCTTCCAGCCCGGCCTTCCCGGTGAAGTCTGGCAAGCCACCTTCCGCGCCGCCTCCCCCGGCGAAGGCCGACAGCGGCTCGACCCGGCCGTCCTCCGTCAAACCCCCGATGACCTCAGACAGCGGCTCCATCAAGCCGCCCGCCGTCAGGCCCCCGGTGAAGGCCGAGAGCGGCTCTATCAAGTCGCCCTCTGTCAAGCCCCCGATGAAGGCCGAGAGCGACTCTACCAGGCCGCCCTCCGTCAAGCCCCCGGTGAAGGCCGAGAGCGACTCTACCAGGCCGCCCTCCGTCAAGCCCCCGGTGAAGGCCGAGAGCGCCTCCATCAAGCCGCCCTCCGTCAAGCCCCCGGTGAAGGCCGAAGGCGCCCCCATCAAGCCGCCTTCCGTCAAGCCCCCGGTGAAGGCGGAGAGCGGCCCCATCAAGCCGGCTTCCGTCAAGCCCCCGGCCCCTGAGGGGCCAACCTCAGTCAAGCCGCCCGCCGTCAAGCCGCCCGGCTCGCGAGAAACGGCCTCGGTCAAGCCGCCGGCCGCAAAGCCTCCAACCAGTTCTTCGGTCAGGCCACCCTCGACTTCTTCGGTCAAGCCCCCTTCGGTCAAACCACCCTCTAGCTCGCAGGAAAGTCCGGCTGTCAAGCCCCCCGCCTCGCAGGAGACATTTGCTGGACTGCCTCCCAAGAGCGCGGTCAAACCGCCCACCAAACCGGGGCCGCCCAAATCCCCGCCCGTGGGAGCCAGATCTGCCGTCAAGCCGCCTACGGGCAAACTGAGCGTTCAACCACCCGCCGAAAAAGTGAAGCCCGAACCGGTCCCCGCCGCGGCGGAGCCAGAGCCTCCCGCTCCTGGCCCGGTCGAGCCTGAGCCCCCGACCCGGCAGGGCCTGGTGGAGAAGGGCACTCCGCGCAAGCTCACCAAGAAGGGTGCTGACGGGCCCCGGGAGGGCAAGGTTCGGCCCGGGCTGGTGGAAAGGACCCCCGCAGCAGAGGGTAGCCCCAAGCGCGGACTGGTCGAGCGCTCCCAAGGGGCCGAGAGCAAGCGGATGCTGGAGAAAAACCCGACCGCCGAGACCGCCCCCAAGAAAGGCCTGGTCGAGAAGGCCGGTCCTGCTTCCAGCACACCGGCCTCCAAGCCGGCCGTGCGCCCCAAAGAGCTACCGCGCGCCATGTCGGCTCAGCGAACCGAGACCGAGCTGGCCGAGATTCGCGAAGTCATGCTCAAGGAATTCCTGGAGTTCCGTCCAGCCGAGCCGACCTTCACCGAGCTTGGAGGCGGGGCGGCTCAGGTCGAGGAACGGCGAGCACCGCGCATGAAGTGCAGCTTCAAAGTGCGCTGCTTTGTGGGCCTGTCCAGCTTCGAGGCCCATGTCAACGAGATCTCTCTGACCGGCATTCGCATCGAGACCCCGGAACGGCTGGCCAAGGGGGCCATCATCGAGATGCACCCCGCCACTGCCTCCGGCAACGTCCTGGCGGTGCGGTGCGAGGCACGCTGGTGTCGAAGGATCAGCGACAGCGACGTTCTTTCCTGCGGACTGGCCTTCACCGAGGACGCACCGCACCTGAGTCGCTCCTGGGCAGCAGTGGTGCTCCACGGGATCAGCCACAAGCCAGCAGAGTAGCGACAATCCCCTGAGCGTGATGCAGTTGGCGATCCGATGGGAAGGATTGCTGGCCAGCCGTGAGCACGTTACACTGGAAAGTATGAGCGAAACGACCGCCCGAGTTCGATTCACCTATGACCACTACTGCCAGTTGCCCGAGGGCGACCGCCGCGAGCTCATCGACGGAGAGTTTTACGTGACCCCGGCCCCGACCGAGAAGCACCAGCGCATCTGTGGCAATCTCTACTTCGAGCTCCGCCTCTTCCTGGAGAAGTGCCCGGCAGGCCGTGCGTACACCGCTCCGTTCGATGTCATTCTGGATAAGTACAGCACGGTGCAGCCGGATCTGACCTTCATCTCCACTCGCCGGCTCGGAGTGCTCAAATCCGAAGGGCTCCGTGGCGCTCCCGACATCGCCATCGAAGTGCTCTCCCCGTCTACTCGCAGTCGCGACGAAGAGCTCAAGCGGGCGCTCTACTTCAAGCACGGCACACGCGAGCTGTGGTTGGTCGATCCCCAGGAAGAGCTGGTTTCTGTCTATTCACGCCAGAAAGAGGGCCTGGAGCTCTGGCGCACCTTTTGCCGGGGGGACGAGCTGGCCTCCCCCTTTCTGCCCGAGCTTCGCATCTCGGTGGACGCCATCTTCCGTTAACGACTCAAGCGGAGCAAGCCTCTGGCTGCTAAGCCCGGGGAAGCCTGCCAGCGCGCAATTGGGCGTGCGCGCGCCCAAGCAGGAAAACTCAGAGTGAGCTCATTGCTCGGTTGAGTTAACTCCTCTGCGGGCGACTCTCGGGGCGGGGGCAGGCTGAAATTGCTCTGGCGATGGATCTTTCGGGCGTTCTGCAGGATGTCCCCGCGACGACGTGTCTCCATTCTAAAGTGCAAGGCCTTTGGTCTTGCACTTTACAACGCGCTGGAACGCAGTTTCCGGCGCGTTCGTTAGATTGTGCCAATTTGCAAGACCAAAGTGCGAGCACATTAGCTATGGCACAGGGGGGACGGCTCGATTCTCCAACACCACCACAGTCGTCACATCTCAAAGTTGACAGCTTCTGCGTCTGCTCATGAGCTGACACCGAGCGTGTCAACTTTCAGCAGCATCCTGCAGAGGCCCTCTCGGCCATCCCCGCGAAGCCTTCCTCGTGGGGATGGGAATGGAGCAGCTGCAGCTGGCAGAGAATCTCGCCTGGGGCGCACTTCCGGGCACCGAGCTTACTTGCTTCACCTACCACGACGCCAGGCTCTCGGCCAACCTCATGCTCTCGCTTGATCGGGAGGACCTGGGCACGATGGTCAGCCTGCTGATCGAATCGCTCATCACCAACCTCAAACCCGGACAGCTCGTGCAGCTCGGCCGGCTGGCCAACCGTCCTCTGGGACTGATCCTGACCCAGTTGTGCGACGCCCGGGGACAGGCGCAGCTCATCTTCCGGCTGCACCAGCGCGATCACATCTTTGATTCGGCTGTTCCCCTGGAGCGCGTCAGCGGAATTCTGAGCGCCATGAGCGACAGGCACAAAGCGATGGAGAGCGAGCCTGAGGTGGCGGGGGAGGTTCTGGACGCCGAAGGCCCCCTGCGCCTGCGCGCCCCGGACGGGCAAGCGCAGGTCTTTCAGCGGGTGGACGGCATCAGCCACCTGCTCGGGCGGTGGGGGGAGTTCCTGCAGCCCGGCGACATGGCTCCGGGCACCCGGGTTCGAGTGCGCCCGGTTTGGGCCAGCCCCGAGATCCACGCATATCTGCGCGCTCAGATCCTCGATGACCGACCCGCCCCCGCGCCTGTGGGAGAGCTCTGCCAGAAGGGCCAGGAGAAAGACGACCTGCTGGTGCGCGGCCAGGTCTACGCGGCCCGGTCGGGCATTCTCGCCCTGCTGGGGAGGATGGCTCAGAGCGGAACCGTCGACGCCTACCTGCTGGGGAAGTGCACGCTCAACGTCTTGCTGGGCTACGTGCTCGTCGGTGACAATCGGTCCGGCCACTCCCTCTGGGTGGGCAGGTTCGAGGTGAATCTGCTCAACGATGGCATCCAGATGATCGAGCGCGGTCAACTGGATCCGCCCGACCTCATCCTCTACAAGATGATCAGCGCCCACTTCCAGTCGCTCAACACCGACATCAGCCAGGGGGTCAGGGCGGTCAACGGGGAGATGGGCATCGTGCTCAAGTACTGTCGCGAGCTCGACCCTTCCCTGACCGGGTTGGCCCTGCGCAACTGGCGCCTGCATCTCAACGAGCTGTTCGAAGGCAAGGAGGTGCCGGCGGCGGCGCTCAAGCCCTGGGAAGCCGAGGTGAAGCGCTTCGGCCGTCCCGTCCTGCCCAAGGTGCTCTGCTACCCGACCCCGGCGCGCTGGGTCTTGCCCGAGGAGGAGGCCCGGCCCCTGGCACCTCCCAGGCCGATACCCTTCTGGAAGCGCATTCTCGGCCTGGGTCGGCGCTGATCGAGTCCAAGAGCCACTCTCGGGCTCCCCAGGCGGGCAACGCCGAATGCCCCCGGGCGGGCGAGGCCAGCTTGACCCGGCAAACCCGAAATCGCCTCCAACGCAGAGCCCCCCTCAGGAAGGGCCCGGCCTTCCCGCGGCAAAGCTCAGGGCCGTGTCCTTGCTGCGCCTGGAGAAAGTCCACAAGACCTACCGCGACGAGCCGGTGCTCGATGAGGTCACCCTCAGCCTCGAGCCGCGCGACCGGGTCGGCCTGATCGGAGTCAACGGCTGCGGCAAGAGCACGCTGCTGCGCATCATGGCCGGGAGCGAGGCTCCCGACCGGGGTCAGCGCATCCTGGGCAAGGACGTGGTGGTGGGCTACCTTCCCCAGCAGCCCGAGCTGACTGCGGGCCTGACCGTGCGCCAGGCTGTCTTCGCCTCCCAGAGCGAGGCGCTGGAGCGCCTGCAAGCCTACACCCGGGCTTGCGAGCGGCAGGACGACCCGGCCCGGGTGGACCGCCTCTTCGCCGAGTGCGAGCGCCTCGGGGTCTTCGAGCTGGAGACCCGGGCCCAGGTGGTACTCGGGCGGCTTGGCCTGGCGGCCGTGGAGGGGCCGGTGGAGCAGCTCTCGGGCGGGCAGCGAAAGCGGGTGGCCCTGGCCCAGGCACTGGTGCAGCAGCCCGACGTGCTGCTCCTGGACGAGCCCACCAACCACCTCGATACCGAGTCCATCGCCTGGCTCGAGCTGACCCTGCGCGACTACCCGGGGGCGCTGGCCCTGGTCACCCACGACCGCTACTTCCTGGACACAGCCACCAACCGCACCATCGAGCTCGAGCGGGGCAAGCTGACCGCCTACCAGGGCAACTACGCCGCCTTCCTGGAGAAGAAGCTGGCCCTGGCCGAGTTGGAGGCGGCCTCGGAGTCCAAGCGGGGCCCGAAGGCCCGGGCCACCAAGCAGAAGGCGCGCGTGGAGCGGGCCGAGGAGCTGATTGAGGCTCGCCCCGACGGCCCCCGCAAGACCCTCGATATCAGCCTGGGCAGCCGTCGATTGGGCAAGAAGATCCTCGAGCTCGACAACCTCAGCTTCCGGGGACTGTTCCGCAACTTCAGCTACAAGCTCAAGCCGGGCGACAGGCTGGGCTTCGTGGGCCCCAACGGATGCGGCAAGACCACCCTGCTCGATGTCATGGCCGGTATTCTAGCCAGCGACACGGGAACTGTCGAGCGCGGGCCGACCGTGGCGCTGGGCTACTTCGCCCAGGAGACCAGGAGCTTTGATCCCGAGCAGAAGGCTCTGGATGTGGTGCGGGAAGTGGCCGAGGTGATCCCCACCACCGATGGACGCGAGCTGTCGGCCGCGGCCATGATGGAGCGCTTCCTGTTCCCGGGCCGACTGCAGCACACCCCGGTGGGCAAACTCTCCGGGGGGGAGAGAAGGCGCCTGGAGCTTCTCTGCGTGCTGATGGGCAACCCCAACTTGCTCTTTCTGGATGAGCCCACCAACGA
>QWHO01000422.1 GCA_021404945.1 bacterium CPR1
AGACGGACAATTTCTGGCTCCAGCGCACCGCCCTGCGCTACCAGCTGGGCTACCGGGAGAAGACCGATTCGGCCCGGCTCTGCGCGTCCATCGACCGGGTGGCGCCCTCGCGGGAGTTCTTCCTGCGCACGGCCATCGGCTGGGCCCTGCGCCAGTACGCTCGCACCGACCCCGAAGCCGTGAAAAGCTTCGTGCTGGCGCGGGGAGACAGGCTCTCGGGCCTTTCTCGGCGCGAGGCCCTCAAGCACCTGCAGTCATGAGCGTCCACCAGGACGGGCACTGTAGGGAGCAGCTCCCTCACCCTGAGAACGACCCGAGGTTGGCCGATGTCAGGGAGAGCGAGCCGATGGTGTTGGTCAACTGGTGCGAGGCCTGCGCGGTGGCAGGGATTGTCAGGTCAAGGAAATCACTGACGTTCCAGAGTGCCTCGGTCCCCACCGAGAAGAGCCCCCAGGCGCTGAAGCTGGCGAAGACCCCGAGCTCGAAGTCGAGGTCGACCGAATGCTCGAGATCGAGCTGGACCTGGTTGGGGGCCACGGAGCTGGCACTGAACTGGGTAGCGGTAAATGCGCCCTCCCCGCCCCGGAGGCCCTGACACGACAGGCCGTCCCACTCCAGGCCCTGAAGCTGGACCGTGGGCGGAAAGCCGATGCCGAAGACCGGGCCTGCCGAAACCGATGCTCCGACCTTGCTCCAACGGCCAGGTCATCCCGGCCGGCGTGCACCTGCGCCCGTTCGTGGAGGGCTCCTGGTACCACCAGGGGTTTGACCACGCCCTGCGGATCGTGCAGTAGGCCCTCGCAACGCACGGCGCCCTTAGCGGGGCAGGCAGCACGTCTCCGGACAGACGTCGTGGCTCGGGCCCAGGCGCCCCAGCGCCTCGCGCTCGTTGCGCAGCCCCAACCGCTCCTCCACCAGCTCGCGTACCATGCTCACAAACCGCGGATGGGTGCCCACCGTGGGGCAGCGCGCGAAGCGCAGCCCCAGCTCGGCCGCCAGGTCGCGGGCCTCGGTGTCCAGATCATACAAAATTTCCATGTGGTCGGAGATGAATCCCACCGGGCAGAGCACCACCGAGCCCTGCATCGTGCGCATCACCTCCAGCACGTCCGGCTCGAGCCAGGGCTGGGAAGGCGGCCCGCTGCGGCTCTGGTAGACCAGGCGGTAGTCGCTCACCCCGGCCGCCTCGGCGACCAGGCGGGCGGCCTCAGTCAACTGCTCCGCGTAGCGGCAGCGGTCGGACATGCCCATGGGCAGGCTGTGGGCGGTGAACAGCACCGGACCGGGGCAACTCTTCAGGGTGGCTCGCAGCAGCTCGGTCTGGGCCCCGATGAAGCCAGGATGGTTGTAGAACACGCGCAGCTTGTCCACCACCGGCGGGTTCTCCAGGGTGGACCGGGCCCGGGCCACGTCCTCGCGGTACTGGCGGCAACCCGAGTACGAGCTGTAGGCCGAGGTCATGAAGGCCAGGGCTCGACGCACCCCGTCCTGTTTCATCTGCTGCACGGTGTCGGCCAGGAAGGGGTGCCAGTTGCGGTTCCCCCAGTAGAGGCGAAGGTCGATGTCGTGACTTCTCAGCTCTTGCCCCACCGCGGCCAGCAAGGCCCGGTTCTGGGCATTGATCGGGCTGACTCCTCCGAAGTGCTGGTAGTGCTCGGCCACCTCCAGCATGCGCTCGCGAGGCACGTTGCGGCCGCGGAGCACGTTCTCGAGAAAGGGGATCACCTCGTCGGGCCCCTCGGGACCTCCGAAGCTCACCAACAGGAAGGCATCGTACTGCATGCGGGGCTAGTTCACCCGAGCCGGCGGTGCCCCTCCCGCCGCGTGGAAGCGTTCACGTGTTTGCTCCTGCGGGAGCGCCTATACAAATCAGTCGGCGCAGACCTTCCGCAGGTCACTTTGGCAGGAGAGTTGGAGTCAATGAGGAAATTTAGATGCATCTAATTTTTGGGAGCCTCACGCTGCGCAAGCTCATTTTCGCACTCTGCCTCCTGGTGATGGGATGTGGCCCGGCCAGTGGGCCCGCCCCTTCCAACCCGGCCGGCCTCAAGATTGTCTGCACCACCACCATGATCACCGACCTGGTCCAGCGCCTGGCTCAGCCCGACGCCCAGGTGGTCGGCCTGATGGGGGCCGGGGTGGATCCGCACTTCTACAAGGCCTCCGCCTCGGACGTGGCCAAGCTGCAGCAGGCCGACCTGGTCTTCTACAATGGACTGCACCTGGAGGGCAAGATGACCGAGGTCTTCGAGGGAGTGAAGAAGACCCGCCCGGTCGTGGCCGTGACCGACCGGATCCCCAAAGACAGGCTGCTGGTCCATCAGGGCACGCCAGACCCCCACGTCTGGTTCGACGTTTCGCTCTGGGCCATGTGCATCGAGCCTGTAACCTCCACCCTGATCGCGCGCGACCCCCAGCACGCGGTCGAGTACACCACCCGCGCCAAGGCTCTGGCCCAGGAGATGGCCGAGCTCGACTCCTGGTGCAAGACCGAGCTGGCCACGGTTCCCGCCGAGCGGCGCATCGTGGTCACCAGTCACGACGCCTTCAGCTACTTCGGTCGGGCCTACGGCTACGAGGTGGTCGGACTGCAGGGCATCTCCACCGTGACCGAAGCAGGCATCAGCGACGTCACCAAGCTGGTGGACTTCATCAAGCGCAAGAAGGTGCCGGCCATCTTCGTGGAGTCGAGCGTGCCCCGGGCGGCCATCGACCGGGTCAGCCAGGATTCCGGCGCCAAAGTGGGCGGAACGCTGTTCTCCGACGCCATGGGCGCCAGCGGAACCCCGGAGGGTACCTATGACGGAATGGTGCGGGCCAATGTCAACACCATCATCGAGGCGCTGCGATGAGCCAGCCGCCCGCGGTCGAGGTGCACGATCTGACGGTCACCTATGAGCGGCGACCGGTGCTGTGGAACATCGATCTGAGCATTCCGGACCGCCAGCTGGTTGGCATCGTGGGGCCCAACGGGGCGGGGAAGAGCACTCTGATCAAAGCCATCATGGGCCTTTTGCCGGCTTCCTCGGGCTGGGTCAAGATTTACGGCGAGCCCTATGAAAAGCAGCGCAGCAAGGTCGGCTATGTGCCGCAGCGCGACACGGTGGATTGGGACTTCCCGGTCACCGTGGAGGATGTCGTGATGATGGGGCGCTACGGGAAGATGGGCCTTTTCAAGCGGCCCGGCCCTGAAGACCGGGCGGTGGTGTTGGAGTGTCTCGAGAAGGTAGGCATGGCTGGCTTCGCCAAACGCCAGATCGGCAACCTGTCCGGAGGGCAGCAACAGCGCGTCTTCCTGGCCCGAGCTCTGGCTCAGGACAGCCACATCTACCTGATGGACGAGCCCTTCGTGGGGGTGGATGCGGCCACCGAGGCGGCCATCGTGACCTTGCTCGAGGAGATGCGCGAGAAGGGCCGACTGGCGATGGTGGTGCACCACGACCTGGACTCGGCGCGCGAGTATTTCGACTCCATTCTTCTCTTGAACATGCGCGTGGTGGCCTGCGGCCCCACCGAGCAGGTCTTTACCAGCGAGCTCTTGCGCAAGACCTACGGCGGTCGCCTGACCATCCTGTCGGACGTCTCCGAGGCCGTGGCTCAGGCCCAGCGATGAGAGCACTGGCCCTGCTGGCCCTGCTGGCAGCCCCGGCCTGGGCGGCCAAGATCTCCGAGCTGGAGGAGAGCGGCTGGCGACAGCAACTGGAGCGATTCTTCCGCTTCGGCGATCCGGCCGTGGTTTACGCGCTGTCCCGGGCCATCCTGCTGGGCCTGGTCTCCGGCCTGCTGGGCGCCTTCATCGTGCTGCGGGGCATGTCGCTGATGGGCGATACCCTGGGCCACGCCGTGCTCCCGGGCGTGGCCGCCGCCTTCATGGTGACCGGCCAGAAGGCCATGGTGCCCCTGATGGTGGGAGCGAGCCTGGCGGGAGTGCTGGGGACCGGTGCGGTGTGGGCTGTTCGCCGCTACAGCCGGCTGAAGGAGGACGCCGCCATGGGGCTGGTGTTGAGCAGCTTCTTCGCGCTGGGCATCGTGCTCTTGACCCGCATTCAAAAGAGCGAGTCGGGGGCCCAGAGCGGGTTGGACCGTTTTCTGTTCGGCCAGGCCGCCACCCTGGGCTTGAACGACGTGATCATTCTGGCCCTGGTTACGGTCTTCTGCCTGGGGCTGGTGGGCCTGCTTTTCAAGGAGCTCACGGTCACCAGCTTCGACCCGGTCTTCGCGGCCTCCATCGGTCTGCCCGTGGGCTGGCTCAATGCACTCTTGATGGGCCTGGTGACGCTGGCCGTGGTGGCCTCCATCCCGGCCGTCGGGGTGGTGCTGGTCTCGGCCATGCTGATCACTCCCGCGGCCACGGCCCAGCTGCTTTCGCGGCGGATGCCGACCATGTTAGCCTGGTCAGCTGTCATCGGGGTGCTGAGTGGTGCCCTGGGCGCCCTGTTCTCCTTTCTGGCCCGAGGAATGCCCACGGGACCGTGCATGGTGCTGGCCGCCTCGTGCTTTTTTCTGGCCGCCTACCTGCTGGCCCCCGAGCGCGGCCTGCTCATTCGCGCCTGGCGTCGAGCCATGCGGCGCCACCGCACCGAGCGGGAGAACCTGGTGAAGTCCATCTACCGCTCCCAGGAAGACCGTGACGGTGCCGAGTGGATCACTCTCGACGAGTTAGCTCGGGACCGCCGTGAGAGCGTGAGCGATCTGTCGGGCCGGGTGCGGGGACTGGGCCCGCTGGTGATCGTGTCCTCGGATCGGGTGCGTCTGAGCGACGAAGGGCGAGCGCTGGCCGAACGGCTGGTGCGCAACCACCGCCTGTGGGAGCTCTTCCTGACTCGCGAGGCAGACATCGCCCACGACCACGTGCACCGCGACGCCGAGGAGATCGAGCACATCCTTCCCGCCGAGGTGGTGGCCCGGCTCGAGGAGTTGCTCGAGGCGCCCACCACCGACCCCCACGGAAGGCCCATTCCCCGATGATCGAGCTGTACGGCTGGATCATCGCCATGGGCCTGTGCGTCAGCATCACCTGCGCGCTGCTGGGGTCCTTCCTGGTGCTGCGTCGCATGGCCCTGCTGGGCGATGCCGTCAGCCACGCCGTTCTGCCCGGAATCGTGCTGGCTTTCTTGCTCTCGGGTAGCCGCCACTCCCTGCTGATGACGCTGGGGGCCACCATCGCGGGCTTCCTGGCCGCAGCCCTGATCGAGTGGGTGCACCGCAATTCGCCCATCAAGCAAGACGCCTCCACGGGCATCGTGTTCACGGCCATGTTCGCGCTGGGGGTGGTCTTGATCGCCCTTTATGCCGACAAGGTCGATCTCGACCAGGAGTGCGTGCTCTATGGCGAGATCACGTTCGTTCCCCTGGAAGAGAGGGTTCTGGGAGTGCCCGAGCCGGTGTTGCGCATGTTCTGCGTGATGCTGGCCACCCTGGCGGGCCTGGTCGCCTTCTACAAGGAGCTGGTGGTGACCAGCTTC
>QWHO01000423.1 GCA_021404945.1 bacterium CPR1
ACAGCAAGAGTCGCGACGACGAGAAGCGTGATGTTATTGGAGAACACGCGTTCCGCGTCGGAATGATACCGGCGGATGGCCGCTTCTTTCCTCCCGCCATTGACTCCTCACGAGTAGCAGATGCATGTTGGAAGGCGCTTCCGGACCGGGAATTAGAGCGACTAATAGACTGTTACTGCGATGGTGATGACCTTTACGCTGCTGGGAGCTACGAGATGGCTATGCGTGTTTTTGGTTGGGTACTTGACGGAGTTGCTAGCCGACTAGGGCTTCTGAAGGGAAAGCATACCTGGCGTAAGGTCATAGGCCAGCTAGGCCAGAGGACCACTCCGACCTTTTCGAAGGAGGAATGTGGCCTGATTACAGATGGTCGGAACGCCATGGCCCATTATGAGGTGAAATGTAGCTCGATCTTGGAAGCGGCCACAAAGGCCAGAAATCTCTTGCGGCTGCTTCTTTTCCAGGAGATGGAGGCGCAGGGTGGAACAGCTCCGACAGTGCCGCCAAGAACGACGCCCATTGCAAAGAACGCTTCACCCTCGATATTCATGTGACCATTGGACGGGCATAAGAACTGGTACCAGGCGGGTACCAACTCCGCAAAAGTTCAGGCCATCGGGCCGAACTCAAGTGAACTGGGAGGCTACTGGAAACCTATCGGAAAGCCATTCCAACAGCCAGAACCCACCTCACCCAAACTCAGCCAAAGTGCCCCATTGCGGACTCGTAATGAGCAGGTCGGGCGTTCGAATCGCCTCCCCGGCTCCAAATTTACCGCCGTTTTTCGCCTCTCGTTGCAGGGGCGATTTTCGTTTCGGGGTACCGGTACTAAACTCCCGACCACTCCAGCGATCTGCATTGGTCCCCGGGGGGCGGCCAACAATTTCACGGTTCGGCCTCCACTCCGTCGAGCAGATCCTGTGCGAGGGCCTGCGCCGAGGCGGCAACCGTTTCCGGCGGCTCGAGCCCGGCCACAGCGGTGGCAGCCAGCGAACAACCAACAGCACCCGTCTGCCCGAAGAGCGATCGAAGATAGCCCAGAGCCTCAAGTGTCGCCACGTGGGAAACGGGACTTTCTTTGAGTGTCACCTGCTCCGGACCGCCAGCTCGAGCATCTCGACCTTCAGCCATTCAGGGTACCGGCCTCAGGGGCACGGCAGGACGTAAAATTCCAGCCGATGCTCGCGAAAACCGATCTGGATCAGGTCGAGAAAATCCCGCCCCAGCAGGTTTCGCGCCAAGTGCATCGGGGAGAACCCGATCTCGAGCTGAAACGAGCCAAGAGCTGGATGCTCGAAGGTCACCGGGGCAAGAAGCCCGGCGACACTGATGCCAATGGCGCTGCAATAGGGAATTGAAGGTGCGCCCGTGAGGTCGATCCCCACAGCCAGGGCGAGTCTTCCATCCAAAAGCGATCGCTCACAACCGGTATCCAGGCAGCCGTTTAGCGTGATCCTGCTTTGGCCGTTGACGAGGTCAAGGGCAAGAATCGGGAGCAACCTGCCGTCAATGGATCGATGGAGTATGGAAAAATGCTCGAGTAGTCGACTCGCACCTTACAGGCCCATTTGAATGCTGTTGGAAGCCTGGGCAGGTACGAAGAACACATATGGGGACGAGATCCCACGTCGGCGGGCCCGGTCAACGGCTCGCACAGGGTCGATGTCGTGCTCAACCAACTTCGATCCTTCAATCACGACCCACTGACCACCTAACGCGCGAAGCTCCTCAAGCTGCTCGCGGCAGAAGCCTGTTCCTCAGCTCGATAAGCACTGTCAACCGGGGGCATTCCAGCGACTCGCCCGGCCCGCAAGAAGTTCTCCACGTCGGCAGAGCGAAAGTGAAGCTTACGCTCAGACACGCGAATGCCGGGAAGATGCCCGCTCCGCCAGAGCTCTTTGACGGTGTTGGGCGAGAGTCTCATTCTCTCTGCAACATCATTGGTAGTCAGTAATGCATCCATTTGCTGATAGGATAAGCTATTGACGACATTATCGTCAATGGAATTTCCAGAAACGCCCGACGGTTTCCAGCCCCTGGCGCCCAACCGACAAAGGCAAGGGCAATCTGGCGCGAGAATCCCAGGCAGATGATGCGTCAGCTCGGCCTGGGGCTGTTCTTCCTCTCAGGGGCGACAGCGCTCGTCTATGAGGTGCTCTGGACGCGCCGCCTGACCCTCACCTTCGGCCACACCGTGCTGGCTGTCAGCACGGTGGTGACAGCCTACATGCTGGGACTGGCCCTGGGCAGCCGGTCCGGCGGCCGCTGGGCGGACCGCGTGGCCGCCCGTGGAGCCGCGCCGGGCAGTTTTCTGGCCGCCTACGGTATGCTCGAGGTCGCGATCGGAATCTGGGCCGCGTGCTCTCCCTGGTTCCTGGCCGGAGTCGAGCAAGCATACTTTCGCGCCACCGCCGCCAACTGGTCCTGGCCGGCCCTGCAGTTTTTGTGTTGGACCGGCTCGCTGCTCGTTCTGACGCCACCTACCCTGCTGATGGGGGCCACGCTGCCGGTCTTGAGCCGGCTCCTGGTGCGCCCGCAGGGCCACCTCAACCGGGTCTTCTCCAGCTTGTATGCGGTGAACACCGTGGGAGCTGCTCTGGGAGCCGCCCTGGCCGGATGGTGGATGCTCCCGTCCCGAGGATTCCTGGGCTCGATTCTCCTGACGGCTCTGGTCAATGTGAGCGTGGGAGTGCTGGCCTGGCTGGCAGCCCGGCGCTGGAACGAGCCCTCGGCCGCTCCGAATCCTTCCCAACCGGCCCCCTTTCGGGCCAGCAGCCTGGGGCTTGCGATGGGCCTGGCCGGGCTGGCCGCCATGATCTTCCAGCTGGCCTGGACACGGGGCCTGGCGCTGATCCTGGGCTCCTCGACCTACGGCCTGGCCACGACGCTGGCAGTCTTCCTGGCCGGCCTGGGGCTGGGAGCCGCACTGGTCGGTCTGCGCACCCGCCCCGCCGGGGCAGGCCATCTGGCCCTGGTGCTGGGGCTGACCGGCCTGGCCGGGGCTTTGAGTCTGCTGGTGCTGGGTTATCTTCCCCAGCTGGCCACACAGCTCATGCACTACAGCTCCCCCTCCGTGGGAGGAATCGTGGGGCCGGTGGCCATCCTGTCAGCCCTGGTCATCTTGCCGCCGACCGTGCTCATGGGCATTGCCCTGCCCCTGGCCAGTGCCCTGGCGGTAAACGATCCGGAGCGAATCGGCAGCCGGTTGTCCTTCATTTACGCCGCCAACACGGTGGGATGCATCGTGGGCGCCGCCCTGGGAGGCTTCGTGGCCATCCCGACGCTGGGCCTCCAGACGACCCTGAAGCTTGCGTCTTGCCTTTACGTGGTGGCTGCCTGCCTGGTCGTGCCCCCCTCCTGGCTGCGCTGGGTGGGGGCTCTGGCGCTCAATGCCGTGCTCGTCATCTGCTATCTTTTGCCATCCTGGAACCTGGCCTGGATGGCGGCCGGCGCCGGCATCTATTCGCGTGGAAGCCTGGCCCGGGAGACGACCCCGGCTTTCTATCGAGACGGTCTGTCGTGCACGGTCAGCGTCGAGATCCAGGGTCCGCGGCAGGTCGCCCTGCGCGTCAATGGCAAGGTGGACGCCTCGCTCAACTCCGATGACATGCAAACGATGCTGCTGCTCGGCTACGTGCCAGCCCTGCTGTGCCAGAATCCTCGCCGGGCCGCGGTCATCGGGCTGGGAAGCGGGTTCACCCTCCACGCCCTGGCCTCGACACCGTCGCTCGAGACCATAGACTGCGCCGAGATCGAGCCGGCGGTCGTGGAGGCCGGTCGCTACTTTGCCGGCTACAACGGACACGTCCTCAGGGACAGGCGAGTCAAAATCCACGCGACCGATGGTCGCGCCTTCCTGCAAGGCGGCCTGGCTGCCATGGACATCATTGTCAGCGAGCCCTCGAACGTCTGGATCGCCGGGGTTGCCAACCTCTACACGGTCGAATTCTACCAGTCTTGTCGCCAGAGGCTGGCACCCGGTGGGGTGATGTGCCAGTGGTACCATGTCTACAGCTCCTCCCCCGAGGAGCTGCAGACCGTGCTGGCCACGTTCTACAGCGTCTTTCCCCACGGGTCGGTGTGGCAGTCGAGCGAGTCGGACATCCTGCTGATCGGCAGTCAGACCCCGCTCCCCCTGAGCCTGGATCGGCTGCGAAGCCTTTGGGACAGCTCGGACGTGGTGCGGCGCGATTTCTGCTCGATCGGCCTGTACCGACCCGAGCTCCTGCTCGGCCACTACCTGGTCGGCCGCGAGAAACTGACCTTTCCCCAGGCCGCCCGAAACACCGATGATCGGCCCCTCCTCGAGTATTCCGCGCCCCTGAGCTACTACCGGGCGGGCGACTCAACCGGGAAGTGCATGGGGGTGCTTTTGAAAGCTCGAGGCCCGGCTCCGGAGATGCCCCTGGGAGTTCCTCCTACCCCCTCTCTCTGGCTGGCGGCGGCCCACGCGTGGCCCATCCTGAAGCGCCCGGATGACCTGGCCTCGATCCGCAAGCAGGTTGAAGACCAGCCCGGATTTTCACTGGTCGAGGCGGTGGCGGCTCAAGGCGAGCCAGGGCCCAGAGCGGAAAGGCTGTACAGGCAAGCTCTCGAGGAGCAGCCGGACGACCCGTTGACCCTCTGGCTGGTGGCCAAAATGCGCTTTGACGACCGCCAGTACGAGCACAGCGAGCCGTTGCTGGCCCGATTGTCCCGCACGCCCCTGCCTGGTTGCGAGGAGACGACTCTTTTGATGCACGCGATGGCCCTGCAGACTCTGAGCCGCATCCCCGAGTCGCGTGAGCAGCTCTTACGCGCCACCCAACTGAAAACGGGGTCGAGCAAACCGTGGACCGCCCTGGGCAAGCTCGAAGAGAGGGCCAACCAGAACCAGGCGGCTGCCTCGGCCTACGCCCAGGCCCTGCAGAGAAACCAGGCAGACCTGGAAGCCTGGGAGGGTTACGGACCTGCGTTGCTGCTCTGCGGACGTTTGCCGGAAGCCGTTCAAGCCAATCGCACGGCCCTGCTCCTCCAGCCCCAAAACGTCGCGATCTTGCTCAATCTTGCGCAGTCACTCCTGGCCATTGGAGATCGGGAGGCGAACCAGGTCCTGCGGCGCGTCCTCGAGCTCGACCCGGAGAACCGAACGGCGCGCTTCCTGCTCTACGGCGACGGCCAGTGAGCGTCAGGCCTCATAGGCCTCGTCCTGCTCGATCCGGCTGAGCACCCAATCAAAGTCGCCGCTGGTGATCTTGGCGCCGCAGTAATCGCAGATACCGGCCATGTTGACCCGGTCGAGGGGGCACCGCAACCCGGGCAGTGGCCCGGGTCCTGGGCTCTCCCTCGGGTGTATCCGGTGCGCCGGATCAAGGTCCAGTACTCGCTGCCAGGATCGGCTCGGGGCGAAAACTCCAGGGGCCGTACAGAATCACGCCCAGCGACAGCAGGCCCAGCCCGATTGCAGCCAGGAGAT
>QWHO01000015.1 GCA_021404945.1 bacterium CPR1
GTACGCCCTGGGCCTCCAGTTTGGCAGCGTGGATGGCTGCGTCGTAGTCGGTCTTGAGCTTCCTCGCGGCCGCGGCGATCGCCTCGGCCTCTTTGATGCGGCCACCCACTTTGCCGTCGCGTTCCTGACGCACCTTCAACAAGGGTCCGTAAATCAGGGCCTTGAGAGAGTAGTGGAACACGAAGAACGCAACAAATTGAAACCCGAACAGGTACGGGTCAAACTTGAGACTCTGTAGAACTGACCAGATTACGTCCATAGGTTCCTCGTCACGGGCCGCCTGGACGGGGGCTCTCGCCGAGAGCCCCCGTGGGAAACAGGCGAAGTGGTTACTGGGCGCTGGAAAGGATGAAGGCGATCACCAGCGCGTAGATCGAGAGGGCCTCGATGAAGGCCAGACCGATCAACATCACGTTGCGGATCGAGCCGGCGGCTTCGGGGTTACGCCCGATGGCTTCCATCGCCTTGCCCACGCCGTTGCCCAGACCGAAGCCCGGGCCGATGGTGCCCAGTCCGATAGCCAGACCAGCCGCCATCAGAGCCGCGTAACGCGGTGAGGGCGCTGCCCCTCCGTCCTGGGCGAAGGCGCTCATGGTCATGCTGAGGAAGATCCCCACCAACATCGGCAGCGCTTTACGCAATTTGAAAAACATCTTGTTTGTTACCTCCTATCGCCTGTTTACCAAGTCTTTTTGGTGTTGATTCTCAGTGGTCGTCGGCCACGGCGTGACCGATGTAGCTGAGAGTCAAAACTGAGAAAATCATTGCCTGGATGAAGCCCGCCAGACCGCCCAGGCAGGTCGCGAAGACCGAGGCGCCCCAGAGGACCACCACCAGCACCCCGGTGCCGAGTCCGGCCAGGTTGCCTTGAGCCAGCGAGCTCAAGGCGCCGGTGAAGAAAGTGAACATCGTGGCCATGAGGTTGTGGTGCACGCTGGCCTCACCGAAAATATTCCCGTAGAGTCGGATGGAGAGCGAGAGAATTCGGGCCAGTTCCTCCACGATGTTCAAGAGGATGAATAGCACCGCCAGGAAGGGGACCAGCATCAATCGCATCGGCCCTTCCATCGAAGCCCACAGCTGAGGCGTGGGCTGCCAGAAGTGAGCGATCCAGATACCCAGTCCGGCCAGCCCGCCCGGGTTGTGATGATGGGCGACCGGATGCTGCGGATCTTCGGGCACGTGCTCGGCGTGACCCGTGTGGGCATGCTCTTCTTGCTTGGGAGGAAAGATGCGCTTCTGCAATCCGAACAGGTTGAAGGCGCCAAAGGAGATCAGGGCCAGCGCCAGCGTGGTGTTGAACGAGGTCGAGGGGGGCACGTAGCCGATGGCGTGATGCTCTTGCTGCCCGGTCTCGGGAGGGGCTTCGCCGTGACCCCCGGCCTCGGCGCTCATGGGAATTTCGTGCGCCGGAGCTTCGAAAGTGGGCCACGGCAGCAGCCCGGACCAGTTGGAGATCAGCACGAAGAGAAAGATGGACATGGCAAAGGGCACATATTTGCGCCCCTCAGGCCCCATCAAGTCCTGAGCCAGGCCATCCAGCCACTCGAAGATATGCTCGTAAACTGCGCCCCAGCCGCGGGGGACAACTCCGATGCCGCTTCGCGCCACGGCGGCTGTGCCCAGCAGGACGAGATAGACGAAAGCGGTCGATGCGATGGCCAGGATCTGGTCTTGATTGAGGCCCTGGTGGCCTCCCTGCTCGGCTGCAAGCCACAACATAGCTTAAACCCTGCCCTCCTTCGGCACGCGAGCGATGAGCAAGCTGGCGCGGTAGACATAGAGCGCGGTCAGCAGACCGGCGCCGAGACCCACCGGCGAGCAGCCTGCCCCGATCAGCACAAAGCCGGCCAGGGCGGTCATCAGCAGGCGCAACGTGCACAGCGAGACCGCCAGCCAGCGGGCCGCAACGGGCCTCGAGACGGCGCAGGCCATGCTCACACCGCGCTGAAACAGCGACAGATGAACGATGCCCAGGAGCAATCCTGACAGGATACCCGTGACCATGCCGATTTCCTAATCCTCCAGCAATGGCTTCATCAGCCGATAGCCCACGAACCCCGCCAGGCCAAGCCCGACGAGCACCATTGCCGGAGTGAGGAGTCGGGTCTGATACTGCTCGTCGAGCCAGTGTCCGAGCAGGTAACTGCCGTACATCAGCGCCACCACAGTAAACCCCAGCGAGAAGACCAGCGCCATTCCGCGCCCCAGAGTCAGGTCCCCCTTTCGGGGCTCCTTGAACTCGCGAATCCTCTGCTCGACTTCCTCGAGCGATCGGGTCGGCTTCTCGGAGTCGCTCACGGAAGCTGGGCCGCAACTGCCGAGCCCGAGGTCGCGTGCACGAAGTCGGGCGGGCGGTCGGGAAGCAATCCGAAGCGGTGCAAGATAGCCTGAACGATCCGCTGAGAAGCCAGTCCATCTCCGTAAGGGTTCGCCACCTGGCTCATCCGCCGGTACTCCTCCGGGTCTTCGAGCAACCGTGAGGCATGCTCCACGATGAGCGCAGGGTCGGTTCCCACCAGACGGGCGACGCCAGCTTCGATTCCCTCCGGGCGTTCAGTGGTCCGTCGAAGAACCAGCACCGGCTTCCCAAGAGCGGGAGCCTCTTCCTGAATCCCCCCGGAGTCGGTCAGGATAAGGGTTGACTCTCTCATCAACCGGAGCAGGACCGGGTAGTCGACCGGTTCCAGCAGGTAGGTCGAACGGTGTTTGTGAACTTTTTCACGAGCGTTCGCAGGGCCTCACAAATCTCCTGCATCGGCTTGCCGAGATTTTCGCGGCGGTGCGTTTCGACCAGCAAAATGCGGCTCCCCGCTGGAGGATCGACCAGCTCGCTCGGCAATCCGGCAGGTGTGTCGGCCAGAATCTGGTGCAATGCATCAATCACGGTATTCCCGGTCAGGTAAACATTCTCAGGGTCGACGTGCTCGCTGAGCAGCAGGTCGCGCGAGAGGCGGGTGGGTGGGAACTGCAGCTCGCTCAGGGTCGTCAAGAGACGCCGGTTGATCTCCTCCGGGAACGGGTCGTAACGGCTGTCGGTGCGGAGCCCCGCTTCCACGTGGGCGACCGGAATTTTGTGGTAAAAGGCCGCCAGGCCAGCCGCAAAGGCGGTGCTCGTGTCCCCCTGAACCAGAACCAGGTCTGGCTCATGCTGCTTGAGCACGTTCTCCAGCCCTTCCAGGGCTCGGATGGTGATGCCCGACAGGGTCTGGCCGGGCTGCATGATGTTCAGGTCGACGTCAGGTGCGATGCCGAAAAGCCGCATCACCTGGTCGAGCATCTCGCGGTGCTGTCCGGTGACCACGTTGGTGACGCGCACTCGCGGGTCGGCCGTCAGAGCGCGCACGACCGGGGCCATTTTGATCGCCTCCGGGCGCGTCCCGAACACTGTCATCACCCGAATTTTATTTGGCGGCGTAGGCAATGGCGAGTCCGGCCAGACCAAAAAGAATGTTGATGAAGTAGATCCACATCACGGCCTGGCGCTGGGACAACCCCAGTCCGAGCAGTCGATGGTGCAGGTGCCCCTTGTCTGGTTGAAAGATGGGGCGCCGCGCCAGGCTGCGACGGACGATCGCAAACGAGGTGTCCAGGATGGGCACCCCGAGAATGCACACCGGGATGGCCAGCGCAAAGGCGGCCGTGACCTTGAGGGTCCCGATGACGGAAAAACCGGCGAACATCAGCCCGAAGAAGAGGCTGCCCGTATCGCCAAGAAAAATTTGAGCGGGGTTGAAATTGTAGCGCAGGAAGCCCAGGGCGCAGCCGGCAATGGTGGCCATCATCAGCACGGTGACCCACTGGCCCTGTCCGCTGGCGCTGGCGACGACGGCGAAGATGACCGCCGAGATGAGGGAAACACCTGAAAGAAGGCCGTCAAGTCCGTCGAGCAGGTTGATGGCGTTGGTGATGCCCACGATCCAGAACATGGTCAATCCGATGGCCTGCCAGGGCTCGAGGAAGATCAATCCGTGGAACGGAATCGACAGATAGTCGATGCGGATCCCGAAGGAGATCATGGTGCAGGCCACCAGGATCTGCAGAAAAAGCTTGACGGTGGCCTTCATGCCGAAGCGGTCGTCGACCATGCCGACGGCCACGATCATGGATCCCCCGATGAGCATGCCCAGCAGAAGATTGATCATCCGGTCGGTCAGGCTCTCTCGCAGCGGCCAGAGCACCAGGGCCATGGCTCCCACGCAGGCCAGAAAAACACCCAGCCCACCCCAGAGTGGGATGGGCACTTTATGCACTTTGCGCGGGTCGGGCTTGTCCATGGCGCCGGCTCGGCGAGCCAGGGCCTGGACCGCGGGGGTCAGCGCCAGAGTGAGCACAAAACCAAGCCCGAATGCCCAAACATAGGGAGCCGTCATACTCCGACCTCCGGCCCTAATCTAGCATACCTGACCATGGGCGTCTACTCCTCATTATGGTCGGTCGCGAGCGCGTCCCACGAGGTGGGAGCGTCGGTTCGGGGACGCTCGCTGGCGCTCGTCTCGGGGAGACTGGTCTCTACTCCACCGCTGGAGGCGATCTTCACCCGATTGCTGCCCTCGCTCTTGGCCCAGAGCAAAGCTCCTCGGGCCGCCTCCACCAGGGTGGGCGGCTCCAGGCCGTTTTCGGGAAAAATGGCCACCCCAACGTTGAGCGCTACTCGGAAGCGGTCGCTCTTGAGCCCCTCGGCGGCGGGCGCGCCCGGCACCTGGCCCAGGAACCAGTGGCGCTCGACGCGGCTGCGCAGTCTCTCGCCGGCAATCAGCGCCCCTTCGCGCCCGGTTTCGGGCAGGAAAGCGAGAAAGACCTCTCCATCAAAACGGGAGGCCAGATCGACGTTGCGCAGGGTGGAGATCACGATGGGGCCGAGTTGCTTGAACAGGGTGTAGCCCATGGACCAGCGCACGTCCACGTCGGGGTGGAAGTAGGCGTAGTCGAGCTCGAGGGCCAGCACCGACAGGGGACGCCGATAGCGGGCGCAGCGCTTCACCTCGAGGTCGAGTTGCTCGAGGAAGTACTTCTTTTGGTAGAGCCCGGTCAGTTTGTCCAGCAAGAGTTGTAACCCCCTGAGAGCGGGAAGCCAAAAATTCAGCGACGCCAGGAGCGGTCGAAGGTCAGTTCGTAAGAATTGAATTTTTTCCTGCCCGCCCCCGGGGGATCAGCCCATGATCCAGTTGGAGTTCTTGAAGTTCTCGTAGTTGTCCACGAAGGTTGCGATCAGGCTGCGCACCTGGCTCTCGGCCTGATCCGACAGCGGATTGACCCCACCCAGGCGTTGAGGGCTCAGGATGCCCTGCTTTTCCAGGAAGGCGATCTCCCCGGTATCGGGGTCCTTGATGACCTGAAGCTCGAATTCGGTGGGACAGGCCAGCGTGAACTGCAAGAGCTCCAGGTTCTTGGGGATGTGTGGGGTGTGGCATTCATTGCGATAACGCTGGATCAGCTCTTGCAGCAGCGGGTCGAGCACCTCGGTCTTGAGCCGATGGGCTGCGGCTTCGAAGTCCTGGCCCGGGTCGACTCCCGGCAGGTAGACCTGAATGTTGGCCAGGTTGCGCAGTCGCTCGGCGAAGTCCTCGGCGCAGACGATGCGGTCTTCGGGCCAGGTGCCCAACGAGTCGTAGATGATGCGGGCCAACTCGGCGTCAACCTGCACGCCCAGGTCTTCGAAAGCTGGAAAATCGAAGTCTTGCGGCTTGCGGCCGCTCAAGAGCTCGTGCATGGTGGCCCCCAGCGCGTAGAGATCCGAGCTCGGCTCGGGTTGGTTGGCCTGCTGCTCAGCCGGAGCGTAGCCCGGTGTGCCGATCCAGAACCCCTCGCCCGGGCCGGTCACGCGGGCGATCCCGAAATCGATCAGGCGCACCCGATCGTCTCTGCCCAGCAGAATGTTCGAGGGCTTGATGTCGCGGTGGGTGACGGGGGGCTCTTGCCCGTGGGCGTAGATCAGGGCATCGAGCACCTGCAGGGCCCAGGTCACCACCCGGTGGGCGTCAAGTCCCGGGGAGCCCTGCTCCTTGAGCACCTGGCCCAGATCCACGCCCTCGATGAACTCCATTACGAAGAAGAACGAGTTCTCGTGGATGAACTGGGCTGTGATGCGGGGAATGTTGGGATGCCGCAGGGCCTGCATGACCTGGATCTCGGAGATGAATCGGTCCCGGGCGGCCAGGCGCTCGGCCGGGTCGCTGTTGAGGTCGGTCATCTCCTTGAGGGCGAAGGTGCGGTCGTTGAGCAGGCGGTCGGAGACTTCATAGACGGCGCCCATGCCCCCGGCCTTGATCAAGCGCACAACCTTGAAGCGCCCATCGAGCAACGTGCCGCTGGCCAGACGCTCCTTGCCCGACGACCGCTTGGGGGTCGACGGCTGGGGAGCCTCCTCGCGCGTGAAGGCTTTGTGCAGGGCCTCGTCGTTTGGATCGTAGTCGCTCACGGCTCTGTTGGAGAATACCACGGAAGGTCAACCCGGACCACGGGGGGAACCGGCCCAAGCATGGAGCGCAAAGTGGCGCTGGTAACCGGGGCTGGAGTGCGACTGGGGCAGGCCGTGGCTGCCGCTCTGGCCCGCGAGGGCTACGACCTGCTGCTGCACGTGCATCGCTCCGAGCCGGAGGCGCTGGCAGGGCGAGTGGAGACAGTCCGGGCCGACTTGAGCCGACGTGAGGGTGTGCGGGAGCTGGTCCAGGAGGCCCTCACGCGATTTGGCCGGCTGGACCTGCTGGTCAACAACGCGGCCCTGTTCTGGCCCAGCCCTTTGGAGCGGGCCCTGGACGACTGGGATCGCTTCCGCGGGCTCAACCTGGAGGCTCCCCTGGGCCTGGCGGTGGGCCTGGCTCCGCGCCTGCGCGCCTCGGGCGGCGCCATCATCAACCTGGCCGACATCTATGGCGAGCGCCCCCTCAAGGGCCATCTTCCCTATTGCCTGAGCAAGGCGGGAGTGATCATGCTGACCCGCTGTCTGGCCCTGGAGCTGGCTCCCGAGGTGCGCTGCAACGCGGTGTCGCCCGGGGCCGCCCTGCCCCCGGCCGAGTCCGATCCCGAGCATGAGCGCCGCCTGGTCGAGAAGATCCCCCTCGCTCGTCTGGGGGGGGCCGAGGCGGTCGCCCGGGCGGTGGTCTTCCTGGCCCGGGCCGAGTTCGTGACAGGCCAGGTTCTGCAGGTGGATGGGGGGCGCACGCTGGTTTGATCTTCCTTGATCTGGGCTCGAATCTAGAGCGTGAGCAGAGTCTGCGCAAGACCCTGGCGGCCCTCGAGCGCACCTTCCAGCTCAAGCGTCGCAGCACGGTCTATGAGAGCCCGCCGTATCCGGTGGGCTCCCTGCAACCGAGCTTTTTCAACCTGGCCGTGGAGATCGAGACCGAGCTTCCGCCGGCTCAGCTGCGCGGGCGCCTGAGAGAGCTGGAGGCCGAGCTGGGTCGCCGTCGCAGCGCGGACAAATTCGCCCCCCGCACCATCGACCTGGATCTGACCCTCTATCACGACCGGGTCGAGCGTCATTCTGACTGGGAGCTGCCCCATCCCCAGGTGGCCAGCCAGCCGTTCGTGTTGATGCCGCTCGTCGAGTTAGAGCCGGAGCTGGTCCACCCCACGCTAAAAGTCTCGCTGCGCGAGCTGCTCGAGCGGGTGGCCCACGGACCCGAGCACATCTGGAGGTCAGGCTTTCGACTCTGAGGCGAGCAGGCGCGCGATGGCGCCCGCCGATTCGATGGGCACCACCCGCAGGACCTCGGCCAGCGAAGTCTCGCCTGCGGCCACCTTGGCCATGCCATCGTGCAAGAGGGTCGAGAAGCCCTCCTTGAAAGCGGTTTGAGAGATCTTGTCCTGGCTGGCGCCAGCATAGATCTCCTCGCGCAGGCTGTCGGTCATTGGCAAGATTTCGTAGAGGCCTACCCGACCCCTGTAGCCGGTCTTGCCGCACTGCTCGCAGCCGGCTCCTTCCCAGAAGGTCGCGGGCAGCTCTCGCTGGGAAGCCAGCTCGACGAAGTTGAGGGTGCCCTCATCGGGTCGCATCTCCCGCTTACAGGCCGGGCAGATGCGGCGCACCAGGCGCTGGGCCACCACGGCCAGCAGTGACGAGGCCACCAGGAACGGCTCCACTCCCATGTGGGAGAGGCGGATGATGGTGGCGGGAGAGGAGTTGGTGTGCAAGGTGGAGAGCACGAAGTGGCCTGTCTGGGCTGCCTGGAAGGCGATCTCGGCTGTTTCCAGGTCGCGAATCTCGCCCACCATGATGATGTCCGGGTCCTGGCGCAAGATGGACCGGAGAGCCGAGGCGAAGGTGACGCCCGCTTTGGGATTCATCTGGATCTGGGTGACGCCGGCCAGTTGATACTCGATCGGGTCCTCCACCGTCACCAGGTTGTCGGCCGTGCGGTTGCGCACATTGAGGCTGGCGTAGAGGGTGGTGGTCTTGCCCGAGCCGGTGGGGCCGGTCAGGAGCACCATTCCCTGCGGGCTCTCCAGCACTCGGGAGTAGACCTGATAGACCTCGTCCGACATTCCCAGGCCGTCGAGGCGGAGCAGGCCCACGCTCTTGTCCAGGATGCGCAGCACCACCTTCTCTCCATAGTAGGAGGGAGTGGCGCTGACGCGCAGGTCGACCCATCTGCGTCCCACCCGGGCCTGGCTGCGGCCGTCCTGAGGCCTTCGATGCTCGGAGATGTCCATCCCCGAGGCCAGTTTGATGCGTGAGATGACCGCATTCTGCACCTTCTTTGGCAGCTCGCCGAAGACGCGCAGCACACCGTCGATGCGGTAGCGGACCCGCAAGCAGCCCTCCTGGGGCTCGACGTGGATATCGGAGGCTTTGAGCTGGATGGCGTCGGAGATCAAGGCCGCCACCAGATCGATGATGGGGGCGTCATGCTCGTGGAACTCGTCGGTTGGAACGGCCGCCTCGGTATCGTCGCGGCCGGCGAAGAGCTCCACCTCCTGCTGGGGCGAGTGGGCCACGAACCCCTCGATGGCCTGAGACATTCCCCCTTTCGGTCCTTGCAGGGCTCGCAGAATGTCGCTGCGCCGGGCGACCACCCGGCGCAGCTTGAGATGGGTGAGCCCGCGGATGATGTCTTCGGTGGCCACGTCCAGCGGGTCAGCCACCGCGATGGTCAACTCGTCCTCCTCCATCCGGTAGGGAACGACGGCCGCATCCTGCATCAGCGAGCGGGGCAGGAGCTGGAGAAGCTCGGGACGCAGATCGTCGAGCACGACATACTCGAGGTGAAACAGACTGGCCAGGAAGTTCGCCAGCTCGCCTTCTCCGATCAGCTTGCCCTCGACCAGCGCTCGGGTGACGGGCATGCGCTGGAAGCGAGGATCGGCCAGCACCACCCGGGCGGCCTCCTCCATCACCAGCCCGGCTTCATCCAGGCTCTTGACCAGATCGACTCTCTCCATGTTGGCCTCCTGATGGGCGCTTTCGGGGCGCGGCCGGAAAGGACGTGCCGACCAAAAATCAGCGCACCACGGTCAACCCCCGCGCGGGCTCGGGTAAGGACAGCTCCTGGAGCAGCTCCAGGGACTCGCCGTCAAGAATCAGAAGCGCATTCCTGGTGGCCAGCCAGATCCGGGGTCCGGCTCGGACGGCGTCGACCGGGGTTCCCCAGGCCCTGGAGCTGGCCACCAGTCTCTCGCCGACCAGATCCAGCCGGCTGACCTGACCGTCCTCGTGCACGGTCCAGAGCCTGCCCCGGGCCTCATCGAGGAGCAATCGCACCGCAGTCCTTCCAGGCAGGGCCAGACGGCCCTCTTGCTTGAGGCTGCGGGGAGCCAGCCTTACCAGCTCGCCGGGGCGAGCCAGCCAGAGCGTCTTGCCTCCCGAGGACAGGCTCAGGGATGTGAAAGGCTCCAGCCTGACCTTGGCCAGCAAGCGCTTCTCCTCGACCTGGTAGCAGGCCAGGCGACCCCGGGTCGGGTCTCCCACGACCGCCAGGGTGCCCCCTTCGTCGTGGCCTGTCGCCACCAGGTCGCGGCCGCTGCCCGCGAACAGGGCCGTGGGAGTGAGGGGAGGATTGCGGTTGGTCCACTGCTCGCGCGGGCGAAGGGCGTGGCTGACCGCCGTTCGCGAGCCTGGCTCCACCACGACCAGGTGGGTACAGTCCCAATCCGACTCGATCGTCCCGGGCTCGCGCTCCATCAAACCGCCTACCCGCCAGCGGCCCTGGCGCAGATCGTAGACCAGCAGTTTGCGGGCGGGGCCTGCCGAGGCCACCAGCAGGCCGTCCTCCGAGCCCGCCACGTCAACGATCTCTTCCGGCGCAGGGATGCGGGCCAGCAGGTCTCGTCCCACCGAGGAGTAGATGAGCAGCGCGCGGGGCAGGGCCACCACCACCGCATCTTCCAGCACGGGTGGGTAGAGCTGCTCGCGTCCCATCTGCCACAGACCCCAGAGCGCCGCTATCACGACCAGGGCGGCCAGCACGCGGGCTACCTTGCTTCGCGGCTTGCGTTGACGATGGATCACTGGCGGCAGCCGCCGCTCGTCCGGGTGAGGTCGCGCGGCCGTATGCCTGCGGGCCAGAGATTCGGTGAGCTCGGAGAAGCTTCGGAAGGAGCGCTCGGGATCGCCTGAGAGAGCGCGCTGCAAAGTCCAATCGAGGCTCAGCGGAAGCTGCTCGTGCATCCCGCCCGCCCCCGGCTCGGTGAGCAGGCGGGTCAGGCCGGCTGCCAGCTCGGCCAGCAGAGCGCTGAGCCGGGGACGAGCCTCCCCGCCCAGCAGGCGGGCCAGGCGCAGGTGACCGGCCGGGTCCTCTCCCAGCACGATGGAGCGGGGTAGCTCGCAGCCGCTCTCGTGCCAGAGCCGGTCCAGGGCCGGGCCGAGTCGTCCGATCTGCTCGAGCATTCTTTCCCGGTTGGGAACGGCGCAGGGAGGCTCCAACCACTCGACCGGAAGGTAGCGAACGCCCTCGAGTTGTACGGGGGGAGCCGCCCGAGGCAAGACCTCGTCCCGGGTATGGGCGAGTTGCTCGAATCGCTCATCGCCCAGGTCGCTCGGCACGGGCTCGAGCCTCCATTGCTCCCGGTCGGCGCTTTCGGCTTTGAGACAACCGTCGGGCAGGGCTTCCAGCACCCGGTAGTCGGCGGCCATGGTGGTCAACTCACAACCTCTGCCAGGACATCACCTGGACGCTGCCGCCCCCCCCACCAAACCAGGCCTCGAAACCTGGCACCCTCAGGTCCGGATTTCGAGAGGCGTCGACGCTTGCATTGGCCTGGACCTGCTTCCAGTCTCCGTAGCAGATCACGTAACCCTCCACATCGAACTGGGCCTTAGCTTGAACGCTGCCGTGGCTGTACACCAGTCCACGAAGCGTCGTGTTGGCCCCGAATCTGATCGTGGCCTTACCAAACTCGCCCGGCTCCGGAGCCTCCTTGTCCAGCACGTTCATCTCCAGGTTCAAGGGAATGTTGAACACAGCCGAATTGCCGTTGCCCACCACGATGGTGCCCGGTCCCTCGACCTTGCTCCCGGAGTCCATCGTCAAGCCGTTGGGGAAATAGTGGATCTTGCCGCCAAGCTGCAGGGTCCTGATCTTGCCGAACGGATAACTTGATTCGTTGTGTTGCACGTAGCCACCCGGAGCAAGCAAGACCGCGCGGTCGGGGTCAGGAAGCGTGTCGTTGAAGGTCGGGCCGAAAGGCAGGGTGTCCGGGCTCGTGTCGTAGGGGTGGGCTGCTCCGGGGGGGTCCACTCTGGCGACGCTGTCGATCAGGTAGCGCGCCCGTACATCCTGGCCGGGCTCGACATCGAGGTTGGAGCCGATGATGATGTTTCCCAGCGGTTTCCCATCCGGGCCAATCGTCGGATTGCCATTCTCGTCGGGCAGGTAGGCTGCGAGCACTCGGCCGGAGCCCTGGTCGGGGATGATATTGATGCTTCCTTTGAAGGAGATGTCGCCGTTGGACTTGATGCTGCCGCGGATGTCTCCGTGGCCCGACAGGTCGATGCTGCCACCCGAAGCGATGACGTACCGAAAGGCACCGCCGCCGGCCGTCAGCATGACCGCCACCCGGCGAGGTTGGACACCCTGGCACGTGCCGGTGGCGAGCAGGTAGACGCATCCTGCGGGCACCTCGGTCCCGTCCGGTGCCGTCATGACGCCTCCACCGAGGTTGTTATTGGTGACGCTGACCGAATAGCGCGGATCCCACTCGCCCTCCAGGTCGTCGACGTTCTGGAAGCCGGCCGACCAGCCCGGGTTTGCCTTCAGCTCGACCAGGGCGGCAGCGATGCCGGCTTCGGCGGCGTAAACCGCAGTGGTGCTTCGGAGGTTGGACTTGACCAGATTGAGGTGTTGCGAGCCCAGGATGCCGACAGCGACCACCATCACGACCAGGACGACCAGCACCATCAGCGCGATGGCCAGAGAGTTTGCGGCTTGTTTTTTGGCAGACATAGGGGCCTCCGGTTCTACTCGCCCTGCGGGCGAAAGCTGCATCCAAGCGTGACATTGACGCTCGCAAGACCCCTCAGATCGTTGCTGGCGGTGACCGTGACCGATTCTCCAGCATACGCGCCCGAGGAGGCCAGGCCGGTGATGTCCGTGGCGACGATGCGCGCGGGCAGGCTCTGATTATTGACCAGTGTGTTGACGTCGGGTGCCAGGGCGGGCGGGGTCGAGGTGGGAGCGAAGGTCAGCTCCTTGCGAAGCAGCTTGTTGTCAGCGTCCCGGTAGTAGAGGATCCACTTTTGCCACAGCACTCGACCCGAGTTGTCATAGTCGATCCGGCCGGTCGGAGCCACGCTCGAGAGCATGAGAATCCAATCCGCCCCGCTGGACACCGAGCTCTTGGGGGACCTCGAGAGCTCGGTGGCGACCTCGTTGGCCGATTTCATCGCCTCCATCTGCAAGAGGGCGAAGTTGCGGGTGTTCTGGTAGACCTGGAGCACCATGATCAAAGTTGAGTAGACCATGGCCAGCAGCAAGATGGCCACGATCGCGTAGATCAGGACCTCGGCAAGGGTGAATGCTTTACGCTCAGTAGTCTGCGACATACGTGCTCAACTCCAGACTGCGGGGTCGCTCGCGCGTCCAGCTGACCAGCACCCGGACTTTTTTCAGCTCGGGTTTTAAAGGGGGGCTGTCGACGTCCACCTCGACGGTGTAGCGAGCGTCCGCGGTGATCCCCCGGTTGGTGGTTTGGACGGTGACCTCGCGAGGAGAGACGTTGGCGATATCCTCGAACGCGAGCCCACGCACCGCCTCGAGCTCCTGCTCGGCCAGGAAGGAAGCGGTGAGATACTCGTTGGCCTGTCGGATGGCCCGGGTGGCCGTGGGGAATACACCCAGGAGGAGGAGAAAGGCGGTGGCGAACACCCCCACCGCCACCACCAGCTCCAGTAGGCTTAATGCTCTTGGTCTCATCGTATCCAGAGGATAGCACCTCTGGGGGTGGGCCAATATGATCCAGGTCAGGGGGTCAGGGTCGTGCTGCGACGACGGGCGCGCTGCTGGGCCAGGGTTGCCAGGGCCTCGAAATCGGGCAGGAAGAAGCTCTCGACCAGGTGCTCCTTCTCCCCGTCCGACAGGTGCAGGCGGGCCCGCCAGCTGGTGCGATGGGAGCGAGTGCAGATCAACCGGTCCCACGAGAAGCGCAGGCGTGCGCCCCGCTGCTTGACCAGCAGTCCGTGAGCCTGAAGCTCATACTCCAGACCGGCATGGGCCCAGGCCATGGACCCCAGTGAGCCGAAGATCAGCCCAACCAGAACGATCAGGGGGAGGGCCATTCCCAGTCGTCCTTCCAGGGCCGCGGGCCAGACTTGCCAGAGCCACCACAGGAGATAGAGGCAATAGCCTCCCAGCAGGCTCCCCGGTAGAGCGAACCACCAGAAAAAGCGCCCCAGGCTGACCTGAAAGACCTTTTCGGGCGAGGCGGTTTCCACTCAAGCATGATAAGGCCAGAAGGGCATGGGAGCAATGACCTTTGTCAGCGAAGGTCTTGCCCTTTCACCGGTGCTTGGCGGGGCCGCGTGATGCGGACGGCCACCGATTCGGCGCCCCGCAAAGCGCCTGGCTTGGCCAGTTGCAGACGCACCCTCTGGACTGGGAACTCGCGCAGGATCAGGGCCGCCAGGCGCTCAGCCAGGGTTTCGATGAGCTGGAGCTCGGATTCGGCGATGAAGGCCTGCAGCCGCTTGGAGAGGCTGCGGGTGTTGAGAGCTCCTTCCACCAGCGCGTCGTGCTGCGCCGCCAGGGCGACCTGGCAGTCCAGCCACAGGTCCAGCGAAACGGTCTGGCGCACCATGCGCTCCCAGTCGGCCAGACCGATGATGCAGTCGGCTTTCAATCCCCGGATGACGATCTGATCAGCCATCGCCTTTCTCTCCGTAGAAAAATTGGCGACACTCGTCCATCAAGCAGACGAACCGGTCTTCGTCGGAACGGGTGGCGGCGGCGCAAAAGTCGGCCAGCGAGCGGCTCAGAACCTGGTAGACCAGGCCTGTGTGCTGGTTGAGGAACTGGATCTGGTGGTAGAGAGAGGGATTCTCGCTGGCCACCTGGGCGGTGGTCTGGATTTGACGGGCGAAAGTGCTCGAGGCGAGTCGTCCCAACTGCTCCAGGGGCAGGCCGAAGCGGGCCAGGGCAAGCGCGAAGACCAGGTTGACGGCGTGACTCATCCCGAGCACCACGCTCATCACCCGGTCGTGGTCTTCGAGAGGCAGGTCGCAGAGACTGAGAGCGCTGTGTGAAAAGAGAGCGCGCGCCTGACGGGTGGCCTCAGCGTGGCCCGCGTCGCAGACCAGCATGGTCTGCCCCGACAGCAGCGCCGGACCGGGACCAAACATCGGGTGCAGGCTGGTGACCCGATGGCCCTGGCTGGCCGCCTGGCGCAGAATTTCGATCAGCTCGCCTTTGAGGCTGCAGATGTCGAACACGAGCGGGCGCTGAGGAAATGACAGCACCTCCCGGAGGACCGGGGGGGTGGCGGAAAGGGGGGTAGCCAGCGCCACCACCTCGGCCTCGGCCACCCCCACTCGCAACGGCAGGCTGTTCTCCCGGCTCGGGTCGGTCACGGCCACCTGGTGGCCCTGGTCGGCGAAGAACTGCCCCAGCCAGCGGCCCATGCGACCGCCTCCTCCTACGATGAGAACCCGCTGCTGGCGCTCGGAGGCGGTCATGTTGTGCTGGCTCTGGGTGCTGACCGAGGCTTCGATCAACTCGCGCAGCACTCGCTGGGCAAGCTCTTCGTCAAAACCTTTCTGCCGGGCCGCCCGGCGGGCGCGGGCCAGCACCTCGACTTCCACCTGGAAGTTGCGCACGGGAATCTTCCCGCTGCGCTTGGCCTCGGCCACGGCGACCGCAGTTTCGAGGCGCTCCCCGATCAGGCTCAAGATCTGCTCGTCGATCTGGGCGATGCGCTCGCGCAGAGCGGACAACTCGACCTCGCCCACTTACAGCTTGACCGCCGGTAGCACCAGCAGGCGCGAGGGGATACGGGTTTCCTCGGGATCGTTGTCAAAAGTGATGGCGATGTCGTAGTTGCGCTCCTTGATGTGGCGCACGGCCAGCCCGGCAGCTCGATTGCCGGGAGCGATGTCTTTCATGATGAGCCTGGGTGGGGGAAAGCCTCCCCGCAGCATCCACAGCTGGCTGGCCCCAAAAGTACGCTTGTCGTAGGACTGGGACCCCAACAAGAGCAACAGGCCTTCTCCCGGAACGTACTGCATGTCGGCCAGGAAATACGGGTTATTGGTGGCTGTATCGGTCTCCGGTTTGAGGTCGGTCTTCAGTTCCTTGAGCTCAAAGCCTTTGTCGCGCGCCAGGAACTTGTCCAGCTTGCCTTCATAGACCAGAACGGTCTGCTGGCTGGACATCGGTTGCGAGCAGCCGAAAAAGATGCGCTTATTCTTGGTGTCCACCGCCAGGCCCTGGAGATCGAGCGGCGTGCGAGGGGACTCGCCGAAGTTGCCGGTAGCGCGCAGGGCCCGGTCGGGCTCGAGGTTGACCTCGCCGCACCAGCGAGCCAGCTCCTCTCCTTCCAGGCCCACCCGGAAGACCACGCTGCGGGCGCTGACGTAGCGCACGTGGTTCTTTTCGTGATAGTGGGAGCCGGCGGTCAGGTAGCTGGTCTCGTCCAGAGGCGTGAGGCAGGAGAACTGGGCGATCGGGATGGAGCGGACCGGGTAGGAGAGGAACTTGTAGCGCCGGCCCGTCAGGTCGAAAATGTGGAAGTCGTTGAAGCGCCGGTCACAGACCATCACTCGGTCGTTGCCGAGCCAGACGGCGCCGGTGGGCTTGAGGTCCATCAGCAGGCCTTCGTCGCCGCGCAGGTCGACCGGGCCCGTCTGGGCGCGGGCCGACAGCAGCGTGGACAGGGCAATCAGGACGATCAGGATACGGTGCATTGGGGCCTCCTGGCGGACGTGGTTCTCGGCGGCTTTGCTCCGGCCCCGGCCGGCCCCTGCCGCCGGTGGCTCAGAGCAGGAGATTCTCCCGTCCGGGTCAGGAAACCGGGCAAAATCCTGTTTGAGGATCAAGCTGATCTGTTGAGCATCCCTGGCAGGGCACCTGACTGGCAGCAGGAGAGCCTCCGCCTGTCACCCGAAGCGATCTCAAACCAGCTCTTCGGCCGGCCGGTCCTCCCGATCCAGGGCTACCCCCACCCTCCCGCGCACCACCAGCACGTTGCAGGCCGCCTGGCTCATCACCTGCCCCGAAACGCTGCCCAGAAAAAGGCGGGCCGGGGCGGACAGCTCGCGGCTTCCCACCACCACCAGCTCCGCCTCCAGCTCGCTGGCAGCCTTCAGAATCGCCGCTGTGGCCTGGCCAGTTTCCAGGCGGGGTTGGCAACCGACCGTCCAGTCCTCAAGACGCCGGCTGACCTCGGCGAGCACCTCGCGACGAAGCGCTTCTTTGGACGGCTCGCTGCAGACGGCCACCGGGGTAAAGGTGACGCCATCCTTGGGCCAGGGGAACTGGGAGAGGAAGTCCAGGCAACGATTGGCTGTCTCGATCTGGTTGACAGCCAGAACCACGTTGCGGATGGGGCGGCCCGTGCGGGCGATGCCCACGGGGCATTGACAGCTCTGCACCAGCCTGGCGGCCAGCCCGGCCGACTGCTCACCGGTTGACGAGACGCCCAGCACGACCAGGTCGGCGGGCAATTCGGCGGCCATTTTCAGGATCGATTTGGCTGGATCTCCCGTAAGAGTGAGGGTAGAAGCCTCCACGCCCGGTCGGCGCTGGCGCTCGGCGACATTCTTGAGCCGCTTGCGCACGTCACCCGAGGCCGGACCTCCGGCAGCAGCCACGACCGCCACGTAGCTCGGGTCAGGCAGGCTCAGATTTTGCAGCAGCTCTTCGGCCAGCCCGACTTCGTCCACGGCCAGGAGGACGTTCATGGGGAAATCTTCGTGGCCTCCCTGCAGGATACCCTCCCGCACCGGCGGGAAGCCATGAGAAAGGGAGGGATGACTCTGGAGCCAGGTCACGTCCTGCTCGACCGCTTTGTGATCGTCCGCCCCCTCGGTCGGGGGGGCATGGGCGCGGTCTACCTTTGCGAGGACCGGCGCCTGTCGGGCAAGCTTTGGGCCATCAAGGAGATGGTCTGTTACGACCCGTTGCTGCTCAAGGAGGCGACCGAGAACTTCAACCGCGAGGCCCACATGCTGGCCGGGCTGCGGCACAAGAGCCTGCCCATGATCGTGGACCACTTCGAAGACCAGGGCAAGAGCTACCTGGTCATGGAGTATGTCGAAGGGCAGAACCTGGCCAAGGTGGTCGAGGTCGAGGGCCCCCTGAGCGAGTTGCAGGCCATGCGCTGGGCTCTGGAGATCGCCCAGGTGCTGGGCTACCTTCACCAGCAGAATCCACCCGTGATCTTCCGCGATCTCAAGCCTGAGAACGTGATGATCACGACCTCCATGAGCGGTCCGGCCGGCGAGGGCCGCGTGGTCAAGCTGATTGACTTTGGCCTGGCGCGCCATTTCGACCCCAAGAAGCGTCGCGACACCCAGGCTTCAGGCTCGGTCGGCTACGCCGCCCCCGAGCAGTGGGAGGACTCGCGCCAGACGGATGGCCGCAGCGACATCTACTCGCTGGGCGGCACGCTCTACTACGTGCTGACCGGCAAGCCACCGTCCCCCATTTACGGCAGCCACCGCATTCGTCCCCACCGCAAGGATATCGGCACCGACACCGAGGCGCTGGTGCTACGTTGTCTCCAGAGCGATCCGGGCCAGCGCTACTCGGATACCAGCGAGCTGGTGCGCGACCTGCTGCTGATTCTGGCCCGTCTGGGAGACAAGCGTCCGGAGGCTCCGGCCCGGCGTCCCGTGGCCAGGCCCACTTCCGAACTTTCTCCCCTGGCCGCTCCCAGGCTGAGGCCCGGGTCTGGTGCTCCGCGCTGGCTGGGGGCCCTGATGGTCTCGGCCACGATCTTCTTTCTGACCGCCGCGCTGGTCGGCCTGGTGCGGCCCGGCGGCGCAAAACCCTCCTTCCGCAGCCTGGATAGCCTCACCCGCACCGGCCTTTCCGAGAAGAATCGGGCCAGGCAGCTGATGGAGCAAGGCTCTCCGGCCAAAGCCATCGAGCTGATGGATGGCCTGGTCACGCGCAACCCGGCCGACGCCGAGGCCCACATTCTCAAACAGAACGCGCTGGCTTTGCTGCTCGGCAAGCCCCCCGTGCGCGTGCCCGTGTTGACCTCCATGTCCGGACGCGAGGGGAACGAGGGCGTCAGCCTGCTCTATGGACTGGCCCTGGCCCAGGCCGAGGTGAACCAGCTGGGGGGGCGCCCCCTGGTGCTCGACCTTTACAATGACGAATCTTCCCTCCCCCTGGCCTTGCAGCTCTCCAAGGAGACTATCTGCCCGCGGCCTGACTACCTGGTGGAGATCGGGCCCTTCAATTCCCAGCACACTCTGGCCGTGGCCCCGGTCTACAACGACGCGGGTCTTGCCATGGTGGCACCGGTGGCCTCCGACCCGCGCATCTGGGAGGCCGGTCCTTACTGCTTCACCGGCTCGGATTCCAATCTCGAGCGGTTGGACGCCCTGGCCGCTCACTTCACTGGCTTGGGATTGAAACGGGGCGCCATCCTGTACGACCCGGGATTAACCCTGTCGAGCACCATGGCGGGCGAGTTCAGCTCGATTCTGCTCAAGCGGGGCGGCGAGGTCGTCTCCGAGCAGCCCTATGGCGAGAGCAATCTGCCGATGCTGATCAAATCTCGCCCCCAGTTTCTCTTTCTGGCTGAGTATCGGGCCCAGGTGCTCGTCGATCTCATGCGCCAGTTGCACCAGGCCGGCATCCAGGTACCCACCGCCAGTCAGGCCCGCCTCTTCGGCAGCGAGCTGGTGCGTAGCGGAGGCAAAGACGTGGAGGGGCTGCTGCTTTCGGCCTATTTTCATCCGGACGCGAGCCGCCCCGAGGTGGCCGACTTCAAGCGCAAGTTCCAGCAGACCTTCGGCGAGCTGGACCCCTCTCATCGCGAGGCCACGGCCTATGACGTGCTCAAGATGGTCTTGCCCGCGCTGGAGACGCCGGGAGCGACGCGGCGCTCCGTGCGCGACTACCTGGCCGGGCTTTCCGAGTATGTCGGGGTGACCGGCAGCTTTGCTCCCGGAAAAAAGCTCGATCGGCGCCGGGCCTACGTGGTCGAGGTGCGAGACGGAACCTACCAGCTGGTCAGCGAGCCTTCGGGGAAGGAGACGGGCTTGGAGCCAGCGGTGCCTCCATCGCCCCGACCGTCACCGTAACGCTGCTCAGACCGGCCGATTCGATCGTGACCGTCCCGCCCTTCAGCTCGAGGGGGATCTCGAGTTGCAGGCTGCCATCGGTTGGAATCTGAAAGTCCGACTCGGCGCACCGGATGGGCACCGAGCCCATCGGGTTGCCCCATTCGTCATCGACCTGCACAGCCACGACCGCCAGCTGGCCGGGAGCCTGGTAACGCTGGCGCACCAGGTCAGCCCTCAGGCGGCGAGGGCTGCCGGCCTGGTAGCACAGGCTTTCCTCAGCCCGGGCTCCCCCACACTCCACCTTGACCAGACCCGGCCCGGGCAAGCGCAGGGAAGTCAGCTCGACGCTGGCCCGACCTTCCTTGACGGTGGTGGCGTAGGCAGACAGCCTGACCCGGTCGCCCAGGAAGCGAATGGGAGTGCCGTCGGGCACGCTCTGTCCCCCGGGAGCGGTCACCTCGGCCACCACCCGGGTCTTGCTCGACCCGTCGGCCGGCAGGCTCGATTCCTCCACGCTGAGTTGGATGCTCTCGGGGTAAGTGGCCGGGTGCTCGTCATGCACCAGCAAGGCGGTGGCCACGGGCTTCTCGCGGGTGGTCGAGCCCGGTCCCGAGCCCACCACGTCCCCTCCGATGACCATGTCCACACTGGCCCCTCCGTCCAGGTTCATGGCCTCCACCGCCCCCCGACGGATCAGGCGTGAAGCCAGCTCTTCCAGGCGCAGACCCTGGGTGTGGGTGTCCCGCCAGCCGGCGGCGGTGGCCAGCAGCATGCGCCCGTCGCGGGTGGTGGCCAGGGCCGTGCGGCCGCACGATCTGGTGATGTCGTTGCCGCTGCGCCCCAGCGCTTCCTGCTCGGTGGTGAGGGCGATCGCTCCTCGGTGGACCAGTTGGGGACCACCTCCCAGAGCCAACAGGACGTCGGTCCAGGTGTTGCCGTCGGTGGAGACGAGCTTTCCCCCGCGGGCAGCGATGCGGCTGAAGCTGACTTTGCGGTCCCGGGTCTGGGCCAGGGCGGTTCGCGGCGGTCGACGCCCAACGTGCGGGGTCAGCAGCTTGCCCTCTTTGACGACCAGCCCCAGGGGACCGCCGGAGGTGGCAAAGTAGCCGCCGTTGATGCCCACCCGCGCTCCCGTGCGGCGCACCATCGAGCTGACGGTCTCGCGGGCGTCCAGCCGATTCTGGGCCAGGCCCACGTCCAGGCGCACCTTGGGGTCATCCAGCGCATAGCTCACGTCGTTCCAGAGAAGATAGCCCGTGGAGTTGGCTGCCTCGCGGCGGATCCACTTGAGCCCCGAGCTGAGCGAAATCGTCTCTTCGCGAGCGTAGTAGGGATCGATGTCCACCACCAGCCGGGGAGGATTGTCCAGCACCTCGGTCTTGATCTGCGAGGCCGGAATCCGCTCGCGCAGATTGAGCGTCCAACGCACCCGACTGAGGTTCTCTTGTTGCAGGTTGCTCGACAGGAGCCAGGGAGCCCGGGGGGTGGGCCGACGCAGGCTGTCGGGCAGCTCGGCCCCCACCACCTCGAACACCAGGCGCTCGGGCTTGCTGCGCTGGTAGACCTGGCAGACGGGCGCGCTCTCGGTTTCCAGAACCAGGCGCAGGGTATCCCCGTGCTGACCGATGCGCACCAGGGTGACCCGATTGAGCTCATCGGCCCGAACGGGGGCCAGCAGGCCCAGGGCCAGCGACAGGAGGCACAGTGTACGGACAAAGGCTCTCGGCATGGCTCCTGAAGTTTTTTCCAGCCGAGAGCCGAATCCTGCTGTTTATTTGGAGCTGGTCACCGGGCTGGGGATCTCCCAACTTTCCAGAGCCTTCATGACCTGCACTCTGGTGTTGAAACGGCTCTCCACCTCGCGCCGGAACTCCTCGGGGTCCTGCTTGATGGGCTCGAAGGTATTGTAGTGGATGGGGATGGCAAAGCGCGGGGCCACGAACTCGATGGCTTTGACGGCCTCGAAGACGTCCATGGTGAAGGTTCCGCCGATGGGGAGGAACATGATTTCGGGCTTGTAGAGCTCGGCGATCAATTTCATGTCCGAGAAGATGCAGGTGTCCCCGGCGTGATAGAAGACCCGTCCCCCGACCTCGAAGACCACTCCGGCCGGCGTGCCCATGTACTTGCCGTGGAAGGAGGAGGAGTGCCAGGCGGGCACCAGCTTGGACCAGCCCCAGTCGTGCTTGACGCGGCCGCCCAGGCCGCAGTGCACCACCTCGGCCCCCAGCTCCGCCAGCCGGTTGGCCAGCTCGAACATGGCGACCACGCGGGCTTTGTGCTTCTTGCTCAGCTCGACCGCGTCGCCCACGTGGTCCTCGTGGCCGTGAGTGAGCAGAATGGTGGTAGGTTTGAGGTCGGAGGGGATAGCCTTGACCCAGGGCCCCCCTGTCATGAACGGATCGACCACCACGGTGGTCGTCTCGTGCTCGACAGCCAGAGCAGAATGACCCAGATAGCGGATTTTCATGGTGCTTCCTCCCGGATTGTTGATGGATAGTGCCGCAGCAGCGCGGTTGCCAGCGCTGCAATTCCTTCTGAGCGACCGATGAAGCCGAGCTTCTCCATGGTGGTGGCCTTGATGCCGATCTGCCAGGGCTCCAGCCCGAAGGCGCCACCCATGCGCTCGCGCATGGCGGCCACGTGAGGGGACAGACGGGGCTTCTCGGCCATCACGGCCAGGTCCAGGTTGACGATGCTCCAGCCCGCCTCGTGAACGGCCCAGGCCACCCGGCGAGCCAGCTCGAGACTGTCGGCGCCTCGAAACTGCTCGTCGGTATCCGGAAAGAGATTTCCGATGTCGCTCAGGCCGGCCGCCCCGAGTACGGCGTCCATGGCGGCGTGCACGATGACGTCAGCGTCGGAGTGGCCGAGCAGGCCAACCTCGCAGGCGATCTCGACCCCTCCCAAGATCAAGGGACGCCCTTCGGCGAAGCGGTGGACATCAAACCCCGAGCCCACGCGAAAGGCAGTCTCCTCACGGATCATCCGACGCAGGTCGGCCTCGGTCTGGCTCATGTTTGGCTCTCGCTTTCCCGGCAGGCTGGCAGACGGTGCTTGCGTGCAGTGAGGGCCGGTTCGCCTCGGGCCGGGGTTGCTCCCTCCCCGGGTTCTGGATAAACTGGTAATATTCTGGCAACCGCTTTGCCGGTAGGTCACGGTATTGTGAAGGAGCGCGTCTTGTTTCAGTCTCTTTTGAGAGGCTCGCGGTAGGTTGAGGAGCGAGGGGCTGGTGGAAGGGAGGTGAGCTGATGGCGGTCAATCCGATGGTTCCAGGGTTCGATCCCGGCAAGGCCGGTCGACCTGTCGCCAGCAACGGCAACCCGACCGTTACGAGCTCCGAGCCCGAGGACAGAGTCGGCGCCCCGGTCGATCCTTATGAGCGAATGACCCAGATGCGCAAGCAGGGGCTGGGAAGCACGGCCATGGGCCCCATTGTCGCCGACCAGGTCCCGTTCGGCCAGGCTCCCCCGCCTCAAGCCGCTCCCGAGCAGCCGGGCGCGCCTCCCGCCCCGGAGCCTCCGGCTGTCCAAACTCAACCAGACCGACCCATCGTCGTCAAAGAGCCGGTCTCGGAAGACATGCGCGAGATGATCGCCAACATGCGCCGGGCCGGCGTCGAGATTCCCGAGGCTCCCGAGCCTTCCGCTCCGCCCGCCGCCGCGCCTGCCGTCGGGCAAGCCGGGTCGGCTTCCCCGCCCCCCCCGACGCCGGTCCCCTCCGAGCAGGCCCCTGAGATTTCCGCTCAGCCCCAGGTTCCCCAGCAGTCGGTCAGCCAGGACCCCTGGGCCAGGCTCGAAGAGATGCGTCGCAACGGAATGGGCAGCACGCCCGTCTCGGGCTTTGCCTCCCAGCAGCTTGGCTTGCAGGGCCCGGGCGCTTCGCCCACCCCGGCCCCGCAGCCCACCTCCCCGTACCCCGAGCCTCCCGCCCAGAGTCCGGCGCCCTCGCCCCCCCCCGAGCCTTCCGCCCAGAGTCCAGTACCCTCGTCGTCCGAGCCTTCCACTCAGAGTCAGGCCGAAGCCCGGGCTCCCGAGGCCGGGTCGCTTCAAGGAGCTCGTGAGGTTCCTCGACCCCTTAAAGAGCCGATCACCGGCGACATGGCCCAGATGCTCGAGGACATGCGGGCCAATGGCGCTCTGCCGCCTTCCGAGCCGGTGGGTCAGGCCGCGGCCAGCGGAAGTCCTGTGCAGACCGACCCGGTGCCGACACCACCCTCCGAGCAGCCAGCGCCGCCTCCGTCCCAAGATTCTTATGCTCGAATGGAGCAAATGCGCCAGCGCGGCCTCGGGTCCACCCAGGCCGGCTCCCTGGCTCGCGCGCAGATCGATCTCGAGGAGTTCGACCGCCAGCATCCGGCCCCACCTCCGCCTCAGGAGTTCGAGATCGCCCCGCCGCCCAGGACGCAGGAGTCGGTCATCGCTCCGGGCGGGCAGAATCGCGTTTTCGACGAATTCCAGGTGCCTGCGCCTCCTCCCCGAAGCGACTGGTGGGGCAGTTGGGGCGATTTCGGGAAGGCTCCCCAGCCGCCCCCCCAGACAGCTCCCCAGGCACCCCCGGCTTCCACGCAACCCGGCGACGGCTGGTTCGGACAGTGGGGCGACTTCGGCGCCGCGCCCGCCCAGACGACGCCCGCAGCAACGCCTGCTCCAGCTTCGCAGCCCTCCAACAGTTGGTTCGGCCAGTGGGGCGACTTTGGGGCCGCTCCCGCACAGACGGCTGCTGCCCCTGCCCCCCAGCAACCGGCCGCAAACCAGTGGTGGGGTCGTTGGGGCGATTTCACGCCCAGCCCCGCGCCCACTCCTCCCGTTCAGCCCCAGAGCTGCGCGGACGACTGGCTGCAAATGGGCCGATTCCAGCCAGACTACCGCTCTCCGCAGCAACCTTACTACGACCCGCAACAGGCTTCCTACGACCCCTACCAGGCTTATTCGGGAATCCAGATGCCCTACCAGCCTCATCCCGGCAGCCTGCCTCCCTCGATGCAGTCCTACGGCCAGTACCAGCAGCAGGCGCCCTGGCAGATGCAGCAACAGATGCAAATGCCGCCCATGAGCAATGCACCCTTGTGGTCGATAATGAGCTTGATGCCGGCCATCAGCATGATCAGCATGCTCCCGATGATGATGATGCCCATGATGATGATGCCCATGATGATGCCCTTTGCGTTCGGGGGGTTCGGCTTCTAGAAGTCCGGCCGCAAACCCCCATGTGGTGTCGGAGGGAACCTCCGCCACCACAAGATGTTGTGGGCGTCCGGACTTCTAGCACAATCTGTTGGGCGGCGGGTTTCTGCAACGTTACTGAGCTTCGCGTTGAGCTTCGGGCTTCGACTGGAACCAGGCTCGGGGGAGGATCTGAGCGCCCTGGCTTGAATTCCCATAAAGTCGCGCTGCCCAGGGTCGAGGCGGCGACTCAAGATTTGTGCGGAGAATTCCCTCGATGGCGCTGCGGAAGTCATTCCTGCTCCTGCTCCTGTTCATTCTGTGGCTCTGTTCAGCGACGCCCCTCTGGGCCCAGGACAACTACGAGCTCGAGCCCCCCATGGTCGGCGTCTGGCTCTCTCCTGACTGGCTGTTCCCGGGTACACGTCAATATGGTGAGTTGGAAGTACGCCGGGTAGCCCGTCAGACCATGGCCCACCTGGCCAAGCAGGGCGTCACGGCCGTTTTTCTGGAGACCTTCCTGCGCGGTTACTCCATCTGTCCCGCCGTCGAGATCAAGAACCACACGGCCCGAGTGGTGCCCTACAAACCCGGGGAAGGGGGCGTTCCGGTCTACCCGCATCTGAGCTGGAGCTTTCGGACCGAAGGCGACGAGGTGATCGACACCCTGCAGATCTTCATCCAGGAAGGCCGTAATCAGGGCATCGAGGTGCACGCCTGGTGCCACATGTTCTATTGGAAGATGGATAACACCACGGCCATGCTGCCGTGGCACAGCGGCCCCAGCCTGTGGAACGAGCTGATAGCGGACTATCTTCGACGCGAGGCGGGCCGCCTGGATGGAAAGCCGGGTGCGGCACCCGATACCGTGGCCATCATGCGCGAGACCGCCCGGTTGTTCGAGACCAGCTCCGAAGCCCGCCAGATCTCCGTCATTCTCGCTCGTCACGGGGTGAATGATCAGGGTAGCCCGCTGGGAACGGTTCTTCGTCAGGCGATGCGGGCCGGTGCCCATCCGCCCGAGTTTCTCCTGGTCGGGCCCCAGGACGACCCCTTTCCCGCTCCTCGGCGTAAACTGCTTCGCCCAATCTACGTCAATCCCGAGTCGGAGCTCGTGCGCAAGCGTCTGAAAGATGCTCTGACCGGCATCATCCAGGGCCACCCGGGGGTCGCCGGCCTGCACATGGACCACGTACGCTTTCCGGTGGATGGACAGGGGTTACCCGAGTGGCTGGGCATCCGCGATGGAGCCTATAACTACTACGAGGCCTCCAACCCTACCCTGCGCGAGCAGTATACCCGCTGCCACGAGATTCTCCGGCGTCGAGAAGCGAGTTTGCGGCTTCTGGTGGATGACATGCGCCGGGTCCTGGGGCCGCATCGAGCCCTGTCGGCGGCAGTTCTCCCGCTCTACTATCGAGACCGGGACAATGGTCGCTTTCGGCTTTCCGGTTACGACTTTTGCTGCCAGGACTGGATGGGCTGGCAGGTCGACTTTGTCGTGCCGATGATGTACGAGTTCAATCCCTGGATCATCCGCAATCTGCTGCGCCAGTTCGCGGCCGACCTCGAGCAGAGGTTCGGAGCTCAGACGATTCGAGTGTATCCGGGCATCTCCAGTTGGAGAACGGCGGCGCGTGGAGACCTCGACACCCGGGCCTGGGTCTTCTTCGACCTCACTCTGGCTCGCGATGTCAAGCTCGAGAAGCAAGAGCCCGAGGACTTCGACTTCGGGCCCGAATGAAACTGGTCGTAACCCTGGCGACGGCCCACCAGGCCGACCCTCCCCGGGCCGGCATGGGGATCACTCTGGAGAGCGACCAGCTCACCGTGCGCCGCATCAGTCAGGGTGCTGGCTCGGCTTCGCTCGAGCAGGCCCAGCTGATGGCCCTGATCCGCAGTCTGGAAGAGGTGAATCGAAATCAGCCTCGGCAGGTCGTCATTCACACCGAGGCCGAGTGGCTGCGCGGCCCTCTGCTCGAGGCCCAGCAACCCCCGGAAGATCGAGCCCTGGCCGAAGGCCTCTCTCGGGCTCGCAAGCAACTGCGCGAGCTCACCTTTGAGTTTCGCTTCGGGCCGGTTTCCCCCGACCACCCGGCCAGTCAACTGGCCCAACAGGCGCTGGCCAGCAGCCCCGGACAGTTCTCCAACTTTCTGGGGGGGCAGGTTCGATTCGGCTCCGAGGGTGCCCAGGCGGCCACAGCGACCCCCGAGGCTCTGCAGATGTCCGCCGGAGGCGTGGTCTTCAAGCGCGAGAAGAACAAGTACAAGATCTGCCTGGTCTCCAAACGCGGCGGCCGGATCTGGGCCCTGCCCAAGGGCCGGGTGGACAAGGGCGAGACCTATGAGCAGACCGCCGAGCGCGAGATTCTGGAAGAGACCGGGCATCGTACCCAGGCTCTCGACAAGCTCCACGAGATCGAATACTACTTCTACCTCAAGGAAACCCAGACGCTCTACCACAAGTTCGTTTTTTTCTACCTGATGCAGCTCGTCGAGGAGAACGCCACGCCGCGGGATGGTGAGGCGGATGAGGTGGCCTGGTTTGAGATCGGCGAGGCCTATCGCAAGCTTTCCTACATCAATGAGAAGAACGCCCTCAAGAAAGCTCAGAAGATCTTGCGCTGACCGAGCGTCTCCTTAGCAGGGACGGTCCGGCGAAGAGTGTAATACCCGACGGCCATGGAAGAGCTGTTGTCAAGAAGCGAGCTTGAGCGCCCGCTGCGGCGGGCCCTGCGCCGTTTTGGCCAGGACGAGCTGAGCGAGGGCGTGCTGCAGAACCCGATTTTCACCGATCTGCTTGTGCAGGAGGTGCATGCTGAGCCGAATCTCGCCCCCGGGCTGCGCGCCGAGCTTTACGCCCGCCTGGCCGGTCCCGGTCCGGGGGGCATCCAGGCCCTGGGCTGGATGGTCAAGAGTGGGCTGGCCCGAGCCGAAGTCGTGTTGAGCTTTGTTTCGCGGCTGCCCATCGGTCCTCCTGACGAGGGGGCTTTGAAGGAAGCAGAGACCCTCGAGGTTGCCGAGTCCCTGCTCCCGCTTGAGGAGTTGCGCCGTCCGCTGCGGGTGGCGGTGGCGCTGCAACTGCTCAGTTGCAGTCTCCTCTCTCCGCGCGGTCGGGCCGCCCTGCTCCACAAGTTGCTGACCGCTGCCTGGATGCACCCGGCCGATCGCCGCTCCGTCCTGTTGTGGGCCCTGGGAACAGAAGTTCCCGATGAGGTCGCCGCCGTGTTCAGCCAGGTCCCCCCCCCTCCGTCCGAGCTCGTGCGGCCGGCGCTGGTGGGATTGGTGGCCCAGGGCGAGGATGCTCCGGTGGTGCTCCGCATGGGCCTCGAGCGTTTGGCCACCTGGGAAGATCCGGCTCACGCGGTGCACGGACTGTTGGACTTGCTGGAGTCGGCCGGTGGCTCGCTCCAGTCGCCCCTCCGGCGTCAGGTGTTGGAGCTGGCCACGCGCCACGATCAGTCGACCATTCGGCGGAGGGCCTACGCCCTGGGTGAGAAGCTGGAGGGAGAGTCTTACATGCGTCAGGCCGTCCGCGACAACGATGCCTCCATTCGGGCCTGGGCAGTCACTCGCGTCCACCCGCGAGCTTCGACCTGAAGCCCCCCCTGGCCGGAACGGCGACGAGCTTTCCAGGCGCGACGAATTGTTTCATCCGGGCCTCTCGCTTAGAAGCTCGGTCACGCACCGTCGCTTGCACGCCGCGCGGAGTGCGCGTCAAAAAACCTCCCGCTGAAACCTGGCCGTCATTCATCCGCTCTCTCGCCGCGACGGCGCAACCTGGACAGGTCAGACTCCGTCGGGCGCCCCCGGCTTGGAACCCTCCTGGCAAGCCAACTCGTCCCGAATTATAAGCGGGGGCGTAGCGCCAGAATCTGCAGTTGCATCATCGGCAGGTCGGGGCTGAGCACGTTGCCGTTGGCCGGCGCAGGCTCGGCCTGAGTGGTGGGAGCGCTGGTGGTCATGGAGTGGAGCAGAATGCTGTTCATGTCGAGCTTTTGTCCCTGGCTGACGGGAGCCGGGGTCTTGAACTGGTTGGGAACGGTCCACCGATCATCCTCGACCTCGGCCACCACCGCAGCCGGCTCGATGCTCGGCTCGCGGTCGATGTTGTAGATGCCGGCCATCCGCTCGGCCCATTCGATGGTGGCAAGCAGTTCCGCCCAGTGGCGCCGGGGAGCCTCCTCGACCTTCTTCTCCTCCTTCTTGGGCGGTGCTGCCCGCAGGAAGCGCTGCTGCTGATAGCCTTGCTTGCGCTGGCCCTTGTTGCCAGAGAGAACATCGTACGTTCGCCGCTCGCGATCCTGCAGTGACTGGGACATCTCAGCTCTCCTTCCCGCTTGCTGTGGCTTGAGAATACCGCCAGCTGCTGAAAACCCTCTGAAACAGGGGCGGCACAGGGCTCTGCGCGAAGGGGGGCGGGTGAGACTCGAGCTGAATGTCGAGCGGCAGACCTTGCACCCCGGAGACGTGGTGGAAGGAGAAGTTGAGCTGACCGATTATCCAAAGGGGATCAAAGTGATTGTCTCCCTCCAGGGTGAGGAGATCGTGGGGGCCAATCATCTGTTCCGTTCCTACGTGCTGCCGCTGGTCGAGCAGATGCATAGCTTTACCTCGACGGGCGAGCACTCGCAGCGTGAGAGCTTTCGATTTCAGCTACCCGAGCGCACGCCTCCGAGCTACGCAAGCTGGGACCTGCGTTGTCAGTATTTCTTGAAGGGGCGGGCCCGCCCCCGAATCCTCGAGGAGATCAGCCGGCTGCACCTGACCGTGCTCCCTCCCGAAGACCCGTTCCCCGAGTCGGCTGGGGCCGAGCTGGCGGTCGAGAACGGCGGAATCAAGCTGACCGGGCTCTTGCACGCCTCCCACCTGTACACAGCTGACAGTCTGCGAGGGGAGCTGGTGCTGGAGCGAGGTGAGGGGGTCGAGTCCCCCCTGCCTGAACGAATCAGCTTCCGTTTTGCCGCTATCGAGGAATCCAAAGTGAGTGACTATCGCAAAGTGCTGTGGGTCCAGAGCCACGATATCGAGCCTGCCCCTCAGGCCGAGCTGCCTCTCAACGGCTACTTCGAGTTCCCTATCGAGGAAACGGCCCCGTTCTCCGGCGAGTGGAGCCTGTTCCGGGTGCACTACGGCTTTCGAGTGGGGCTCACCCCTCCAGGGGGTGGCCGCGAGGAGCGCGTCTCTCTTCCCATTCAGGTCTACCGGGCCTATGAGCCACTCCCTGAGGAGCCTTCCAAGACCGGCACCGGCTTCTCCCCTCCCCCGCAAACGGAACTCTAACACGCGCGCAAACGGAACTCTAACGCGCCAGGGCAGGAAAGGCCTGCTGCAAGCCATAATCTGTCGCCGTCTCCAATTAGAACGGCCTGGTTGAAAGGTCTTTGTGCCCCCAGCCGGGACGAGGAGCCAATGACGAGGAGGAATCCCTGTGGCGACCAAAACTCTCACTATCAAGCCTCTGGCGGACCGCGTGGTGGTCCAGCCTGTCCCTCAGGACGAGAAGACTGCCGGCGGCGTCTACCTGCCGGACACCGCCAAGGAGAAGCCCATGAAGGGCAAAGTCGTGGCCGCTGGCCCGGGGCGGATGCTCAAGGACGGCAGCCTGGCCAAGATGGAAGTCGCGGTAGGCATGACCGTGCTCTACAGCAAGTTCTCGGGCAACGAGATCAAGCTCGAAGGCGAAGATTACGTGATTCTCCAGGAAAAAGACGTCCTGGGAATTTTTGAATAAGAAGACGGAGGAATCAGCAAGTCATGGCTGCTAAAATGCTTAAATACGATATGAGCGCGCGCAAGGCGCTCGAGCGTGGCACGGACATCCTGGCCAACGCGGTCAAGATCACCCTCGGCCCGCGTGGCCGCAACGTGGTGCTCGACAAGAAGTTCGGCTCCCCCACCATCACCAAGGACGGCGTCACCGTCGCCAAGGAGATCGAGGTCGAGGATCCGTTCGAGAACATGGGCGCCCAGCTGCTGCGCGAAGTCGCCTCCAAGACCAACGACGTGGCCGGCGACGGCACCACCACCGCCACCGTTCTGGCCCAGTCGATGATCAAGGCCGGCCTGAAGAACGTCACCGCCGGCGCCAACCCGATGTTCCTCAAGCGCGGCATGGAGAAGGCCGTCGAGAACATCGTCGAGAGCATCAAGAAGATGAGCGTCAAGGTCGAGTCGCCTGAAGCCATCGCTCAGGTCGCGGCCATCTCGGCCAATAACGACCACGAAGTAGGCAAGCTGATCGCCGACGCCATGGACAAGGTCGGCAAGGACGGCGTCATCACGGTGGAAGAGTCCAAGACTCTGCACACCGAGCTCGACTTCGTCGAGGGCATGCAGTTCGACAAAGGCTACATCAGCCCGTACTTCGTGACCGACTCCGAGCGCATGGAAGCCGTGCTCAGCGAGCCTCTGATCCTCATCTCCGAGAAGAAGATCAGCGCCATCGCCGACATCCTGCCCCTGCTCGAGAAGGTCGTGCAGATGCAAAAGCCGCTCCTGATCGTGGCTGAGGACCTCGAGGGCGAGGCCCTGGCCACCCTGGTGGTCAACAAGCTGCGCGGCACCTTCCAGTGCGTGGCCGTCAAGGCCCCGGGCTTCGGCGACCGCCGCAAGGAGATGCTCAAGGACATCGCCATCCTGACCGGGGGCCAGGTCGTCAGCGAAGAGCTGGGCATCAAGCTCGACAAAGTCACCGTCGACATGCTGGGCAAGGCCGCCAAGGTGAAGATCACCAAGGACGAGACCACCATCGTCGAGGGTCGCGGTAAGGATGGCGACATCAAGGGTCGCATCGAGCAGATCAAGCGCCAGGTCGAAGACACCGACTCGGACTACGATCGTGAGAAACTGCAGGAGCGCCTGGCCAAGCTGACCGGCGGCGTGGCTCTGATCCGCGTGGGCGCGGCCACCGAGACCGAGCTCAAGGAGAAGAAGCACCGCATCGAGGACGCCCTGTCGGCCACTCGCGCGGCCGTCGAGGAAGGCATCGTGGCCGGTGGCGGCACCGCCTTCATCAACGCCCTGGAGGCCCTGGACAAGGTGAAGCTGGAGGGTGACGAGATGGTCGGCCTGCAGATCATCCGCACCGCGCTGCTCGAGCCGCTGCGCCAGATCGCCAACAACGCTGGCAAAGAGGGCTCGGTCATCGTCGAGAAGGTGAAGACCCTGAAGAAGGGCCACGGCTACGATGCTCTGAAGGACGAGTACGTGGACATGATCAAGGCTGGCATCGTGGACCCGGTCAAGGTCACCCGCTCGGCCCTGCAGAACGCCGCCTCCATCGCGGCGATGGTGCTCACCACCGAGACGCTGGTCACCGAGAAGCCCAAGAAGGAGACCCCCGGCGGCGGCCACGCCCACGGCGGCGGGATGCCCGGCATGGGTGGGATGGGCGGCATGGACGACATGGACTTCTAAGTCCGGTCGCCATGCACGGGAGTGGTCGGCAGGTTTCCTGCCGGCCTGCCTGTCCCAACGAGGCACCTGCATTCACGCAGGTGCCTCGTTGGTTTTGTGGGGCCGCCTTGCTGTGAGGGCTCATTCTCGGTCATCCGTCATTGTGACCCAAATTGGCGCCCGAGGTCGAATGATCGAGGCTCAATGCGCTCGCACTCTGGCTTGCTGCACCTTTGCACAGTCTGACGAATGCGCGGGTACGCAGCTCCTGCGCGTTGTGAGGTGCAAGACCAGAGACCTTGCGCTTTAATTCGACTTCTTGCTGCTGCTCAGAGGCTTGATCGAGCCCTCAAGAATTCCGGTCACCAGCTTGCGCACCTCGTCATAGGTTGGCTCGACCTTCTGGAAGGCATAGGTGCGGTGCTCGCCGGGTCCATAGTAGTCCAGGTGCCAGTAATGATCGTTGGGCCCGAGCTCGCCCGACTCGCGGCCGAACTGCGTGGTGGCCTCGTAGGAGCCGAGCGAGATGCGGTACTTCTCCTTGCCGTCCGGGCTCAGCACCGAAAAGGTGTAGCGCACAGCCCGATCTCCCTCGAGCTGCCAGCTCTCGAAGGCCATGACTGACTCGCCCCCCACCAGGAATTGCTCGCGACAAAAGCTCTTTTGCTGGATAGCGGCGGGGTTCTTCCGCCAGAGGGCCATCAGCTCCACGCGCTCTTGATCGCGGGCCTTGAGGTCGCCGGTCAGCTGGTAGGCCTGGACCAACTTGGCCAGGAGGCGCCAGTCCCCCGGCTCTCGCTTCTTGAGCTCTTGCCAGAGGGCGATGGCGGTGGGTCCGTCGCCAGCCAGATAGGCGGCCAGCCCCCCGTTGAAGAGCAGGGCCCGCTCTGCGGGGGCCTTCCCGAGCCCGGCCCGGTAGTGCGCCAGGGCCTCGCGGTACTGCCTTTTCTCCATGCAGGCGTTTCCGGCTCGAAACTCCTCTTCCCCCGGCTCGGCCAGCGCAGCCAGGTGGAGACAGAGGACCAGCAAGAGCAACGCGCTCGCTCTCATGGCCGATGATGATTCGGACTCGCCCGTGGCCCGGCCTGCTCGAAAGGAATTCGAGCTTGGCGGGCCAACTCGAGCCAGGTGGCCGTGCGCGTCTTCATCTGCCTGCTTGTTCTGGTGGCCCTGGCTCGGGCTCAAGATTACCCCGACAGCCTGCAGGTGCGCGAGCTGGGCAGCATGACCCGCGAGCCGAGCTCGCTGCGCAAAGGTTTTCTGAGAGTGCGGGACGGGCAGTTCCGTTGGGCTGATGGCTCACGGGCCAAATTCTGGGGCGTCAACATCGCCAACCGCAACCTCTGGATCCCGCGCCCGGAGATCGACCGCGTGGTGGACGCCTGGGCTCGCGCCGGAGTCAACATGGTGCGCTTCGAGGCCACCGATTCCAAGGGCGCCCTGCTCGACATTCCCGGGGTGCCCGGCTCGCGCCGGCTTAACCCCGAGCGACTGCTCACGCTGCACTACTGGATCTCACGGGTGCGAGACAAACAGATGCACTACTACCTGGACCTGATCGACTTTCGCACCTTCACGCCCGAGGACGGCGTGGCCAACGCCACGGCCTTGCCTCGCGCGGCTCGCCCCTATGCCTGCTTCGACGAGAGGCTGATCGAGCTGCAGAAGGAGTATGCCAGCCAGTTTCTCACCGCCGTCAATCCCTATACCGGCCTGGCCCCGGTGGACGACCCCATGATGGCGCTGGTGGAAGTGTGCAACGAGAGCGGGTTCTTCCTCAACGCAAGCCACACCGACAAGCTCATCGAGCCCTACCGAAGCAACCTGGGCCAGCGCTGGAACGCCTGGCTGCAGACCCGCTACGCGGATCGGGCCGGCCTGGCGGCCGCCTGGGGAACGGCCCTTAAACCCGAGGAGGACCCGGTCGCCGGCACGGTAGCTCTGCCCCATCTCACCGGCCCCCTCGATTCCCCACTTCGCCAGCAGGACGGTGTGGACTTTTTGGTGGCCGTTCAGCGGGACTATTTCAAGACCATGAAAGGCCATCTGCGTCGCATCGGGGTCAAGGTGCCCATCACCGCCGTCGTCTCGGCCGACATTCCGCCCGACGTTTTTTCGGTGGCGGCCGAGATGGATTTCGTCTCCGAGAACCACTATGTCGACCATCCCGCCTTTTCGGGACCGGATTGGCAGGGCAAGTTTTTCTACCAGAACACCAATACTCTGCGCGATCCGGGCCGCTTTGGCTTCGCTCCCTACACCGCAACCTTGCGCTGGCCCGACAAGCCGGTGGTGATCCGCGAGTGGGGCTGGGTCTGGCCCAACGCCTATCGGGCCGCCAGCATGCCCGAGGCGCTGGCTTACGCCAGCCTGCAAGATTATGACGGCATGCTGCTCTTCAGCTATAAGACGGGCGAGGTCGCTCCCCGGCTGGTCGAGTTCGGATACCAGAGCGACCCCTGCGTCTGGGGCCTCTTCTCGGCAGCGGGTCTGGCTTTTCTGCGCCAGGACGTGGAGGCGGGCGAGGATCTGGCCGAGCTGATCTACCCGGTCGGTCCTGAGGCAGCCCGGGTTGCCTACGCCCTGCGCACCCTCACCCGCCTGGAGCCCTCGGGCGATACCGAGGTGGTGCTCAGCGTTGGGGGCATGAGTCCCGAGTTGGCCCTGGGCCCACTCTTCGCGGCCGGTACCTATACCAGCTCAACCGGCCAGATCGAGCGGCGCACGGGCCAGGGTTTGCTTCGTATCCAGGCTCCCCGACTGGTGGCACTGGCCGGTGAGCTGCCCGCTGCGGCCCAGGTGGGCCCTCTGGAGTATGCCGGGACCTCCCCGGTCGGGGCCGTGCTGGCCGTCTCGCTAGACGACGAGCCGCTGGAGAGCTCGCAGCGCTTCGTGATCAAGTTCGTCTCGGTAGCCGAGAACACGGGCCAGGCGCTCATCCCCGTGCAGGGCGGCCCGGCCCCCCTGATGCTGGATCAAAGCGGCGCGGCTCCGGTCCTGACCCTTGGCCGGCCCGATCCGAGCCCGACTCGCATCAAGTGGAACGGCAAACAGCTCCTGAGCCTGTTCCAGCAGAACGGCACCTTCGAGCTGATGATCGAGGATGGGCGGGCGGTTTTCTGGACCGATACCCCCGGGGTGCGCTTTCAGGTGGGGCAGGCCGAGCTGGTCAGCAACGGCTCGGTCTACGACCTGCCCTTGACGAGAGCCCTTCAACCCGTTCACAATGAGGCACCATGATCAAGTCCGCCCACCATGTCCAGATCACGATTCCTGCAGGGGGTGAGCAACGCGCTCGCGCCTTTTACGGCGAGTTGCTCGGCCTCACCGAGCTACCCAAGCCAGAGCCGCTGGCTCAGCGAGGCGGCTGCTGGTTCGAGCTGCAGGGCTTCCACCTGCACCTGGGGATCGATCCGCGCTTCATGCCCGCGCGCAAGGCTCACCTGGCCTTCGAGGTGGACGATCTAGATCAGATCCGGCGCCGACTCGAGCCCACCTGCGGCTCACTCTCCACCGACAGCAGCTGGCCGGGCATGCTGCGCTTCTTTTGTCAAGACCCGTTCGGCAATCGGCTCGAGTTTTTGCAACGCGTCGGTGCCTGAGACCCGGTGGAGCAACCGGCGGAGTGTTTGGGCAGTTTTTCAGCTTCCGTACGCTATAGTCCAGGCGTATGAATCTCGGACCGATCGACCGGGTCGTTTTGTCCCGTCCGCTGCCGGCCTCGCGCAACGCCCCTCCGGCTGCCAGCGTGGAGCCGCAAGATAGCGTGCGTCTGGGCCAGACCCCGGGCCTGCCGCCCGGGCTCGAGCTGCGACCGGGCTGGACCTTTACCGGCCAGTTGAGCCAGCAGCGCATCGACGTGCCCTTCCCCTATCCCGGAACGGCTCTGGAGATGAACGAGCTGCCGGCCCTGGTGACCGAGCTCCGGGGCCAGGGCCAGCCCGGGGCGGCCCGAGGGCTGTTGGAGTGCTTTCTCAGCCTGGGCGAGCGCTACGGCGTGCTGCCCGGCTCCAACCAGCTCAACGAGCTGGGTCGCTCCGGGATGCCCCGTCTCTCTGAGCTGGTGCTGCAAGAGCCCCACGATGCAGACTTTCTGGCCCGGGCCTATGAGGTCATCGCCTCCGACCACCGGAACTCCTGGAGCGACGGTTACTTCAAGCAGCTTTCCAACGGGCTCAACCGATTCTGCGATGTGGACTACTCGCCTGAGGCCACGCTGGAGGAGTCGGGCGGCTCCAAGAACGCCCACCGCTTTGAGAACGGTGACCCCATGGCCTACGCGCCGGTGGACCTGAACGCCTGGCTCTATCGCACCGAGAAGGACCTGGCCACCATGGCCACCCGGCTGGGACGCTCGGACGAGGCCGCCAGCTGGGACCACAGGGCGGAGCTTCGCAAAGAGCGCATGCTGGACACTATGTGGGACCCCGACAGCCAGACCTTCCGCGACCTCAAGGGCGACCAGCGCTCGTCGGTGGAGACCCTGGCCAGCCTGGCGGTGCTGCGGGCCGGCGTGTTGGAGGGCGACGACCCCCGTGCCCGGGCGATGCTGGCCAGCCTGGAGCGGCTGCGTACGCCCGAGGGCCTGCTCTGGGAGAGCGCGGGTCGTCAACTGGCCTCTCCCGCCGAAGTGCGCGACCTGCTCGGCCCCAGGCCCCCGGCGGTCTCCTCCTACCAGGTCCCGATCAGCCCGCTGGGGGCTCATCGCCAGAAGCTGATCGGTCTGGAGCCGACCGCCGGCCCCGTCGACCGACGCATGCTCGAGTTGCATGAAAGCTTGTTTTCCCCCACGGCCATCTCGGCCTTGCAGAGCCGCGGCTTGACCGGGCTGGTCTATGGCACCGAGCCGCTCTCGCCCCAGGCCTCCCAGAAGCTGGTGGGTCCTCTGCGGGTGGGCCCCTTCTCCATCGAGCTGCCGGAGGCCGAGCTGGCGGTGCTGGCGCCGGGCGTCTTCCAGTTGCAAAAGGGCTCGGATTGCCTGCTGGGGGCGGCCCTGGGGGATGGCCTGCTGCTGGGCGACCGGCTCTACGCCCGCGAGGAGCTGCCCGCTTCGGGCCGGGTCAAGCTGCCCCAGAGCATTCTGGGTACCTTCTTCCGCGCCGGCGGCAATGCCGCCCTGGCGCGCTTCTTCGATCATCAGCGCGATTGGCTGCAGGAGGCCCACTCCACCCCGGCCACCGAGCTGGCCCCGCTCGCCGCCCGTACCGCCTGGAATCACCTTTATGAGCGCGCAGCGGCAGGCTGGGAGCCGCTGACCATCGAGCCCTCGGTGGTGGCCAGAGACTCGGCCATGCCCATCTTCCACAAAGCAGCGGTGCCCAGCCTGGGCATCTTCAAAACTCAGTTCAACTGGGATACCCTGTTCATGGCCCTGGGCATGCGCTGGCAGGGGGCCGGCCAGACGGTGGCCGGGATGACTGACAATCTGCTCTTCTTGCTCGATTCGACCGGGCGCGTTCCCAACGCCGCCCGCTCGGTCTACCTCAACAAGTCCCAACCGCCTATCCTGCCGCAGCTCGTGCGCCTGAGCCACCCACTCCGGGCGGCTCAGGAGGGCCAGGCCGAGGCCGACCTCTGGCTGGAGAAGGCCTACCAGGCAATGAGTGGTGACTACAAGGAATTCTGGTGTCAGCAGGGAGAGCGGGGAATTTCCCAGATCAACGGCCAGTCGGTGCGCCTGGCGCGCTGGGGCGGGCCCAACCACAAGTTTGCCATGGACGAGTCGGGCTTCGATACCACCTCGCGCTTCCACGACCGCACCCTGGACCTGGTGCCGCCCGACCTGAACGCCTTCCTGTATCGCTATTCCAACGACATGGCCGCGATGGCCGAGCAGTTGGGCAGGGGCGAGGAGGCCGCTTCCTGGCGCCAGGAGGCGGCTCTACGCAAGGAGTCGGTGCTGCGCCTGTGCTGGGACGAAGCAGATGGTATGTTCCGCGACTACCGCTTCCAGGGTCCCGATCAGGGGCTGTCTCGCGATCAGGATGCTCTGGCGGCGGCTGTCGGGCCGCTCTGGGCCGGCATGCTCGATCCTTCAGTGCCGGCCGAGAAGCGTATGATCGAGCGCAGCCTGGCCAGCTTGAGCCGTTTTGAGAAAGAGCACGGGCTGGCGGCCACGGCCGAAGACTACGGCCGTCCCGAGATGCAGTGGAACGGCCCGTCGGGCTGGGCTCCTCTGCACATGATGGCGATCGAGGGCGCCATGCGCTATGGCGACTATGAGGCCGCCAGTCGCTGGATCGGCAAGTGGCTGGACACCATCGCCCGGGTGGAGGGTCAGGAAGGCACCATTCTCGAGCGCTACAACGTGGTCTCGGGAGGCCCGCCCCCGGTGCAGAAGGGACGCTACGAGGAGACTCAGGGCAAGGGGCCGGGCTTCGGCTGGACCAATGCCTCGCTGCCCTGGGGCCTGGTGGAGGTGGTGGGGGGGCTCAGTTGCGAGCCCGGCAAGCTGAGCGTGGCCCCTCACATTCCGACCGCCCTGGAAGGCTCGTCTATTCGCCTGGACCTGAAGGATCCGGCCGGTCGCGGAGAGTGGCAGGTGGAGCAGCGATACGACAAAGAGACCTACCAGCTCACTTTGAGCGGCACCCCGGTGGCGGTGGAGGTGCTTACCCCGCCGTTGCCGCCCGGACGAGGTCCGGAGGAAGTGCCCCAGAGCGATGGGCGAGTGCGTTACCGGCTGCGCCTTGAGCCGGGCCAGAGCCACCAGCTCTCACTGTGAGCTGGATAGCAGTCGCAGACACCTTTTGCACGTGACCTGGCTGACATCCTCGGTGGCAATCCCCTCGACCTGGGCGCGGTGGGCAGCCTCCCGGTCTCTCGGGTTACAGAGCACCATTCCGTCCCGGTCCAGAGCGTGCCGGTCGCGCTTTGTGCGCGGGTCGCGTTTCATCCGGCGACCCGCTGAAGCTCTCGGAGCTGAACCTGGCGACGCACCCATCGCCGCACGCTGCCGGGGGGCTCGTCGAAGCGAAGCCCGATCAGATAGCCCTCGCCGCGGCTCAACCGCTTCTGCCAGGCACGCCTGGCCAGCACCGTCACATGGACGCCCTCAAGACGCAGGGTGAGGTGCACCTCCCCCTCGGGCAGGGCCTCAGTGGCCACCAGGCGGGCTCCTCCCTCGCTCACATCCAGGACGGAGCTGCGCAGGAAGCGGCTCTGGTCGCAGCGGTACCAGGCCGGTAGACACTCGCGAACCCGCTGGTGGCGACGATTGATGCCCATGGCACCAGCATAGCCCCTCGGCCTTCTGCAGGTTGTAGGGAAGCTCACAGCCAAGGTAACATTCTCGTAAACTTTCTGTTGCCAGGATGTGAACCAGGCCAATGCATGAACTGTGGGAGCTGGCTCGGAGCCTGCGTTCCAGGAGGCTGGTCGACCTGACCCAGACCTTCAGGCCGGGCATTCCCCACTATTCGGGCTACCGCGACGAGACCCGCCAGAACGCCCTGGAGCTCGACAAGTTTGGCTTCTGGGCCGTCTACCATACCCTGGTGGGCGCCTGGGGAACGCATGTGGATGCCCCGGCCCACATGTTCCGAGGTGGCCGTAAAGTGGAGGACCTGCGCCCGGAGGAGATGATCATGCCCCTGGTGGTGCTCGACATCCGCGCCCGGGTCGAGGAGAACCCGGACACGGTGGTGGAGATGGCCGACGTACACAGCTGGGAGGAGCGCCACGGAGCCATCCCCGAAGGGGCCTTCGTGGCCCTTTGCACGGGCTGGAGCCGGCGCTGGCCCGACTCCGAGGCCATCGCCAATCAGGGACGGACCCCCGGCTGGTCGCTGGAGGTGCTGCGCTATCTCTACGAGGTGCGCAAGATTACGGCTTCGGGCCACGAGACAGGCGATCCCGATCCGGGCTCGAGCACCGGGCGCCCCATCCCCCCCGACCGCCCGCTGAGCGAAGTGCTGCACGAGTGGTTTGCCTGCGAGGCCTACATCCTCAGCCAGGATCGCTACCAGATCGAGTTCCTGGCCAACCTCGACCTGGTGCCCGAGGTCGGCGCCATGGTGCTGGTGACCTTCCCCAAGGCCGGCGACGCTCCCAACTTTCCTGCCCGGGTCGTGGCGGTCTGCCCGTGACGAAAGCGATCCTGGGCACGCTGGCGGCAGTGGACGTGGTGCTGGCCATTCTCTGCCTCAAGCTCCGCCTGCTGGGAGCGGCCGTGCTGCTGGGCTTTGCGGCCCTCTGGCTGCTGCGCTTCTCCAGCCCGCGTCCGGCTGCGGGGAGAGATGCCGGCTACGCGGTGCTGCTCAACCTGCTGCTGGCCGCGGGTCTGGTCTGCCTGCGACCTTCCTTGCTCCTCTTTGCCCTGGTTTACGCCTTGCTGGCCCTGGCCGCCCTGGTGGCCATCCGACGCGCAAAGGAGGCACGATCTTGAGTCTCAAGCCGGTCTTCGCCCGCTTTCTGGCCCTGCTGCTCATGCTGCTCGACGGCATCCTGGGCTTCATCTTGATCTGGTATGACGGGCCGGTGCGTTTGCTCGGGATCGTCTTCCTGGCATCGGCCCTGTGTCTGTGGCTGATCTCGTTCTGGAAGGAATCGTCGGTGACCTTGACGCTGGCCCACTACGCTTCCCTGGTCAACCTGACCGTTCCCGTCACCATGTGGGCTTTCGGGCATATGAGCTGGGGCTGGGCGTTGGCGCTTGGGGGTTTGAGCTTCTTCGTCTATCGCTACGGACAGGAGGTGCAGGTGCCGTAGAGCACCAGCTCATGGCCTTCGAGGCGGAAGCCGGGCGGCGAGAGAGCCGAGAGATCGCCCGGGCAGCCTTCCACCTCGAACACCTTGCCGCAGGTACGGCAGTGAAAGTGGTGGTGGTGATGCTTGCCGGCCACTTCGTAGCGGGGCGCCTCACCGGGTAGCTCGATGCGGGCGATCAGCGATTCCTCTTCCAGCCCCTTCAGGTTGCGGTAAACGGTAGCGATTCCAAGTCCTGGCGAGAGCTCTCTGGCCGCTGCCAGCACTTCGGCCGGGCTGAGCGGCCGGTCGGCTTCGATGAGGGCTTTGCGAATGGCGTCGCGCTGGCGTGTGTTTCGTTCCACTGGGTCGGAAATTCTCTCCAGTCGGTCCAGTTTCCCCCCCCTGCTGCCCCCGGTTCCTCAGCGTGCTGCCACGTCAACGATGCGGCCCTCGCTGGCGGGGTTGAGCTGGCCATTCTTGGCCACCATGTACTCCTCCAGGGCCTCCATGACCGTGTTGCCCACCTCGTGGTACTGGCCGCGGGCGAGCGCGTCGAAGCCCAGCTTGCCGGTGGCCAGGTAGTCTTCCAGCGCGATGGTATACTCGCGCTCGGGCTCGAGCGGCTTGCCTGCCACCTCCACGCTCACGATCCGCTGCCCCTGGGGCTTGCTGCTGTCGTACTGGAACTTGAGCCCGGAAACCTGCAGGAAGCCGAGTTGCAGGCCGTGGTCCTGCTCCCACTCGAGCAACGAGTGCTCCAGCGCCTCCTGCACATGGCAGCCCTTGATTTTGCCCACTTTGAGCTGTCCGCCATAGGGGGTGACGTCGTAAAGCTGACCACGAGTCACCGGCCCGGCCGGCAGATCGGAGCGCAGGCCCTCGGCATTGGTGAAGGCCAGCTCGGCCCCTGCCATCTCACGCATGGCGTCGCAGACCAGGTTGCCGACCCCGGAATCGGTCGTCCGGCTGCGGGTCAGCGTGGCCGGCAGGTGGGCCACCACCGTGCCCATGGCTACCCGGGCGCGCTGCTCGTAGCTCTGCACCAGGCGCTCGATCTCGGGGTCGGGGGGGATCTCATCCGGATTGACGGTCAGCAGCTTGAAGTCCACCCCCACCACCCGTTTGGTGGCCAGGTCGATCTCCAGGTCGAGCTGCCCGAGCTCCTTGCCCAGCGAGCCGGCCTGCACCAGGATGTTGCCGGCCACGTTGAGCGGCTTCTCGGTGCGATCGTGGCTGTGTCCGCCCAGGATGACCAGGCCTTCCCCTGGGAACTGCTCGGCCATGCGGGTATCGGCCGGCAGTCCGCAGTGGCTGGCCACCACCAGCACCTCGGCGCCATCCCCACGGGCCTCTCTGATCTGCTGACGCAAGGCGCTTTCGGCCGTCTGGAAGCGGGCCCCGCGCACCCGGTCGGCCCGCTGCTGGGTGCCGGTGTCCTCGGTGACCAGCCCGATGAAGGCCACTTTCAGGCCCCCCAGCTCGCGAATGACGTAGGGAGATGTGTTGGGCAGCCGGCTGCCGTCGGTTTTCTCCACGTTGGCCAGCACGATCGGGTGGCGAGTGGCCTGCAGGCGCTCTTCCAGAACCGGAACGGTCCACTGAAAGTCGTGGTTGCCCAGGGTGGCCACGTCATAGCCCACGCGGTTCATGATATCCACCATCGAGCGGCCCTGATCGAAATCGGTGGTCAGGGCCCCGTGGACGGCGTCGCCGCAGTCGACGAGCGCTGTACTGCCGGGATTCTCGGCCTTCTTCTGGGAAACCAGGGTGGCCAGGTAGGCGGCGCCACCGAGCTTGACCTTCTGGCCAAGCAGCACCTTGTCTTCCACCGGCAGCACGAAACCGTGCACATCGTTGGTGTGCAGCAACGTGAGTCGCGCAACTGAATTGTTTTGCCCCCCTCCCACGCTCGGGGTCTGCATGCTGGGGTTACTCTCCTTTGGCCTGGCGAACCGTGTATTCAGCGTTGGGGGCGATGCTGGCCAGCACCGCGCTGGTTGCGAAGTCCTGGCTGGCCTTGCCGTCCTGGCGCTCGACAAGCACCACCCGTTTGATTTCGTCGTAAGACTTCTTGGCCGCCACCACGTTCATCAGCGCCGCCTGCAGGGGCGACAGGCTGGGGTTGAAGGCAGCATTTTCGATGTAAGAGCCGGTGAAGACCGACCCGTCCTTGAGCTCGATGGCCACGCCCGAGGGGCTCTGGCTGTAGGGCGAGTAGGATTTGTTGGCGGCTTGGAGGGCCTGGCCGGTCAACTCGTCGGTCTCGGGCAGGCTCAGGCCGTGAGCCTGAGGCGAGAGCACGGCCGCCGTCACGCCCAGATCCTGAGGGCCGAAGTCGCGTGGGAGAAGCTCTTTGAGCTGCACCTTGGGCTTTTCGGGGATCAGGATCTCGAGCTCTTTGGCTCCGGTCAGCTCGTTGAGGAACTGGCGGCAGTGGCCGCACGGCTCGGCCGAGACGGCCAGGCTGGTCAGGCGCGCTTCCCCGGCCTGCATCGCGTTCTGCACCACGAACTGCTCGCCGTGGGTGGTCTGGTTGAGGGCCTGCTTGCCGAACTCGAGGTTGACGCCGAGATAGAGGTTGCCGCTCTCGCCCCGGCCTACCGCGCCGACGAGATACTCGGACACGGGCGGGCGGGCCATCTCCCTGGCTACCGGGATCAGCTCGAGCATCAGCTGCTCGCCCGAGATGCCCAGCGTCCTGGCCAGCTCGGCCGCCCGGCCGGATTCGATGACGAAAGGCTTGTCGGGCAGGAGCTCCTTCAGCTTCTGGGTGGTGGCCGGGTCGGGCTTACTCTGCACGGGCGACACCGGGATGCCGGTCAGCTGCTGGGCCACCGTCTCGGAGGTCACCCGAGCCTGCAGGGCCACCTGAAGGGGGCACGGGTGGGACTGGCCCCTGGCCACGCTCTTGGGGCAGGCTTCCGGAGGGCTCACCGGGTCGCCGAGCTGGGCCGAGTCGTCGCTGTGGCTGCAACCATCGTTGCAGGCCTTGGAAACGGTGCGCCCGGTCGGCGCCTGAAAGGTCTGAGTCCCGATAATCATGAGATGCCCTCCGGATGATAAAGCTCATGCAGATGGTATCCGTCCTGGCTGAAAAAAAACTGCAGCCCCGCGCACGCAACCTTTCCAGGGGGAATGCTCGCGACTGCGCAGGCCTCAGCGGGCACCCTGGGGCACGCGCACGTTGAGGTGCAAAATGTCGAGCTGGTCCTGGCTGACCTCCACCGGGGCCCCGGTCATGGGGTCGGCAGCACTGGCGTTTTTGGGGAAGGCCAGCACCTCGCGGATGGAGTCGCAGCCGACACAAATGGCCACCAGGCGATCGAGCCCGAGGGCGATGCCGCCGTGGGGAGGGGCCCCATACTCGAAGGCATCGAGCAGGAAGCCGAACTTCTGGCGGGCGTCCTCGATGGAGAGACCGATGCAACCGAGCACTTTCTCCTGCATCTCGCGCTGGTGGATACGGATGCTGCCCGAGGCCACCTCATTGCCGTTGAGCACCAGGTCGTAGGCCGCCGCCCGCACCTGACGAGGGTCCGAATCGAGCAGATGGGCGTCCTCGGGATGGGGTGAGGTGAACGGGTGGTGCTCGGGCACCAGCCGTCCGCTCTCTTCATCGAAGGCAAAGAGCGGGAAGTCGACCACCCAGAGAAACTCGAACTTGCTCGCGGGGATCAGCTCGTAACGCCTGGCCAGCTCCAACCGCAGTCGTCCGAGCTGTCCGTTCAGGCTGGCCGCAGGGCCGGCGGCCATGATGACCAGGTCCCCCTCGCCGGCCCCCAGGGCCTGCAGCACTTTTTCCACCCGCTCGGCGCCCAGCTTGGCCAGCAGCGACGACTTGAGCTCGCCCTGCTGGCGCGAAGCATAGAAGGTCTTCAGGCCGCTCACCAGGGCCCCCACCTCGTCTTGCTCCTTGCGGCTGATGGCCCCCCTGCCGGGAACCATGAGGGCTTTGACCGTGCCGCCCGAGCTCAGGGTCTGCTCAAAAGGGGTGAACTCGCTGCCGCGCACGATCTCGTCCAGGGAGTGGAGCTCGAGCCCGAAGCGAAGGTCGGGCTTGTCGCTGCCGTAGCGCTCGGCAGCCTCCTTGTAGTGCATTCGGCGAATGGGGCGCGCGACCTGGTGCTCCATGACCGTGCTCCAGACGTGGGCCACCAGGCCTTCGACCACGCCGAAGACGTCTTCTTGTCCCACGAAGGACATCTCCATGTCGATCTGGGTGAACTCGGGCTGACGGTCGGCGCGCAGATCCTCATCCCGAAAGCAGCGAGCGATCTGGAAGTAGCGGTCCAAGCCCGAGACCATGAGCAACTGCTTGAAGAGCTGGGGCGACTGGGGCAGGGCGTAGAATGATCCCGGGTGAACCCGGCTGGGCACAAGGTAGTCGCGCGCCCCTTCGGGCGTGGAGCGCACCAGCATGGGGGTCTCGATCTCCAGGAACCCCACCGAGTCGAGGTAGTCGCGCACGGCTTTGGTGAAGCGGTGGCGTAGCACGATGTTGCGGGTCATGCGCGGACGGCGTAAGTCGAGGTAGCGATACTGCATGCGCTTGGACTCGTCCACGTTCTGCTCTTCTGCCACCAGGATGGGCAGCTCCCGGGAGGGATTCAGCAGGCGCAGACGGTCCACGTGCACCTCCACCTCGCCGGTGGCCAGGTTGGGATTGACCGTCTGTGGAGAGCGCTGAAGCACCTTGCCCTCCACCGCCACCACATACTCCGAGCGCAACCGCTCGGCCAGGGCGAAAGCCGACTTGCTCTCGGCCGAGTCGAACACGCATTGGGCAAGACCCTCGCGGTCACGCACCTCGACGAAGATGAGCCCGCCCAGGTCGCGGCGGCGATGGACCCAGCCCATCAGCACGACCTCCTGGCCCACGTGCTCGGTGCGCAGCTCGCCGCAGCGATGGGTGCGGCGAAGCCCCCCCAGCGGCTCCGTGCCGTCTTGCATAACCAACCCTCCTGGCGTGTGAATCGCTCCCACAGTCGCGCGCATCGACGGTCGCCAATAGCTGCCCGCGAGCGTTCTGCGCCTGCTGGCGCTTCGCTGAGAAGGGGGCTCTTCTGGGGCTAGGAGGCTTTAGCCTGCTTCTTGACCCAGTTGTTCAGCCGATTCTGAACGTCGGGGGGTAGCACGAAGTGGATTCCGGCCAGAGTGGTGCCGTCAGCCATGGGACGCTGCCACACCAGACGGGCACGGGCCTGCAGGCGCAGCTTTTCCTCCAGCTCGAGCTCGAGCAACAGCCCGGCCTCTGGGTCGAGGGGCTCGGGCATGATGATTCGGGCTCCGTTGCTGGAGAAATTGAGCGTTCGGCTGCGCAAGAATTCGTCTTTGCCATCGGGGCGATACCAGATGGGGAACTGGCGCGCCATGCGCCGGCTCTGGCGCCGGTTGTCAAGACCGGGGTCGGACCCGAACGTCCGCCCCCGGTAAGCAATCCGGACGTCGGCTCTGGATTTCTTCTGTTTCGCCATGTTGAAACAAATTATACAGAATTAGGGTTGAAAATTCAACCCCCCTGCCGTGGCCGCTGCCTTCGTCAGATTGCGCTCATGGGGCAAAATCAAGGGCGAGCACATGAAGCGAGAGGCAAATTTTCTTGTGATTACTTGAAGCGCAGCGCCTGAAAGACGGCCGGCGTGTTGATGAGACTTTTCAGTGCCTCCATGTCGGTCGCGATGTAATAGACGAAGGCATCGGCCACATTGTCCTTGTGGTAGACGTTCAGCAGGCAGAGCCGTCCGTCGCTCAGCGGCACCGCCGACGTCATGCCGGCGTCGGCTCCGAACTCGGCCTTGACGTTGGGAGGGCTGAAGGCCTGGTTGGGGATGCGGTCGGGGGATACCCCGGCCAGATTGGCTCCCATGGCCAGAAGCATGGCGGAATAGAGCTTGTTCGGGTCGGTCAACACGGTCTGGCTGCCCGGTTCCTGGCTCTGTTTGTACGCCTCCACCTGGGCCGCCAGCGGGCGAATCGCGTAGCGTAGCTCTCCGCTGGCGCCCTTGAGGGCATAGTCGCAACCTTCGGGGGGAGTGACCGGCTCGAACCCGGTGGGAATCGTGAACGTCAACGAGAGCGGCTCGATCAGCTTTCGAAAGGACGCCTCGTCACTGGCCAGAGCCAGCCCGGTCGCCAGGCAAATCCAGGCCAGGAGCACCCTTCTCACAGGGCTACGACGAATCCTCGCAACATCTCTTCCTGGAGCGTGCCCTTGACCCCCTGCATGGTGGTGGCCTGCACGTAGGCTTTGGCCACCAGGTCGGGGTTGGCGCCGGCGCCCGACTTGAGCGCGGCAAGCAGGGCCGCCTGCTCGGCAGAATCCACTTCGATGACGGGCTCGGGCGGCTCGGCCTCGCGCGTCTTGTCCACCTGATCGGGACTGGTGGTGGCCGTCAGGCTGCGCACCTTAGAGATCTGCTCGCCGGCTTCTTTGGAGTTGCCCAGGGTAGCGGGTATCTCAAGCTCGGGAGCGGCGGTCCGAGCATCGCTCGCCTCTTCCCGGGCCACCTGGGCCTGCTCGCGGGCCTCCTCGCCCTGGCGCACCTGACGGGTGGCCGTCTCCTGGGTCTCGCGGGTGGCCTGGACCTTCGCCACCTCGCGCCGGGCCTCGATCGGGACCTGGGCACCCACAGTGGGCTCAGCCGGCTCAGACTTCTGCACCGTGTCGCGAGTGCGGGCCTGCTCGGCCTTGAGGGCTTCTTGAGTGGCCTTGACCTCTTTGAGCCTGGCGATCTTCTTGGGGTCGGTCAGTTGCAGCGTATCCTTAGGAACGCTCGAGCCGCCGCAACCACCGCTTTCTTGCACCACGGCCAGGTCGCTGCGGCGGCTCTGGTCGGAGTAGATCATCGCCGCCCAGGCCTCCATGGCCTCGTTGCGCTTGTCCGCGTTGCGGCGTCCGATTTCCTCGATGGCGTCTGACATTTGCCTCATCCTATCATGCCTGGCCTGGCAGTTGTTAACGCAGGGTTATCTTTTCGAGCGGTCCGTGCTGAGCATCGCTCAACCCATGGACAAGGTAGGCCACAGCTCTGAAAGGGGCCTGAAAGGCCGTCGCTTCGGCAAGCAAGACGGTAGCAAAGAGCGGACAGGGAACCTGAGCAAGCGAGGGACCCTACGACATCTTGGGGCGTCGCGCAGCCCGGAAAACCGTGTCAAAGGGGTTTCCGGCTGCGCTCCTCGCAGGGTCGCAGTCCGCCTCAGCCCGAGCCTTAAGTTCCCTCCAGCCAGAACGGCATGGACTCGGTATAGGTGATCAGGGCGGCGGCGATCAAGAAGAGAAGGACGATCCAGGTGGCTTTCCAGATCTTGTTCCCTTCCGGAGCGAGCAACTCGAGCATCTTGATCGCCCCACACGACAGGGCCAGGCCGGCCAGGAAGAAGTGATGCAGGTAGACGCCGATGGCCGAATCGGCATAAGGAGCGGCGGTATGCAGGTGGGTGAACAGCATGCCACCGCCCACAAGTGCCAGGATGGCGACCAGATGGTGCTGCAGTCGGCCCGCTTCGGCACTCTTGCGTCGAACCAGGTTGGCGGCCGAGCCGATAAAGATCATGAAGGCTGCGATGATCTTGTGGGCCAGCACCTCGGCGTCGGTGATCGGCTTGAGGTTGCCGATCGGCCAGGCATCGTGGTCGGAGAAGACCATCAGGAAGACCCCACCTCCCACCAGGAGGATTGGTCCCAGCGCCCTTACCTTCTCCGCATAGGGAAGCTTGAGATTGTCATAAAGCAGCCAGAAAGTCATGCCCAGCACCATCCAACCAAAGACGCGGTGCATTTGCTCGGAGTAGGCGACCTCCGTATCGTCGAGCTCGAGGCTCAGATTGGCCAGATCCACGTCGGTCGGCGGAATGGGCGGGGCCTTGAGAGCCACGCCGGCACCGTACTTGTAGACGAGCTCGCCTCCCAGCCAACCGGTGGCCGCCAGCATGCCCAGGCTGAGGGCACCGCAAAGCAGATAGACAGCAAAGTAGGGCCGGTTGCGCCGCACGTGCACGAAAGAGCGCAGGGCCACCAGGGCGATGAACGCCCAGGAGGTAAACTGAGCGAAGTTCTCATGCAGCTTGAGCGGGGGCTGGGTGACCTGCTGGCGAGCCGCCCAGACGATGGCCATGTTTCCGGTCGTAAAGCTCAGCATGATGCCTACCGTGCCTGCGATCAGGTTGATCATTGCGGCATAGGCCAGCCTCTCGTCCTTGCGCCAGAATGCCACCAGATCCATGACGACTGCCGCGAACAACAATGCGATCGGGAAATGCACCATGACCGGATGAAGCGATGCCATGAGCTGGCTGAGCTGCATAACGCTGACCCTCCTGGAAAAAATTTCCAGGCTATTCTCTTTGATGCAACTCAACCCTGCCGGACGCCCGGCGAGCAAATTCTTCCTGCAGTGCTGAGGCGCAGAGCGGCGTGCCCAGGCTGCCGACGAGGCGGAAATATTGCACCCGACCCAGCTCGATCTCGCGCCGGGCGAGGTCGATCAAACGGCGGGCCTCTGCCAGATCCAGGTCCATGGCCGCCATGAATCCGGCTGCCTCACCCAGGGCCAGGGCGAGCAGGCCGCGTTTGAGTTGCCCGACCATCTCAGCCAGGGCGGGACTTTCGTCGTGACAGGCGAGCACGCGTAAGCCGGCCTCGAGAAAGAGCCGCTGATTGTCCTCGACCGAGCGGGCATCCGCAAGACATGTCCAGGGCGCCAGACGCTCGGCCAGCGAGGCGTCGATTTCGCCGTCTCGAGCCATGTCCGAGATTCCAACCAGCCCACCGGGTGCCAGGACGCGGGTCCACTCCCTGAGCACCTCTCCCTTGGCGGAAAAGGTCGACAGGGCACACTCGCAGAGGATGGCGTCGAAGCTAGCGTCTTCAAACGGCAACTCCTCGGCAACGCCTTGCACGAGCTCGATGTCCTGGGCGCCCCGGTCTTGCCGAGCCTGTTCCAGGTTGGCCTGGCTCGCGTCGAGCCCGGTCACCCTCCAGCCCATTCCGGCCGCAAGCCTGGCTGTCGTTCCTCGACCGCAGGCCACGTCCAGCACCCGGCTTGCGGCCGGAAGCTGCAGCGACTCGAGCAGACGGCGGCTCAGGGGCTCGCCTCCCGGATGCAAGCTGCCGCCCAGCAGGGTGTGGACCCAGTCCTGCTCGTAAAACTCTGCGCAGCAACGGGTCTGAGGGTTCACAGGCTCGTCCTCCCGCGCTCCAGCGCGTTGTATTGACAGAATGAGTAGACCTCGCCCGCGCTGGTCATCACATGGGTGCAACAGCGGTCGATGCGATCCTGGTCGTAGGTCCAGACGTCCATGAATGGCTTGATCCCGATGGCAAACAAGTCGCCATAGCTCGCGCCCGGTTGGCTCGAACGGGCAGCCAGAGCTGCGTCGAGCAAGTGGTCCACCATCTCTTCCTCCATGCTCTGGAGCAAGGGAGATCCTACGATCCAGTCAAGCACCTTCCACAGGCTCTCCGGTCGGTCGAAGCTCTCGGTCACCTGGGAGATCAGGCTCTGCACCGCCGGGTCGCTCCAGCTCTGATAGGGCGGAAAGCAGCGCGTCAGGGGCACGAGCTTCTCCCCCCTGCGCCACGCCAGAGCAAGCGAGAAACAGTTTGGGTCCGAGCAGGGAATGGGACTGAAATCCTCTTCGGCGAACACCCCGGTCTGATCGCAGATGGCCTGGATGACATCGGAGAGGGTGGCCCGGTGGCGGCCCTCCAGTGTGAGGGCCCGACCCGAGCCCATGGCGGGTTGAATCATCATCCGGGAGAGAAAGGGACGTTTCCAGATCGCCCGCAGCAAGCTCCCAATCTCGTGATCGTTGACCCCGGGGATCAGCGTCATGACGGGCACCGTGTCCACGCCGCGCTCCTCCAGGCGGTCGAGAGCCTGTTGCTTGGCCCGGGTCAGGTCCGTTCCGCGGAGAGACTCGTGGGTCTTTGCCTGCAGGCCGTCCCACTGCAGGTAGACGCCGACCTTGTCGCCATAGTCCGCCAGGCGCTCGACCAGGGTGGGGTCCGAGAGCCGGATTCCGTTGCTGTTGATGTAGGTCTTGCGAAACCCCAGCTCGATTGCAGTGTCGAGAAAGGCGAAAAGCTGGGGGTGCAGGGTGGGCTCGCCACCGGAGAGCTGGAGCAGATCGGTGCCCTGCTTGCCCTGCGCAAGCGCGGTTTGGAGCAGCTCACGGAACTGCTCCAGGCCCATGCGAGCCTCCAGTTGAGGGGAGGAGCCGGCATAGCAGGTTGGACAAGTGAGATTGCAGCGGTCGATGATCTCGACCATCAAGCTGCAGCTGTGGCTGCCCGTCGGACCGCATTTTCCGCCTCCGCAGCAGCCCCCGGCGACGGGTTGAGCCTGGGGCCGGTAGTAGTGGCGGGCGCTGCCGGCGAGCAGGACCTCGAACGCTCCGTGCTCAGGGCACGTCTTCTCCAGAAAGACCTTTCCGGCCCGTTCGATCACGCTGGCGGGGATGCTCCGCAAACAGCTCGGACAGACGCTACGGGTCGACTTGACGAGCATGGTCACTCTCCATTTCTCCGGTGATCAAGGGGGTGGGGCGGCGATCCGTTCGGTAGCCGAGAAGCCACTGGACCAGGCGTCGCAACCAGGCGGGGATCGATTCCAGCAAGTAGAGATCAGCGGCTCGTCGTAAACCCAGGGCTCGGGTGGGGTAGACGTGGACAGTCCGGGCCAGGGCATCCGCCTTGATCCCGTGTTGCATGGCCAGGGCCGCTTCGTGGATCAACTCGCCCGCCGCCTGAGCCACGATGGTGGCCCCCAGGATACGGCCCCTGCGGTCGGTGACCAGCTTGTAGAAGCCGACCGTCTCTCCTTCGGTGATCGCTCGGTCGACCCGCGCCACCGGAAAACGCCAGACCCTCGGGTCCAGGCCGGCCTCTCGGGCCCCGGCCTCGGAGAGGCCGACGCGGGCCACCTCGGGGTCCGTGAAGGTGGTCCACGGGATCACGCGGTAGGAAGGCCTCAACGGGAGCCTGAACAGGGCCTGCGCGACCACGAGCTTGGCCTCGTACTCGGCCACATGAGTGAACTTCAACCCCCCGTGAATATCGCCGCAGGCCCAGATCCGCGGATTGGTGGTGCGCAGGCGATGGTCGACTCGAACATATCCTTGCGTGGTTTGCTCGACGCCTGCGACCTCCAGCCCCAGGCCCTCGGTCGCCGGAAGGCGGCCGGTCGCGACCAGGATCTGATCGCAAGGCCGCATCACCGGGCCCGACGGCGTCTCGATTTGGATCGGCTCTGCCCGAGTCAGGCGCGACGAGGTGAGCACTTCGATCCCCTCGTTGCGGAACTGTCGCTCGAGAAGACTGCTGGCCTCCTCTTCCTCGAGTGGTAGCAGGCGGCGATTGCGCTGCACCAGCGTGACGCGCGACCCCAACCGGGCAAACGCCTGAGCGAGCTCGCACCCGATCGGGCCTCCGCCAAGCACCAGCAAGTGAGCCGGAAGTGCCGCGAGCGAAAAGATCTCCCGGTTGGTCACGAACCCCCTGGCCTGCAGGCCAGGGATATCGGGCACCGCAGGCACGGTGCCGGTCGCAATCACCGCGCGGCGGAAACCAAGCACGCGGTCGGCCACGGTCAGGGAGCTCTGGCTGCCAAACACGCCCTGCCCAAAGAGAACCTCGCAGCCGGCCGCCTGAAGCTCGGACGGCTCTTCGTGAGAGGCCACGGTCGCGATCGCTCTGCGCACCCCGGCCAGAACCGCCGGAAAGTCGACCTCGGGCGGGGCAATCAGGACGCCTGCTTGCGACGAGGTGCGCGCCAGGTGGGCCAGTCGAGCCGCGTGCAGGAGAGCTTTGCTCGGGATGCAGCCGTAGTTTGTGCAGTCTCCTCCGAGCTTTTCGCGCTCGACCAGAGCAACACGGGCCCCGGCCAGGGCGGCTGTGACAGCGCACACCAGGCCGGCTGCTCCCCCACCCAGAACCACCAGATCATACTCGCCAGCGCTGCTCATTGGAGGAGACAACCTCCTGTCGCGGTAAAAGGTTCCCAGGAGAGCTTGCGAGCTCGACGAGATTGCAGCACCTGCTGATTCGACAAGGAAGTGACATGCGACGCCTGGTCTTCCCCTCTCTGCTCACGCTCCTCCTGCTCTCCGGCTCGATGGCCCGGGCCGAGCTGCCTTACCTGTATGAGTTGCCCCATCCGGATGCCCGGGGTGACTATCGAGAAGTCAGCCATCTCTGGTGGCGCGTGGTGGACCCCGACCAGGCCGGCCTCAACGCTCGTCTCTGCAAGGACGAGGATCAGCCGTTGAAGGGTGCCGACCTCAGGAGCCTGCCTGTGGCCCGGCGCCTGCCTCGGGGCACGGTGCTGACGAAAAGGGACGAGGTTCTCGACAGCCGGGGTCAGCCATGGCTGGTGGTGCACCTTTACGAGCCGACGGGGGGACCGGCCTATTACCTGCGGGCCAACCGGCAGTTTCTCGAGCCCATCCACAACCCCCCACCGCGGGTCGACGCCCAGGGTAACTACCGTGGCGATGCGGCGATGCAACACTTCTGGAAGGTGGTGGATCCCGACCCGTCAGGGCTGAACGCTCGCCTTTCCCCTGACTTCCCCGGCGATGTCTCAGACATCCGAGCGCAGTGGCCCAGGACGACCCCTGATCGATGGCCGGTCGTGGAGCGTTTGCCCGGGGGGACCATCGTGCGGGCCGTTCATGGAAACCGCGGCGCCATCATTTTGAAAGGGAGCGACGGTCAGCCCTGGCTGCTGGTCAGCACCACCCTGGATGCGCGTCAGCATCGCCATCAGCGGATCTTTTTCGTGCGCCTGAACCTTCGCTACCTGCAACCCGTCTACTGAGCGCTCAGGGTTTTCGGCCGCGCTCCTCCCAGGAGCGCAGCTGGAAACCCCCTTGACGCAGTCCTCCGGCTGCGCGATGCCCAACATATTGTGCTGGAAGTCCGGCCGCCACCCCATGGGGTTTTCGGCCGGACTTCTAATGCGCTCGCACTTTGGTCTTGCACATTGGCACAATCTAACGAACGCGCCGGAACTGCGTTCCAGCGCGTTGCAAAGTGCAAGACCAGAGGCCTTGCACTCCAGTCGTTCCAGGGTTCGGCGCGCATCCTCCGGATGTCCGAGCGCCTGCTGGACGGCTGACAGCTGCCAGTAAGCGCTGAGCAGGTCGGGGCGCTCCTTGAGAGCCAGAAGCAGCAGCTCCTCGGCCTGGACCATCTCGCCCCGCTTGCGCGCCTGCAATCCCCGGGTCAGGCGGTGGAAGGGTGAGTCCGGCGGAGGGTGCAGCTGCGGAGGTACGCGACCGGCTCGGGCCAGGAGCACCGAGGCTGCATCGCTGTAGATCTCGACCCAACGCCCGGTCGCCAGCAGAGCCCCGGGTTGGCGTTCTCCCAGGGGCCAGAGAAAGAAGTCGGCTCCCGAGGCCTCCACCTTCTCAATCCAGCCGGGTGCGAGTCGCAGCACCTCCAGGTAGTCGAGAAAGGTGCGGGGGTCATAGACGGTGTCGGCTCGACCGTCGATGAACACCTGCAGGTCGTCGCCGGCGCGGTGCAACAGGTAGCCGCCCCAGTTATAGTAGCAGAAGACCCTCCCCTGGAGTCGGTTGGTCACCAGGAAGTCGCAGGTATCGACGGGAAAGGTCCACTCGGCGGTGAGAACGCCAAAGGCAGCCGAAGACCTGGGAAAGGGCGCCAGCCAGAGCACGGCTGCGAGCAGGGCGACCGCCGGGGCTGCCCGGAGAAGAAGCGGGCGGGGGCGGATGGTGGCCAGGAGACCGGCCAGGACCGGGGCTACCAGGAGGGCCTGGGCCAGCCCCAGCAGAGCGATGAAGCGGCGGCTGCGCAGCGACATGCTCACCACCAGGATCACCAGCAATACCAACCACGGCCCTTTCTCTCCGCGCCAGTCGGGGCGCAGGATCCAGGCCGCTGCGCAGGCACCCAGCAGACCCAGCACCCAGGGATAGAGGGGCGACCGGATGCCTCCCGGCCGGAAGGGAGGATGCCACTCGGCGATGGTCCGGAAGGGAGAGTCGGTGAACCCGTAGAGGAATGGAGCCCTCAGGATCTCCCAACCATAAGGATTCATCAGGCAGGCTGCTACCGAGGCGGCTCCCAGCAGCAGGGATCGGCGGCGCCGCGCTCCCCCGGCCAGCCAACCGGGGGCTAGCAACAGGGGCAACGCGACCAGGCCGAAGGCAAATCCTGCGTGCAGGTTGCTCCAGACCAGAAAGAGGGCGGGGAGCCAGGGCGAGGGCGTCTTTCGGGCCAGGGTCAGATTGAGCATGAGCGCGAAGGCCAACAGGGTGTAGAGGTGGGGTCGGATATCCAGGAAGGGGGCCGCCAGGGCGGCACCCAGGAGGACAGCGAGAAAGCTGGCTTCGGGTGAGGCCGTCAGCCGCATCAAGACCCGGAACAAGAGAACGAACGTGAGGGCCAGGATGGCCCACTTCCAGTAAACCAGGCTGGGCAGACCAAAGGTCCGTTCCCAGACGGCAAAGCTTACGCAGGAGAGCCATTCGTGGTTTACCCACGGTTGCCCCGGCCGGGCGAAGGACCAGGGGTCCGCCCGGGGCACCGCGCCGTGGGCCAGTATCCAGCGCCCTCCCGCCAGGTGATAGTAGAGGTCCGAGCCCCGCATCATCGTGTAGCCGGCCCCCCAGCCTGCCAGGAGCACGGCCAGATACCACATCAAGGCGCGGTGGCGTGATGGCGCCACTTCCCCTCAGGGGGAGTTCGGGTCGGCGACCACGACGGTGAGTGGGCTGAAGAAGAGGTTATTGCTTTCCTGCAGCTCCGTGACGTTGCCACCAGAGTCCACGGCGAAGCAGAGCGTGTAGATCCCGGGCGTGTCGGGAGCCTGGCAGGGGAAGGCAAAGAGCTGCTGGGTGCCCGCTGCCAGACTGGAAACCGTGGTGGTTCCGATCGGCTGGCCGTTGATAAAGACCGAGAGGCTGAACCCACCGGCCGGCTGGTTGCCGGAGTTCTGGATGAGAGCCGTGGCGTCGAACAGGCCGTTTGTCTCGGGCGAGACCGGAGTATACTGCACCGAGCCAAACCGCGCCGAGAGATCCGGGCCCAGGGGGGTCGGCTCGTTGGGGTCCGGCGGCTGTACTGGCAGGGAAATAGAGATCTCGTTGTTGGTTTCGTCGGCCTCCACGACCGTGTTTCCCGGGTCGAGGATCAGCACGGACGGGAACACCGCCGGCGTCTGGGGAGTCACATTCGGGAACTGCACCAGACGCTGGTCCCCGGCCGGCACGCCCGGAAGCTGAGCGGTGCCGGTCACCAGTCCGTCCACGACGAAAAAGACGAAGGCCTCAGGAGACGGTTGCGTGCCAAGATTGCGCACCATGGCCTGGACGTCGAACCCGTGTCCGGCCGGGGGCGAGGGAGGGAAGAGCTGGAGCGAGCCCGGCTCGAAGGTGAGATCCGGCCCGAGCACCACGGGGGTATTGGGGTCCGACGGACCGATGGGCTCCGGAGGTGCGTCGTTGGGGTCCGGTGGCTCGGGGATACCCGGGGTGTTGGGATCGAGCGTTCCGATGAGCACCTCAAATTGCGCGGTTCCCACCCGGCCGTCAAAGTCGGCCTGAAGGGTGCCCGTTCCCGGGTTGAGGGGCGTGACCAGACCCTTGAGCGTTCCATCGTCCACAGAAACGACTGTCGGGGCCAGGGACGTCCAACTCGAGCCGAAGGTGACATCGAGCGGAGGATGGTTCTCGAAATCGGCCAGATGGCGAGTCTGAAGCGAGCTGGGGGGTTGGTTCGGGTCGTTCGGGCCCGGGCCCAGCTGGAGCTGGAAATTGGAGGGCTCCACCCGCACGCCCAGGAGGTCAACGGTTTCGTCCACGGTGATCGAGGCCTGCAGGCCGTTGAGGATGGTGCCGGATTCGAGCGAGTAGGCCAGGCGTCCACCCCGGCCGTCCAGGGCGGTCACGAGAAAGAGCACTTCACCGACCCGCAGGCCGTCGAGGACGATCTCCTGGCTCGTCTGTCCAGGGGCCCGGCGCACGCTGGTGGTCTCGAGAAGAGCCCCGTCCTGGTGAAAAGCCCGGACGAGAAGCTCGGCCGTGTCTGCGGGAATGCCTTCCCCGCGAGCCTGCCTGGGGGTTTTCTCGTCTGCACGCGGCGCCGCGGCTGCATAGGTCACTCGGAGCAGAGCCGACCCCACTCCTGCCCCCCCGCCGTCGCCGGGACCCGTGGGGCTCAAGCTTCGTTCCCCGCCGCATCCCCAAAAAAGCATCAAGACCCCGATGATCAGGCCTGCCAACCCCAGCCTTCGGTCCATCATGTGCCCTCCCTGGTGGTAGCCAGAGTTCTCTAAGCGAGGCGCATTTCCCCTCTCAAGTCTGTCGGGCGTATGTCAGGACAGGTCGCTCCTGGAGGCCAG
>QWHO01000424.1 GCA_021404945.1 bacterium CPR1
CTGATGGACCGTGGAGCCAGCGAGGGGATGCAGACCTTCGCCCAGTCCATGCTGCAGCTCTACCAGAAGGGCCTGATCACCAAGGAAGAGGCCCTCTACCACTCCGACATGGCGGGCGAGTTCCGCATGGCCGCCGAGGGGCACACCACCTCCACCGGCTCAGACAGCATGCAATCGGTCAATCAGTGGCTATAAGACGTCGGGGACGGGCAGCCGGTCACTCTGGCAGATCCACAGCTGCTTGAAGGTGTGGCCTTTGAGGTGCTGGACGGGTAGCTTCTCGCGCACGCTCAGCCCGTAGCGGTCCAGCGCGGCGGTCACCTGCTCGTCGGAGTAACAGCGCTGATACAGAGTCTCGTCAAAGCGCTGGTAGAGGTCGGAATCCGGCTTGCGGATGAAGATGACGATGCTGGTTTTGAGCCGATTGTCCTTGCTCTCGAGGTAGTAGGCCGCGGCCCGATCCTCGGCCTCCACGAACACGGTCTTGCCGTTGAGGTGGCGGATCCCTTCCCAGCAGTTCATATCGAACATGAAATAGCCCCCCGGGGACAGTGCCTCGGAGATCTGCTGGAAAGCCATGTTCAGGTGGACTTCCTCGATGAGGTGGTCGAGGCTGTCGTGGGTGCAGATGACCCACGGGAAGGGCTCGCTCACCGAGAAGTAGCGCATATCCTGCTCGATGAAAGGGATGCTCTGGTCGGCCTCGCTGGCTCGCAGCCTGGCGTAGGCGAGCATCTGGCGGGAGCGATCCAACCCGGTCATCTCGAACCCGGCCCGGGAGAGCTCCACCGTGATCACCCCCGTGCCGCAGGCCACGTCCAGACAGCGCGAGCCGGGCTCGATGCCGTAGCGTTCGGCTGCCTCCACGAGATACTCGGTCATCGAGAGGCAGAAGTCCTCCGAGCCGAAGACGTCGTAAACTTCGGCAAACCAGGAGTACCTGTTGACCGTGTGGGGAGAGGGATCTTCTGGCGGTGATTCTGCTGTCAACGGCTCGGAAGCCGGCTCCGACGGCCTGGCGGGGCTATCCCACGGTCCCGACATGTTGGTGATGGAGATTGGCATCGGACGGCTGGCTGTTCGTGCTCCGCGCTTGGGCTTGCTCTGTCGTGGATATTACGCGCTCGGGCGAAAGGTTCCCTCTGCACGTTCATCGGGCCCTCCGCTGGTAGGTTCAGACTAGGCAGGTGGGTGCCCGGAGCGTTCGACAACTCGCTCACGAGCAGTCGAACGACTCAAGAAGACCGTGCGAGCCAGGAGAGAGCGACAACTCGCGCTCGAGGATGATGCCGCTGCATTGCCGGCAGGAAATCCGGCCTCCAGGCCAAAGCCCTCCTCGCCCGGGCGGGTTCTCTTCGAGCAGGCTGAGCTCTGGTCGAAAAGTTGCCGCCGCTCATGGCGAGCAATAGCTTCAAATCAGCGTTCGTAACGGGTGCTTGACAGCGGCCCTCCCCATGTTGGATTGTAGGGTCTTAAAACGTCAAAGAGTCAGTCCCCATCAGCAGGAGGATAGGAATGAATCAGCAGTATCATCTGTTTACCACGGAATCGGTTACCGAGGGCCACCCGGACAAAGTCGCCGACCAGATCTCGGACGCCATCCTGGATGCGTATCTCAGGCAAGACCCGTATTCGCGCGTGGCCTGCGAGACCTTCATCCACACCGGGTGCGTGCACGTGGCCGGGCAGATCACCTCGAAGGCCAACGTCGATCTGCAGCACGTCGTGCGCCAGATGTTGACCGCCATCGGCTATACCGATCCTGCTTTCGGGATTGACGCCAAGAGCTGCGCCGTGCTGCTCTCGGTGGACGGCCAGTCGCCTGACATCGCGGCCGGGGTGGACAAAGCTCTGGAGGTCCGCGCAGGCGGCTCGAAAACCGAGGAGGATTCCCTGGGGGCCGGCGACCAGGGCCTGATGGTTGGCTACGCCTGCAAGGAGACCCCCGAGCTGATGCCGCTGGCCATCCAACTGGCCCAGCGCCTGGCCCAGAAGCTGGCCGACGTGCGCAAGCACGGCGTGGTCGACTACCTGCGCCCCGACGGCAAGACCCAGGTGACCGTGCGCTACGAGAACGGCGAGCCGGCCGGCCTCGACTGCATCTTGATCTCGACCCAGCACCACCCCAACGTGCCCCAGGCCAAGATCCGCCAGGACCTGATCGAGCACGTGATCAAGCCGGTGGTCGATCCCCAGTATTTGAAGATGGAGAAGGGCGAGATCGTCTCCCCCCGCATCCTGATTAACCCTTCCGGAATGTTCGTGGTGGGCGGCCCCGAGGCCGATACTGGTCTGACCGGCCGCAAGATCATTGTGGACACCTACGGCGGCATGGCCCGCCACGGCGGTGGCGCCTTCTCCGGCAAGGACGCCACCAAGGTGGACCGCTCAGCCAACTACGCCGCTCGCTGGGTGGCCAAGAACATCGTGGCGGCCGGCCTGGCCTCGCGCTGCGAGGTGGCCCTGAGCTACGCCATCGGCATGGCTCAGCCGGTCAGCATCGCGGTGGAGACCTTCGGCACCCAGACCATCGAGCCGGAGAAGATCAGCGCCCTGGTCAGCGAGCACTTTGACCTGCGTCCGGGCGCCATCATCCGCCAGCTGGGCCTGCGCGCCCCCATCTACACGCCGGTAGCGGCCTACGGGCACTTCGGTCGTCCCGAGCTCGACCTTCCCTGGGAGCGCACCGACAAAGCCGAGGCGCTGCGGCAGGCTGCCTCCAGTTTTAACAAAGTCCCGGCCTGACTTTTGCTCTCCGACGCGCGGTGCGAGAGCCGCGCGTCAGGAGACGAGGGTGCCACCTGCCGACTTGTTCCAGAAACGGCAGGTCAGGCCGGGCGCAGGAAAAGAGCGCGGCCCCTGGGGCCGCGCTCTTTTCCTGCGCGAGCGGCTCCCGGGCTTCGCCGAGCGCGTCCCCCGCCCGCGGGCTTTGCCTGCGGCGAGCGCCCCAGGCTCGCGTTCTTTCACTGCCCCAGTGGCCCCCAGGCCGCGTTCTTTTCATGCGCAGAGCGCCTCTTCCTGACAGGGGTAAAGGCTGCTCGGCGTGGAAAGAAACCCTGCGTGTCTGATCTTTATTACGGCCGCTATCAGGTCATCGACCAGTTGGGCAGCGGCGGGATGGGCATCGTCTTCCATGGCCTCGACCCTCTGCTCGAGCGTCCCGTGGCCATCAAGACGCTGCATCCCGCCCGGCTGACCCAGCCGGCCATCGATCGCTTCCTGCGCGAGGCCCGCACCGCCGCCAAGCTCGACAGCCCGCACATCGTGCGCATCCACACCATCGAGCAGCAGCCCGAGACCTACCTGGGCAAGCCCATCACCGTCCACTTCATCGTGATGGAGTTCGTGGCCGGGCGCACTCTGGGCGAGTTCCTGCAGGGCGCCCCCGCCAACCAGGCCGAGCTTGAGAAGCGTCTGCGGCTTTTCTTGCAGGTGCTCGAGGGGATCAAGTATGCCCACTCGCGCGGGGTGGTGCACCGCGACCTCAAGCCTGACAACGTCATGGTCACCCCCGAAGGGGTGGTCAAGGTCATGGACTTCGGCCTGGCTTTCTTCGAGGACAGCCACTCGCTCACCGACGCCGGCCAGACCATGGGCACCCCGGCCTACCTCTCTCCCGAGCAGGCCATGGGCTCGCCGGCCGACCATCGCACCGACATCTACTCTCTGGGCGTCATTTTGTTCGAGCTCTTGACCGGCGAGCTGCCCATCATGGCCAGCCATCCGGCCGAGATGATCCGCAAGGTGATCGACGCTCCCCCTCGCAACCCTCGCGAGGTCGTCCCCACCCTGGCCCCGGCTCTGGAGCTGATGGTCAGCCGCTGTCTTCGCAAGCAGCCCGAGGCTCGCTACGCCACCGTGGACGAGATGATCGCCGAGCTCGAGCTATTCTTGAAGGGCGAGAGCGACAGGCCCCCCGTCAAACCGGCTCCCGTGTCCGAGCCCACCATCGCCCCCTGGTCGCCGCCGCCCGGAGCCACCTTCGCCGACGGCGCTCCCCCCGTCTCGCGGGCCATCGACTTCCGCTCGCTCGAGCCCCAGCCCCCGGTGGCCGAGCAGGAGAGCCCGCTGGCTTTCATGCCGCCCTCCACGTTCGTCAAGTTCGGCCAGTCGCCGGCGGTGGCTTCCGACTCCTGGCTGCTGGAGGCCAAAGAAAACCAGGGCCCGCTCTACCAGAAGCTGGAGCAGCCCCGTCCGGTCGACATTCCCGCCGCCCCGGTCGCGGCCGTCATCTGCTCGCGCTGTGGGGCCGAGAACCAGAGCGGTGCCGAGCTCTGCCAGACCTGCGGCATGGAGCTGCAGCAAAAGTCCTACTTCAAGATCGACCAGGAGGCCAAGACCCACCTGGCGGCCGGCCTCAAAGCCCTGGAGGCGGGCCGCTTCCAGCAGGCCGTCTTCGACCTGCAGCAGGCCCTGAGTCGCAATCCCGAGCTGGGCGAGGCCCACCTCAACCTGGGCCGGGCCTTCACCGAGCTGTCCGAGTATGATTCGGCCCACACCGCCCTGCAGCGCTCCATCGAGATCATGGTCGACTCCACCGAGCCCTATCTGGCTCTGGCCGACCTGTTCCAGCGCCAGGAGCTCTTCGGGGAGGTCATCGCCTGCCTGCAAGAGGTGCTGCGCCGCACCCCCGCCGACGCCGACTCGCGGTGCCGGCTGGCCTTCCTGCTGCAAGGGCAGGGCCGGGTGGCCGAAGCGGTGGATCAGTACCGCCGGGTGCTTCGCACCGATTCGCGCAACCTGCAGGCCAACCGCCAGTATGGCCTGATGCTGGCCGGGGGCGAGCGTCCCGAGGAGGCCATCCCCTATCTCGAGATGGCCTGCGAGGCCGATCCTGAGGATGCCCACACCGCCTCGCTGCTGGCCCGACTCTACCAGAAGGCCCGCAAGGCCGATCGCGCCCAGCAGATTCTGCGCTCGGCCATCGCCCACAACCAGGACAACGCTTCGCTCTACGCTGACCTGGGAGCCCTCTACCAGGCCCAGGGCCGGGAAGACCTGGCAATCAACGAGCTCTCCCGGGCTCTCGAGCTGGATCAGGGCAATCGTGACGCCCGCGTTTGCCTGGCCGCCGTCTACGAGCGCCACGGCAACCTGCCCCGTGCCCTGCGCGAGCTGGAGAAGGCGCTCGACTTCCATCCCCAAGATCTGCAGATCCACCGCCGTCTGGGCGAGCTCTACCTGCAGACCCAGGACCTCGACCGCGCCCTGGCTCATTTCGAGGAGGTGGTCCGCCTCGACCCGGCCTCCGCCGCCATGCACAACCGGCTGGGCCGGCTCTACCTCAAGAAGAATTACACCGACCGCTCCATCGAGGAGTACCAGCGCGCCGTCGAGCTGCACAAGGTCGACCCCGAGTACCGCGAAGACCTGGCCATGGCCTACTACTGCGCCAAGAAGTTTGATCTGGCCGCCGAGGAGCTGCGCAAGGCCGCCCTGCT
>QWHO01000016.1 GCA_021404945.1 bacterium CPR1
CGCCTGGCCAGCCCTTCGACGCGGCCCGGTCCTTCGAGCGCAGCATCCCGTTCCCCGGGGCCGGCCCTCCCCGGCGCTGGATGGGCCAGCGTCTGTTGCTGCGCCAGGCTCGGCTGAGCGCGGCCGGTCGCCTGGCCGGGGCGGCGGAGGGCGAGCTGCTGGGACCGGCCCCGCTGGCCAGCTTGCCCGCCGAGCGGGACTGGCGCAGCCTGCCCGGGCGGGCTCGTCCGCTCTTTCAGGGCCAGAGCGAGGTGCTCACCTGGCTGGCCCCTGGCCAGGTCAGCGGAGCGAGCTTTGACCGCGTGCGCCAGGAGTCGGTCCGGCTGGCCGCAGACGATCAGGGCCGTCGGCTCGAGCTTCGGCTGCCCTTCCTGCGCGAGGAGGTCAGCCGGCGCTTTGAGACGGCTTGCCTGGAGCGGGTGCTGGCCCGCCTGACCCTGAGGGGCCCCGAGCTCTGTGCCGAGCCGCTCAGCTGGAGCGAGCCCGGGGGCAAGCTGGTCCACCCGGAGCTGGGCTCGGGCCCGCTCAGCGCGGCCGAGGAGGAGGAGCTGCCCGAGCCGCTGCTGGTGGCCCCGGGCCGGTGCGCTCGCCTGCTGCTGGAGGCCGAGGAGGCACTGGTGGGCTGGGCCGAGGCGGGAGGATCCGCACCCGCCTCGCTGGCCGCCCTGGCCGGCCGGGCCCGCGAGCTGGGCCTGGAGCGCGCTGAGCGCGAGCTCACCCAGCCCGACCTGTTGCGCTCGGCCCTGGTGGTGCGCTGCTATCTCGATGAGCTGGCGTTGCTGGAAGCCTTCGGGCTCGGCCCAACCACCTGACGCGCGCCGGTGCGATCGGTCTTCAGTGGCTGCCACGTCTCGACGGACGGGTGGTCCTTCACCAGCCAGCGCAGGCCGCCAAAACAGCAGACCCGACGTTTCCCGGAGGCCAGCATGTCGCAAGCCCTGGCAATCCGACCGGTGCGAGTCTCCTCTTGCTTGCCTGAAACGATCCAGAGGATCCAGTCCCGGCGCGCGAGGGGCGTGATGTCCTCCCAGGTGGCCTCCGCCCGGGGCGCAGCTGCCAGGGCCTGGCCCAGCTCGGCCGGCATCCGGACCTCCGGTTCGGCACCGATCCGCGTGATCTCGATGGTCAGCGTCTCTCCCTGGCTCGCGCCGGCAGCCCTGTGCAGCGCCTGGTCCATCCTGAGCTGGCCATCCGGTTCGAGAGCGGCTCGAAAGGGGAAGCCATTGATGGTTCCCTCCACCATCGTCTGACCTTGTGGTGCGAGCTCCGCACTCGCGTCCGGGGGCAGCGTGACCAGACTCGACGACCTGGCGTGGAAGCGGATAGTTGACCTGGTTTCAGGCATCACTCAGGGGAGCCGTTCGACCGCGTTGGACAGCCGGCGCCCCTGGTCGTCGAGCCGGGTCAGCTGCACCCACTTGTCGGCGAATGTGACCAGCTGGCAGCTTCCGTCCGTCCCCAGGAGGGCGCGCTGGCCGGCTCCGTAGAGGTGGGCGCGTCCCAGCACGTAGCTCTCTTGCTCAGCGGTCGTCTTTTCGTGGCTGAAGCCCAATTCTGCCAGATGCGCGCGCGCATCCGGGCTCGTCAGCTCGATGGCGTCAAGGACCAGGCTGTCTTTGAGGCCCTCGAGCTTCTCGACCATGTTTTCGTGCACGCCGGTGCCGGGCACGTCGAGCCCGCCGCGACGCCCGCCAGCGGCACTTGCTTTGATGGGTGAGGAAAGGACCAGCATTCGCAATCAGCCCCCTTGAGAATCGTTGCCCCAGCTTCGCGGATTGACGGGCCCTCGTCTGTAGACAGGCTGTTAACCCGGGTTACTTTTTCCTCCCATGCCCCGAACAGGTGTGTGTTTCCGGCGGAAACGAACAGCCATTCCCGGAGATGTCAGGTTTCTCGTGCAGGGCCCTGGTCGTCGTGGTAACATCATTGTGTGCCCTGCTTCTCGCTCTGGGCTTTCGAGCCGTTTAGCCGGCCAGGATCTGCTTCCTGTCAATGCAGCTGATCGCAGCTCGCGTGCAGAGGGTTTATAGAGAACCCATCCACTTGACGCCCACAGTCTCTCTCTGTAGTATATGCGCATGCGTAATGCGTATAATCCTTCTGCGCCAAAGAAGGCAACCAATCTCACGGTTAACAGTGACCTGCTTTCTCAGGCCAGGGCCCTGGGGATCAACATCTCGGCGGTGCTCGAGCAATCCCTGGCCGAAAAGGTAAGAAAGCTCAAAGCGGAGGCCTGGTTGCGCGAGAATCAGAAGGCGATCCAGGCCTACAATCAGGAAGTTGACCAGAACGGCACGTTTGGCGAAGACTCAAGATCTTTCTGATGCAGTATGATGTCTACAAAAACCGGAATCCTGCCAGCAATCAGCGTTTCCCGTTCTTGCTCGATGTGCAAGCCGGACTCCTGGAGGAGCTTGACACGAGAGTCGTCGTCCCCCTGGCGGCCGAGGCGCTCTTTGCGGGGAAAACCCTGACCCGGCTGATGCCTTTCGTCGAGATTCAAGACACCCAACACGTAGCCGTCATTCCTCAATTGGCGGGCATCGCCCGACGAGAGCTTGGCGACCGCGTCGGCAACCTGGGCGCGGCTCGAGAGGAGATCATCGCGGCCCTCGATCTGTTGCTCACTGGCGTGTAGTCGGTTGCGATGGCAAGCGGGACGCCTGCTGGTCAGGCAAGGACATTCCTGGCCTGGCCTGGGAAGACTGGCCGCGACCTCGTTCTCGCCGGGGTTTGAGCTGCATCAGCGCCTGGCGCTGCAGGAGGCCTTCTCTCTCGCCTGAAACCAACTTCCAATGTTCAACTGGCTCAAGAAACTGACCGGCCGGACGGGAGAGCTCTCGCGCGAAGACCAGGCCCTGCTGCAGGGTTGGCTTTCCGGGCTGGACCATCTGACCCCGGGTCTGGGCAGGCGAGCGCTCAACTACGTGCTGACCGGCGCCGAGGAGAGCCTGCCCGAGCAACTGGCCGCCCGGGGTGGGGGAGCCGAGGCCCTCAAGCTCTACGCCTGGGCTTCTCTGACCGGGGCCATCGCGCCCCAGATCGAGCGCGACCGGTTTCTGACCCGCCCGCGCAGCCAGGACCCCGAGCTTTATGTGCGGGTGGCTCGCCTGCTGGAAGCGGCCGTGCGGCGCGACTTTCCTCGCGATCCGGTGCTGGGGCCGGAGCATCGATGGATTTACGTGCTGGTGCTGGAGCTGACCCAGATGATCCCCAACTTGTGGCCCCGCCAGCTGACTGCCTCCAACTGGCCCTGGGAGCTGGTGCTCGACATCCTGGCCCGCATGGGGGTCGATCCCCTGGTGGTGGAGCGCTCCCTCTACCAGGCCTCCTCGCGCGACTACTATCAGAGCTCCTTCGCCGAAGCTGCCTCGCAGTTCGCCGGTCTGGGGCCCTGGGTGGCGGCCCATCCCGAGACCATCGGCCCGGTCCTGGCCGAAGGGCCGGCCGAGCAGCGCACCCAGGCGCTGCGACGACTGCAGCAGTGGCGCCAGGCCCCGGCGGCCCTGGAGGAGCAGGTGCTCAGCTGCGCCGTGAGCAGCTCCAAGTCGGTGCGCGAGGCTGCCGGAGCGCTGCTTTCTCTCTATCCTTCGGCCAACGTGCGAACGCGCCTGGAGCAGCTGGCCCTCAGCGGCAAGCCGGACGCGCGCTGCCAGGCCATCGCCTGGCTGGCCCACCGCAACGCCTCCGAGTGCCAGAGCTTCTTCCAGCAGCTGCTCGAGGACTCCCCGCCCGAGAAAGTGGCTCAGGCCCTGCGCCAGGTGCTGGCCGTCCGAGCGCCGGCGCCAGAGGAGGCTGCCGCCCTGCCTGCCTTGAGCCTGCCCGAGCCGGACCAGCCCCTGGGCGAGGAGGCCCGCACGCTGATGGAACGCATCTTCGAGTCGGGCCAGGCCCCGGCCCAGGGCGAGCGACCTCAGCTGCAAGAGAGTCTCGACTTCATGCGGCGGGGCGGCCGGGTTCCGGTCTTTGTTCGTCTCCACGCCAGCGAGTCGGTGAACCGCCTCTACCAGGAGCTGCTGGGCCTGAGCGCCCTGGGGCCGGTCCACTTCGTGCGCTTGATGTTGCTGGCCAGCGTCTTCGGCAAGCGGGGTGAGAGCTGGTGGCTGTACCACCAGCTTGACCAGCCGTTGGAGCGCTACCTGCAGACCCATCCCCGGGTCAGTCTGCGCGAGCTGGGAGCGGCCTTGCAGCTGGTCACCGGTCGGGGAGATTTGATGGCTCGCTCGCGGGTGCTCGAGCCCTTCGGGGCCCGCCTGCCGCTCAGCGACGAGCAACTATGGCCCTATTTCTCCGACCACCTGAAGATCGTGGAGATGGCCCTGGATCTCAAGCCTGGCGCCCGCGACCAGGTGAGCTACTACGACCGGCCCAGAGCCCGGCGCTCTGCCCTGGAGGTCTTGACCTCGTTCCCGGCTCCGCCTCCCGGCCTGGTGGAGTGCCTGTGGAGCATCGCCCTGTCCGGCTCGCGCGCCGAGCGTTTGCTGGCCCAGAAATGCCTGGCCCACACCCCGATTGAGCAGCGCCTGCTGGAGTCTTTGCGCCATTCGCGCCAGGAGGTGCGGATGGCGGCCGCCGACTGGGTGGCCCGCCGGCGGCTGGTCTCAGCAGTGCCCGCGCTCGAGCGCGCTCTCAAGAGCGAGAAACAGGAAGCCGTGATGGACGCCTTCCTGGTGGCTCTGGAAGCTCTGGGGGCATCCCTGGACACGTTCCTCGACCGCAGCAAGCTCGAAGATCTCGACCGTCTGCCCGAGGCACTGAGCTGGCTGGCCCTGGACCGGCTCCCTCCGGTGCACTGGGCGGACACGGGCCAGGTCGTGCCTGCCGGCGTGGTGACCGGTTTCCTGGTGAAGAGCTGGAAGCTCAAGTCCCCTCAGCCAGGTGCGCTGCTGCGCCGCTACGGCCAGAGGCTGCGCGCGAACGAGCGAGAGGAGCTGGGGCAGAAGATTCTCGAGCAGTGGATCGCTTACGACACGCGCCCTGCCTACACCCTGGCCGAGGCGCGTCGCGAAGCCGAGCAGGCCGCTCCCGGACTGTTGAGCTGGCAGCCCGAGGGCACCACCATGGAGCGGCTGGTGGACACTTTGACCCGCAACCTGATGGACAAGTGCCAGGGCTCGGCCATCGGCGACAAGGGCATGCTGGGCGCAGCCGGGGCGCTGGGAGGCAGCTCGCTGGTAGCGCTGGTGGCTGCTTACCTCAAACGCTGGTATGGCAATCGGGCGGCCCAGTGTAAAGCCTTGCTGACCATGCTGGCCTGGCTCGAGCATCCTTCGGCCGCCCAGCTGCTGCTGGCCGTGGCCACCCGCTTTCGCACCCGCGGCATCCAGCAAGAAGCCCTGCGTCTGGTGGAGGAGCTGGCCGAGCGGCGCCAGTGGACGGTGGAGGAGCTGGCGGATCGCACCGTGGGCACGGCCGGCCTGGAGGACGACGGCACCCTGGAGCTGGACTTTGGGCCCCGCCAGATCACTCTGCGCCTGGGACCAGGCCTGGAGCTGGAGCTGTGGGACGGGGAGCGCCGCCTCAAGTCCCTGCCAGACCCGCGCCAGGGCGACGATCCGGAGCTGGCGGCCGGGGCCAAGAAGCAGCTGGCCCAGTCGCGCAAGGAGCTCAAGCAGCTCTTGAAGGAGCAGCCCGCGCGTCTCTACGCCGCCATGGCCTGCCAGCGCAGCTGGTCAGCTGACGACTGGAGTCGCTTCGTGCTGGCTCACCCCATCACGGGCCGGCTGGCCCAGCGCCTTCTGTGGACGGCCTGGGAAGGGGAGGAGCGGCGGGCCACCTTCCGTCCCCTGGACGACGGCAGCCTGACCGGGCGCGAGGATGAGGAGATCCGCCTGGAGCCGGGCTGGCAGGTGCGCCTGGCGCACGCTCTGCACCTCGAGCCGGGCGAGAGCCAGGAGTGGGCCCGGCACCTGAAAGACTACAAGGTGGACCCGCTCTTTCCCCAGGTGGGTCAGCCGCTCTATCGCTTGCCGGCCGAGCTGGCCTCTGCCCGGCGCCTGGACCTGTACAAGGGCTTCATGCTGGAGGCCTTCAAGCTGCGCGGCCGGGCCACCAAACTGGGCTATTCCCGGGGGGGCACCGAGGATGGCGGCTGGTTTTATACCTACCGCAAACTCTTTTCGTCTCTGGGGGTGGAAGCCGTCATCGAGTTCAGCGGCAACCGCTTGCCCGAGGAGAACCGGGACGTGGCCCTGGTTGGCCTGAGCTTCCAGGAGCCCTCGCCAGATAGCCTTTCCGGAGGCCGCGAGCGTACCCTCGAGAGCGTTCCTGCGGTGCTGCTGAGCGAGTGCTGGCTCGACCTCAAGCGGCTGGCCGACGAGGGGCCCGGTTTCGACCCGGACTGGGAGAAGGCGGTCCATTGACGGATCTGTCGTCATTTGGGATGATTTTTGACGATGGCTCCGTCCATTGGAAGAACAGTGGACCTGCAGGCCCTGCTTGCCAAGAAGTCTTCCTTTCTGCTCGGTGATTTCAGAGCTGAGCCGGGGCAGGTTTTTTTGAGCCCTCCCGGCGTAAACTAGGAGTGTATGCAACTCAATCCGGTGCATCGCGGTACGACCGCCCACTCCACCCGGGGAACGGGGGCCCCTGGCGCGCCCGCGTCGGTGGATCAGGTCGTGGCCGGCCAGAGCGAGGACGCGGGGCTGATCCCCAAACCCGGCTTCTTCGGCTCGGAGGCCACCTCGCAGTTGACCGCCACGGGCAGCTTCGTGCACCGCGGCGCCGTGCCGCCTCAGCTCACGCCCGGACCGGCTGACGAGGCTTTTTTCGCGGCCGGGGGTAAGCTTTACCGGATGGAGCCCACCGGCCAGACCACCGAGTTGGGTCGGGAAGGCTCGCTGAACCTATCCCCGCCCTTGCTGGCGGGTGGGGGGCAGAGCCTGATCTATCGCACCGACGAGGGCCACCTGGTGGCCCGCCAGCTCGACGGCCAGGAGCTGTGGCGCCAGCCGGTCGGGGGGCTGAGCTACTATCCGCTGGGCTTGTCTGCCGACGGCCAGGCGCTCTACTCGGTCAACATCGGCGCCGACGGGCGCCAGAGCGTCTCGGTGCGCTCACCGGTCGATGGCCAGGAGCAGTTTCCCCTCACCCTGGAGCCGGGCGAAGAGGTGGTCGGGATGGTGGACGGCCGCACGCTGCTGGTGGCCGGCGTGGGCGAGAAGCTCGAGCAGTATCTCCAGCTGGTGCGTCCCGACGGCAGGGGGCGCAAGGTGGAAGGGCTGGATGTTCCCGAGCACGGCCGGGCCGCCTGGCTGGGCCAGGATGGCCAGGTCTTCGTGCGCGACAGCCTGGGCCGACTGAGCGCCCACGAGGCCTCCACCTTGCACCAGAACTGGCGTCACGGCGGGCCTGTGAAGGACGTCTTCCTGTCGCCCGACGGCTCCTTGCTGGCCGTCTTCGGCAAGAAGCTCACCCGTCTTTCGGCCGAAGGCGACGTGGCCTGGACGCGGGAGGCCCCCGCCCCGGTGCTGGAGGGCTCCTTCGACGGCCGGGGCAACTTCTATACCAACACCGGCGGTCAGCTCAGCTTCCTGCCCCCCTCCGGCGAGATCGAGTCCACGCCCTGGAGGGGCGCGGTGCGTGCTTCAGGCTCGGGGATGCTGTACCAGGTGCTCTCGCCCGAGCCTCCTCCGACCCTGGAAGGTCAGGGCAACCTGGCCCTGGGACTGGCCGGAGGGGCGCTGGGAGCTCTGGGTGGGGCGCTCAAAGGATTGCTCAGCCGCAAGGGCCTCAAGGAGACCGCCCGCAGCCTGGCCGAGGGGGCCAGCCAGGGCTACGGAAGCCTGTACCAGCCAGGCAACCCCACCCCGCCGGGGCCCAACCGGCTCATCGAGGATCATCGCGTGGAAGCGGTGCGCTTCCTCTCAAAGAAGGAGCTGCTGGCCTCCGTGCAGTCTACCCTGAAGGGCCCGGCCCCGGCCATCGACGAGCAGGCCGGTCGGGTGATCGTGGGAGGCGTTCCGGTCCGCACCCGCAAGCACCCTCAGGCGACCTGATCGGTAACAACATCGCCCAGCACCTCAGCGCAGGCAACCATCTGGCGAGCTCTTCGTCCCCGCTCAGACGTATCGGGCCACCAGCGCGATGGTCTCGCGGTAGAGGCGGGCAAAGCTGGCCCAGGTGCCCTCGGCCCCCTGACGGGTGTGGGTCAGATCCTTCTCCACCAGGCTCAGGGCCCGGAAGTAGTCCTCCCTGACGAGCTCTCCCCCGTGGCTCAGGCGCGAGACCAGCGTGAAGCAGCGCAGCAGGGCGGGCAGCATGAAGAGGCAGACCAGGTTCTGCAGCACCGGGCGGTCCAGGGCAACGAATTTGCGAAAGACCAGGGACCGAAGGTAACGACGGATCTCTTGCTCGACCCAGTCGGGCAGGCCGGCGAACTCGGCGTCGATCAGGCTGCGCCGGCCGCTCCAACCCAGGCGGGGGAAGGTCACCGGTCGGTCGTACTTCAGATCCTCGGCCATGGCCGAGATCGATTCCGGGTCGGGGGCTTCCTGGCTGGCCACCAGGATGGCCAGGCACATGAAGCGGATATCCCAGAGCTCCTGGGCGGTGTCAAAAAGGGGGGCCCGGGCCAGGTCGAGCTTCAGACCCGGCTGGCAGGCCCCCCACAGGCTGGCTGCCAGGGGGGTCTCGGCCGGGTCGGGCCCGCTCAAGCCCTCCCACAGGAAGGCTTCCAGGCGCAGGTACTCGGGCCACTCCAGGGGCACCCCCTCGTCCAGCCAGAGGGGCTCGAAGCCTGCTCGCCTGGGGGCCAGGCGTTGCAGCAGCGCCGAGAGCTCATCGCTCTGCTCCTCCAGCTCTCGCCCGGAGTTTTGCTGCACCGCCGTGCAATAGAACGAGAGACCCAGATGCACCCCCTCGGGGGTCTCCACGGGCAGGAAGGGGAACTGGCGACAACCCAGCGGTTTGGCCCCCGGGCCCATCTCGCCGTGGATGCGGCACAGGTTGCGCTCGTCGAGGTAGATACAGGCCCCCTCGCGGCGGGCCATGAGCACCTTGCGTCCTTCGCCAGGAAGCAGTGTGGCCGTCAAACCCGTTTCCTGCAGCACCCGCAGCTCGAGAGGGCTGTCGCGCAGCCGACCACGGGTGGCGGGGTCGACCTCGACCGCCCAGCCCTGGCACGAGCGTCCGCATTGCAGGCAGTCGTAGCGTTGACCGGGCAGAAACCTCACTTGATGCCGAAGAGCTTGCAGTCGGAGAGCAAGATCGAGCCAGCCGAGCCATCCACGTTGCAGCGATAGACGGCCCAGTTGCCCCCCTGCTCGGCCGAGCAGTAGAGACGTAGCCCGTCTTTGCTGTAGTGGCCGTTGTGCACCAGGGGGGTAGGGTTGATGAAAGAGGCCGCGCCGCCCGCGATGGGCTGGCGGATGAGCCGGTCGCCCGCCTGGATGATCGGCCCCCCTGGCACCGAGACCGAGGCGCAGATCTCCAGGTTATCGCGGCTGAGGTTGATGGCGTCGGTCAGGGTATTGCCCAGGTTGACGAGCATAGAGCTCGTTCCGGTGCTCAGATCTAGCTTGTGGACTTCGATGCCTGAGCCCAGGCCGGTCAGGAGCAAAGTATTGGTTTCCGGCCAGAGGGCCTGGGACGGAAAGGTGACGGCAGGGAGGGTGACCGGGCTCGAAACGCTGGTGGCCCGGTCCACGATCACTGCCCCGCTGCCTGCCGCGGGAAGGACGAAGAGCTTCGTGCTGTCCGGGCTAAAGGCCAGCGAGCTGCGCACCAGGTTGGCGGCGATGGTCGGGGCGCCGTTCAGGGGGTAGAAATAGATGCCCGAGTTCGTGCTGGCGGCCACCGTGGTCCCGTCCGGCGAGAGAGCGTAGGGGCGGGGCGAGGCGCTGCCCAGGGCGGGTACCACCAGCTTGAGGCCCGAGCCGTCGAAGTTGACCATGTAGACGCGGGGAGTGGGGGTTTCCACTGCCAGGATCAGTCGCTCGCCCTCAGGTGAAACGATAGCCGACTTGAATTCGTCGAAGCTCGGAAAGCTGGTCTCATCCACCACCAGGCTCCAGCTGCTCAGATCGCTGGTCACCGTCCAGATACCCACCTTGCCGCCCACGGTACGCATGACCACCAGCTCGTCGGTGGGGGCGCCGGCCTGGCCGGTGACGCTGGCCAGCCCGGCGCTGGCTTCGGTGGCCAGATTGCCGAACTCGTCGCGCACCTCGCACTCGAGGTTGAAAGCTGCCGAGGGGGCCAACCCCACGGGCCGGTACGACCAGGAGCTGACGTAGGCGTTGCGAGCCGGGTCCCACTGCATGCGCTGGGCCTCTGCCGAGCCGAAGGCGCCTCCTTCGGCGCAGGTCCAGCGGCAGAAGAGCAGGGCCCCCTCCGGGCTCTGGGCCTCAGTGATCAGGCTGATGGTGCGCTCGCCTGAAGCCAGGGCCTCCACTCCGCCCCCACCGGGCGGGTCGACGGTCACCTTGCTGATGACCGGGGCGGCGCTGACGGGAGGAGAGACGGCCGGAAGGGCAGCCAGCGGAGAGCTCAATCGACCCGAAACCAGGGTGACCGCCGCGGTGGCTCCCGGCAGGCCCTCGACCACGCTGACCGAACCGGCCGGGCTGATCAGCACCGTGTTGGGCGAGGCGGCCCCGGTGAGGGCGAAGATGGCCGCCGGGGCGGCCAGACCCGGGCTGCCCGGAGGTGTGACCGTCCCGCCGGTGGTGGCACCAGCCGTGACGACCACGTGGAAGCTCTCGGCGTGGCGGGCGAGACCGTTGGAGACCACCCGGCCCGAGGGCAGGAAGACCAGCATTGAGTCGGCCGGTTGAGGCGCGTTCCAGGTGTCAAAGGCGATGCGGGTCCCGCCCGGGGGCATGGCCCGGGTGACCGCCTCGGCGGTGGCCCAGGTGCCCGTGAAGAAGCCCACCGAGCCGTCGGTGGCAGCCCGGACGACGCGCCGGATGCGCGGGTTGACGTCGCCTTCCAGCAGGTAGTAACCCTCGGCCAGCGCCACGGCCCCGTTCTGGCTGGGGAAGGCCACCCCCACCGGGATTCCCTGGGAAACGGCCCGGCGTCGGGCAGAGCGCAACTCTTCCGAGAGCGCCAGGGCCGCCGATCGGGTGGAGGAGGAAGCGCGCTGGCCTCCGGTCAGGATCATCCCCAGCCCTGCCAGAATGGCCAGCAGGGCCACTACCACGATCATCTCAAGCAAGCTGAAGGCTGGTTGTCGTCTCATGGCTCGGTCCAGGCTCCCCTGTCGGTGAAGTTGATGATCTTCATGTAGTCCGGGTTGACGGCGCTGTCATCGCGCAGCCTGAGGGAGAGATCCACCTCCGCTTCCAGGGTTCGGCGCACCCGCGAGCTTCCCTCGGCCCCCACGTCGCCCACCGAGATGATGCGCAGCAAGCGATGGGGATCGCCTCGCAACCGGAAGTCCAGGGTGACGGTATAGCGAGCGTAAGGTTGGCCGGCAAGGTCCGTGAGCACCTCCGAGTAGCTCATCTCCTCGAGGGTTTCCGAGGGCAGAAAGCCCGGATCTTTGAGCAGCTTGACCCGGGCGTCCTCCAGACCGGCTTCGGCCGCGGCCCGAGCGGCCAGCTCCTCGCCCAGAGAGCGGGTGCCCTCCCCGCGACGGGCCGACTGGGTGGCCATGCCGATGCCCAGGACGAGCAGCATGGCCAGCAGCAAGAGGGACATGATGATGCTGCCCCGCTTTTTCATCGGCGCACCAGGGCCCGGGCGCGACAGGGGTAGACCACTTGGTCGGGCTGCACCGAGACGGCCACCACCAGCCTCGGGTCATCGCGTTCCACGCTGAAGCCCTTGACCTCACCGAGCACCTCGGTCGTGCCGCCCTGAGTACGCACGAGCTGCTCGTTGATGACCTCGTAGCGTCGGGTCACCACGTTGCCGACCGGATTCCAGGGGGCCATGGCCGAGGCTGGAGTGAGCCGATCCGGGTCGAGGGGATCGATCATGGTGAAGCTCAAAATGGGGCCGGTGCCACCGTTGGCAGGCTGGCTGATGGAGAGAGCCTGCTCCACCTCCCAGGCGATCTGGGTGGCGATCAGGCTGCCCTGGTAGATCTCGGAGCGGTCGGCCGAGTGATAGGCCTTCCAGTAGCCGGAGGAAAGCTGGCCGACGAGCAGCAGCATGACTCCCACCATGGCCAGAGTCAGGATCAGCTCCAGCAGGCTGGTGCCGCGTCTCACGGGGCCAGCACCATCTGAGGCCCCAGAGCGGTGGCGTTCTGGCCGTCATAGGGGGTGGTAGCCCTGACCCAGCAGGTGCCGGGCACGGGGATGGCCGTCCCGTTCTTGAGGTAGTAGCGATTGACAAAGCGGCAGGTGCGACCGTCGCGGTGGGTCCACTCCAGCACCCCGTCTCCGGTGCCCGGCTCGACCCCCCACAGCATGCCGACCTCGGGGATGGGGTTTCCGAAGCTGTCGCTCAGGATGGCCCGGTAGCTCACGGTGGCCCCGTAGGCCACGGGATTGGTCAGCCCGGCGGTGTCCTGCACCTGCACCGGAGTGGCCCCCAGCTGGCGAGCCGGGTCGCCCACCAGCGACACCAGCCGGTAGGTGCGTCCACCCCCCCAGGTCACGGTGATCTCCACCTTGCGCAGCGACTGCGTGAGGGTGCGGGGCTCGCTCTGAGGGCTCTCGATCTCGGTGGCCGGGCTCCCTACTGCATGAGCGGCCGAGCGCACCGTCACCTGGAACATCGGCTCGTCCGGGTCGTTGGAGGTTACGTTGGTGTAAGGGCCCCAGTTGTCGTAGTTGTAACCTCCGCCGCCGGTTCCGAGGGCCCACTCGCGCACTTCGGCCAGCTTGGCGGCGGCGATCAGGTAGGCCCGGGCCTGCTGGGCCGAGTTGCTGTTGCGGCGAAGGCTGGCGTGAAAGAGCTGAGCCACCACGATGATGCCGGCTGCCAGCAAAAAGAAGGACAGCACCAGCTCGGCCAGGGAGATACCTCGACGGGACATCCCATGAGTTTATCACACTCGCGCGCCCTGTCCAGGCGAGGGGAAACACTTCCGGGGACACGAAGAGGCAGGCCGTGACCACCGTCTCTGGCTCCAACCTCGATCGCGAGCACCTCGAGTTTCTGCTGGAGGCGTCGCGCATGCTCGGATCGTCGCTGGAGGTCCAGGCGGTGGTGGACGAGCTGATGGCCCAGGCCGTCAAAGCGATCGGTGCCGAGCGGGGTTTCGTGCTGTTGGAAGGGGAAGAGGTGACAGCCTGGCACGGGTTGTCGCGCGAAGAAACCCGGGGCAACGGGTTTGCCATCAGCCGGGGGGTGGTGGAGACCGTGCTGCGCGAGCGCACCAGCGTGCTCACCTCCGACGCCCTGGCCGACGAGCGCTTCCGCGATCAGGTCAGCGTCGGCCTCAACAGCCTGCGCTCGATCCTGTGCGTGCCCCTGATCGTGCCCGGGGGTCGCCTGCTGGGCGTTCTCTATGCCGATAATCGCCTCGAGACGGCCGCCTTCGGCAAGCGAGAGAGGGCTCTGCTGGAAGCCGTGGCGGCTCAGGCGGCGGTGGCGCTCGAGAATGCCATGCTGTATGACCAGCTCCGGCGCGTGCACGAAACCAGCATGGAGAAAGCTCGCCGCGAGCTGGCCGAGACCCAGGCCCAATTGCTGGAGGCCTCCAAGATGGCCGCCGTGGGTCAACTGGCTGCCGGCGTGGCCCACGAGATCAATAACCCCCTGGGAGCCATCGCTCTGCACATCTCGGCCCTGCAGCAGCAACTTCAGGATGCGACCATGGTCAAGCGACTGACCATCATGGATTCGGCCGTCGGGCGCTGCAAGAGCATCGTCGAGCGCCTGCTCCGCTTTTCGCGCCGACCCACCGGGCCTGGCAGTGTCTACGAGCTGACTCCCCTGGTGGAGGAGCTGGCGGCTCTGGTTGAGCCCGAGATGAAGGTGGCGGGGATCACCCTTCAATGGCGCGTCGCCTCGGGTTTGAGCCTGACGGGAGAACCCCAGGATTTGAGCCAGGCACTCCTCAATCTGGTGCTGAACGCCAGGGCAGGTCTGGCTTCTCGCGCTGAGAAGAGAATCTGGGTCGAAGGCCGATACGAGCCCGGTCGTCGGGTGCTCGAGGTCAAGGACAACGGCGAGGGCATGACCGAAGAGGTCCGAAGGCGTGCCTGCGAGCCGTTCTTTTCGACCAGGCCCGTTGGTCAGGGGGTGGGTTTGGGACTGTCCCTGGTCTACCAGATGATGCAGGACCAGGGTGGAAAGCTGGAGATTGACAGCGCCCCGGGTCAGGGAACGGCAGTACGATTGATATGGCCGAATCCATCCTGATCATCGAGGACGACGAGCTGATGCGGGCCAGCCTGGAGCTCGAGCTGGAGGCGGCCGGCTATCGAGTGCGCAGCGTCGCCAGCGGCCTGCAAGCCATCGAGCACGCGCGCGAGCAGCACTTCGACCTGATCGTGTCGGACGTTCGCATGGAGGGCATGAGTGGCCTGGAGGCGCTCTCGGCCATGCGTGATCTCCAACCCGCGGCCCGAAAGATCGTCATCACCGGCTACGCCAATCCGGACGCCCCGATCACTGCCTTGAAGATGGGGGTGGACGACTACCTGCTCAAGCCCTTCAGCTCCGACGAGCTTCTGCGCAGCGTGCGGGCGGCTCTCGAGCAATTGCGCCGGGGCAGTCGGTCGGTGCTGGGAGTGCGCGAGGTGCTCCTCTCCCTGGCCTCTCAGATCGGGGATCCCGCCCGTCAGCAGCGTACCGAGGAGATCCTGGCGCGCTGCCTCAGCGCTGCGCGAGGGCACGGCTTCAGTTATCAGCGCACGCAGGGTCTGCACCTTTTGGCCCTGCTGCACGATGTCGACCCGGCTCTGCTCGAGCGCCTGGACGAGCTGAGACCTGTGGCCGGCTGGCTGCGTCTCAGCCAGCAACCCCAGGCCAGCGACCTGCCGCTGGAGGCCGTGATCCTGGCCGAGGCTCGGGGTACCGTGGGGCAGCCAGAGGCCGTGATCGAGGTCCGGGGGCCCGTGGGTCAGTCGGTCGAGCGGGTCGATCAGGTCATTCAGGAGCAACCTGGCGTGAGCCTGGCCCATCTTGCTGACACCTACCGGGCCGCCGGCCAGCTCGATCTGGCCGAGCGAGCTTATCAGGAAGCAGCCCTGCTCTTGACCGCGCCCGAGCAGGCTCTGCCCCTGGACCTCGAGCGAGCCGAGCTTTCGCGGCTGCGAGGCCAGACCCGTCAGGCCCTGGAGCGCCTGGAGGAGGTTTCGCGCCAGGCCAGTGCCCAGGGCCTGGATCTTCTCTTCGCTCAAGCTGAGCTGCAGCGCGCTCGACTGGGGGATGGGGCAGCCTCGCTGCCCCGGGCCATCGAGGTGTTTCGGCGCTGGGAGGCGCGGGCCGAGCTGGCCAGGGCCCTGATGCTGCTGAGCGAGCCCCCGCTGGAGGAGCTGCTCTGCCTGTTGAGCGACTGGTCGGGCGAGTGGCGGGAGGAGCTGCTGGAGGTGCTGATCCGGGCCCTGGAGCGATTCGAGAAAGTGGAGGAGATCGGCCGTTTCCTCAAGCGCGCAGGGCAGCCCCTGGCAGCCGAGCTACGCCACCATCCTCAGCCGCGAGTGCGCCTCCTGGTCGAAGAGCTGGTGCCCGAGAAGGCCGCTGTGCCCGACGCGAGCGGCTGGCAACTGCAGCTGCTGGGGCGTTTTGAGCTCAAGCGCGGGGGCGAGGTGCTCGCGGACGAGGTCTGGCCCACCCGCAAGACGCGTCACCTCTTCGCCTTCCTGGCCTGGCACCGCGGCCGGCCTCAGGACGAGGAGACCCTGACCGCCCTGTTCTGGGATCAAAGTCCCGATAAGGCTCGCCACTCGCTTCATAACGCCATCTCTCAGGTGCGCAAAGTGCTGGCGGCGCCGGGCTGGCTGGTCAAAAAGCGAGGGGGCTACCTTTTGACCACCGAGGTCCCGCTGCGGGTGGACGTGGAGGAGTTCCTCGAATGCGAGGCCCGGGGCCGCCAGCTGGCGGCTCAAGGGCTTCTGGGCCAGGCTGTGGGCGATCTGCAAAAAGCCGAGCAGCTCTACCGGGGCGATTTCCTGGAGGGAGAATTTCCCGAATGGGCCGAGCCGGTTCGTCTGACCCTCAAGACCCGCTTTCTGGAGGTGCTCGGAGCCCTGGGCCGCCACTTCTATCGGCAGGGGAAACCAGAGGTTGCGCAGGATTTCTTCCGTAAGATGCTCCAGAACGACAATTGTAGTGAGGAGGCTTACCTGGGCCTGATGGCCTGCCAGCTGGCCCAGCAGCAGACCTCGGAGGCCATCAAGACCTACCACCAGTGCACTCGAGTTCTGCAGAGCGAGCTGAGTCTCCCGCCGCCCCCGCGTTTGCTGGAGCTTTATCTGCGGGTGGTGGATGGCCAGATGGCCAGGGTGGAGCTTTAGGTGGGCTATCGTGAGCCGGTGCCCGGCCTGAAGGATTCCGACGGCTTGCCGGTTCTGGCTCTGCCGCCCGGCACGGTCATGCGGAGGGGTTACCAGGTGCACTTCCTGGCCCTGGGCGGGATGAGCCTTTGCTATCGGGGCGACTGCGACGGCAGGGTCTACTTCCTCAAGGAAGTCTCCACTCAGGACGCTCGCGAGGTCATGGCCCTCAACCAGGAAAAGGCGCTGCTCGAGCGCTTCGACCATCCGGCCATCGTCAAGGTGCACCAGCTTTTCGAGGAGGATGGCTTCTACTACCTGGTGCTCGACTTTGTGGAAGGCAAGAGTCTTGACTGCCTGATTTCCCCCTTCCCGGACAATTTTCTGCAAGACCAGGTGGTGGCCGATTGGGGCCGGCAATTGTGCGACGTCCTCGGTTACCTGCACCGGCAAGAGCCGGTGGTGATCTACCGCGACCTCAAGCCGCGCAATGTCGTGAAGGACGGCCAGGGCCGCCTGCACCTGGTCGACTTCGGGATCGCCCGCCTCTTCAAGGCGGGCAAGGCCAGAGACACCGAGGCCCTGGGCTCGGCCCTCACCGCCTCACCCGAGCATTACTCCGGGCAGACCGACGTGCGCTCGGATGTCTACAGCCTGGGGGCAACCCTCCACTACCTGCTGACCAACGGGCGCTGCCCGCGCGAGTCGCCCTTCGAGTTCAACTCGCCTCGCAGCGTGAACACCCGCATGTCGGCTGCCCTGGAGCAGGTGGTGATGAAAGCCCTGGAGGTGGATCCGACCCGGCGCTGGCAGACCATGGCCGAGCTCGACCAGGCCCTGGCCTCCAGCTTTGGGCCTCCTCCCACCGCCACCCGGGCCGGGGCTGCGCCTGCCACCAGGGCCGCCCCCGTGGTCGCCAGGCAGGCGGAGGAGACCGTGCCCCTTCGCTATGAGCCGGCAGTGGCCCGGCCCGCCGCCACGCCCCCCTGGATGTGGGCCTTGCTGGGTGGCCTGGCCACGGCGGTGGTGCTGGGTATGGTCTGGCTGGGCAATGCGCCCCGGGTGGCCAATGGCTCGCCCTCGCTCTCGACGGTGCCTTCGACGGCGCCGTCCGGGCCGGTTGTCCCCCCGCCGGCAGTCCGCCCGACCCCGGCTCCCGCTTCCCCGACGGTGCCGCCTCCCGCCCGCCCGCCGGTGGCAGTCCGCCCGAATCCGACTCCGACTCTCGCTTCCCCGCCGGTGCGCCCGACCCCGGCTCCCACCAGCCCGCCGGTGGCAGTCCGCCCGACTTCGAGGCCCCCCGACCCCCAGATGGTGCCTGCCCCGACCAGCCTGCGCGATTGGCTGGGTGACCTGCGAGGCTCAGATCCCGCGAGCTGGCCGGAGGTCCAGGGCGATCTGGTGGCCGGGGGAGTGCGCCTGAAGGGGAACGGATTCAAAGTGACCGTGCCGGAGAGCTTCAGGAGCGCCAGCCTTCCCGGGTCCGACGTCATGCTTTTTCACGGCGGGGCGGTGCGTCAGCCCGGGGCCCTGCGTGTGGTCAGCTGCCGACGTATGGACATGGTCGATCTCGTCGCGCTTGGTGAGAGCCATCTTGACCTGTTTCGGGCCTATTCAGGCAGCGATCTCTCGTTGAGTCGGCGGGGCCGGGAGGTACGACTCTCGTTCAAGATGCAGATGGAGTTTCGCGGTCGTCCCCTGGAAATGGAGGGCCGCGAGCGACTCGTCCAGGGCCAGGACGCCAGCTATTCGATCGCCGTCTTGTCGAGTGGGGTAGGGTATGCTCGCAACGAGCGCGAGCTGGACAAGATCTTGCGCTCGTTCAAGGTCGATTGATCGGCATCGCCGGGGGGGCGCTGGACTTTCAAGCACCAGAAGGGCAAGGTCTGCGCGAGCCGGAGTCCGGGTGGCTCTGCAGGAGTCCACCCTGAGCCTGCCAAACTCACGCCCATGCGTTTGACGGGCTGGGTGGGTGGGCTCTTGCTGCTTGGCATCTTGCTCTGGTCACTTCCGACCCCCACTACCGCCGAGCCCGATCCAGTGGCTCGAGGTCGCTACCTGGCCGAGCGAGTGGGTGTGTGCGCCGATTGCCATACCCCTCGACTTCCCAGCGGGGAGCCAGACCGGTCTCGGTGGATGATGGGGGCCGAAGTCGACTTCAAGCCGGTGCACGACCAACCGTGGGCTACCCATGCTCCGGCTCTGGCAGGAATGGTGGGTTTGCAGGAGCAGGAGGTCGTCCACCTGCTGATGACCGGAACGACCTCCGGCGGGATAGCCCTGAGGCCGCCCATGCCCCGCTATCGCCTGGACCGCGAGGATGCTGAAGCTGTCGTGGCCTACCTCAAGTCGCTCAAGCACTGACTGAAGAGAGCCCGGCCCGGGCGAGCCGCAGAGGCTGGCAAGAGCGGGTCGAGCTGCTCATTCATCAAGGCGATGTCCGTTGTCGGATGCGAGCCGCATCAACACTAGCGCGAGTGCTCGGCCTGCCTGGTCCAATGCCGTCGAACTGACAGCGCCCGCGAGCATGCCGGGGCCAAAGATGTAACCCCCCGGCAATGGATTTGAGGATCTCTTGAGCTGTCGTTGAGGGTCTCCTGAGAGCGGCCTGATAACCTGAGCTCACCCAAGAAAACAGGAGGGTGAAAACAATGCTAAACAGCCTCGTAGGAGTAGGAGTCGCCAGGAACGGAGCCACGAGCGGCATCAACCGCGCCGGGGAGACCATCAGCGGCCATCGTACCGCTCCCGGTCAGTGGAGCCTGACCAATCAGGACAACGGCGCCCAGCTCGAAGCCACTCGCAGCGGCCGGTTCCACTGGGACGTGACCAGGACCGGTGCCTGCGGCCAGCAGTCGGTGGGCGACTTCACCGTGGTGCCCACCGGCACCGGCCCGGCTGGCGGTCGCCACTTCCGGGTGTATGACTTCAACCACAATGGTTTTCAACCCGCTCCCGCTGGCTAGGGATTGACCCGGGGCCGCGGGGCAACTGCCCCGCGGCCATCACATTCTGGAGGAGGCCCGTCATGCTTCATCGTTACCAGCAGATCGCCGGAGCCCCGCAGGAGCGGGTTGAGGACAGTTACCTGATCCGCCGTCTGCGAGAGATCGTCGCAGCAGCTTATGACGGCAGCTTTGACGAGCCCCACGCTGAAGATGTGGTGCGCATGCTCGATTTCGCCGAGGAGAAACTGGCCCTCTACAGCCAGCCGCTGCCTGGCACCGAGAGCTTCTTCCACCAGGCGACCCTCTGCTACGACCAGCTCCGGGAGGCTCTGGAGCAGCTGTACAGGGGCCTGGGGCAAGAGGACTCGCACCTGGTCGACCGGGGCCTGGCTCTGGCCGAGAAGAGCGAGCTGGGCCTGCAGGGCCTCACGCTGGACGTGCGACGCGAGCGAGCCATGGACATGGCTGAGATCGCGCTGGCCTGAAGGCTACATCCAGCGCACCAGGTAATCGTCCACGTCGGCGGCCAGGGCTATGAGGTCGGAGCCCGTGGGGCCGGGCTTGAGCCCCAGCTTCTTCAGCTCGGCCTCGTGGGCGGCCAGAAGCTCTCTGACTTCCAGCTCGGGGCAGCTCAGCTTGAGCAGCTTGCGAGCGGGCCTGGCCTCGGCCTCGGGCAGGGTGGTGGTGGTCAGGCTGGAGCCGTCCTCGCAGTTGCTGAAGAACTCGCGGATGAACTCGCCCTGGGCCCCGGTGGTGATGCTGGCCCAGGCGGTGCCGCCGGGACGGCAATAGCCGCGCAGCATGGCCCCGGCCATGGCGTCAGCCATCAGGTCCCCGACTGGCTCGTAGCCCAGCTCGGCGAGCTCGCGGTCGGCCAGATCCACGTCCTCTTCGGTCAACCAGGGGAGATCGACCAGGCTGGAGCGATGATAGGCCGACTTTTTGCCCTTCAGGATCAGCTCGCCGGACTTGATCCCCATGGCCTGGTTGAAACTCGCGCCCAGCTGGCTCAGGCTCTGCTGCAGTGCCTGGCTCTCCTTCTCGCGCTCGCGCAGGACCTTCTCCAGGTCCGGGAAGTGCTTTTGGAAGCTCGGCTCTCGCAGGAAGACCTCGCCCCCGCAAAGGAGCAGCCAGCTGCGGTCTTCGTCGGCATCGTCGAAGAAGATGCGCGTGCCCTGAACGCGGACCTCGCATGGATCATTCCACTCGGCCTGGAAGCCCCGGGCCACCTCCGCGGCCAGGGAGCCGGCCTCCAGCCAGTCTTCCTCGTCGCACTGACGCGACAGCTCCAGGGCCCTGGCCAGCACCTCTCCGGTCAGCTTCAGCGAGCTCTCGGAGATATGCCAGGTTTTGTTGCTCACCGTGCCCCGATAGCGCGTGGCCGGGGCGTCACCACCCATGGCCAGCTCCAGCTCGGTGCCATCGGGCACGGCGGTGAGGGCTGCGCCCAGGCGCTCGAGGCGGCGGGGATGCTCCCAGCGGGCGGCCGTCTTCTCGCAGGTGATCTCCAGCTGTTGGCCGGTTTGTTTTCCCTGGCAGAGCAACCGCTCGAAGTCCAGCTCGAGCGCGCTGCCGGCCGGCAGCAGCAGGCGCAGGGCCGGCCAGGAGTCGCCGTCGGTCCACCAGCTGAGCCGGTGCAAGCGAGGCAGGTGCTCCACCTTCAGGGCCACCGGAGGGGCGACCGTGTGCAGGGTCAGCTTGTCGGTCTTCTTGAAAACGCTCATCGCAAAGCCTCCAGGTCGGCGATCAGGTCGCTCAGGGCGATGGGGCTGACTTGCCCCAGGGGCACCCCGTTGACGTATTCCCCCGGCCGCCGCACCTGAGCCCTGGCCACGGTTTGCTCCTCGGACTGGGCGATGGCGCCCACGAAGATTCCCGGCTCCACTTCCAGGTAGGCGGTCAACTGGTCTCCCACGGGCTTCTCCATGTGCAGGATGGCCCCACCGTCCTCAGCCCGCCCGCGCCTCCAGCCGCGCGACTCGAGGCCCACCACCTTGCCCGGGTGGAGCTTCATCCCCTCGAAGCGGGCCAGCTTGTCGGCACGGGCCTCTTGCTCGGTCAGCCGGTAGACGGGCCGGCCCAGCTGGGCAAAGGGCTGGAGGATGTTGTAGTCGCCCAGCAGCTCTCCCCAGCGGCTCAGGACCGCGCACTCGAGGTGAAGCGGGTGGGGCAGGCCTACCTGGAGGTCGTCTTGCAGGCTGAAGGGCTCGTCCTGGATGTCGGCCAGGCTGGAATCTTCGGCCACTCGGAAGGTGGCCACCAGCTTGTCGTCGCGGTAGGCGGCCCAGATCAAGCGGCGCACCAGGTGCACCAGCAGCGGGTGCTGCAACAGGAACAGGCGCCAGGTGGGCACGTCCCAGCGTCGCTCGCTGCCCATGGCCAGCTCCAGGCGGAGGATCTGGCCCGAGGCGACCGTCTTCACGTCCTTCTTGAGAGCCTTCCAGCGTTGCACCGACTGCTCGTCGGAGGGCGAGGCCGGTTTGGGCAGATCCTTCACCGCCTTGCCCTCAGCCGTCAACAGGGAGGGCTTCAGCTCCTGATCGAAGACCACCCGGAAGCGCTTGCCGGCGACCTCCAGCGGGCAGCTGCCGTCGGCCTCGAGGTCGAGATCGCTGACCAGCCGGTCGGCCAGCTCCTCGCTGGTCAGGCCACGCCGGGCGGCGATCTCCTCCAGCTTGAGACGGGCTTTCTCTTGCAGGGCCCGGCTCTTGAGCTTCTGGGACATCTGGTGAATGTGCATCAGGGCCACATCGCTGCCGATGGCGGCGAGCACGTCCAGGCCCTGCTCGGCCCGCGCGAAGAGGCCCTCCTGGGGCCAGGCCTTCATGAGCGGAGCCAGCCGCCGGGCCGACTCGTCCCCGCCCAGGTGACCCAGGGCGAAGAAGGCCCACTTCTCCCTGGCCGGGCCCCCCGAGGTGTGCCAGGCCGAGAACAGGTCCCAGGCGAACTCCTCGGCGTCCAGCACCTCCTTGAGCTGCGTCAGCCCGGCGTAGGGCGGGTCGATCGGGCTGAAGGCCAGCATGGTAGCCAGGTGGTTGACGGCCTCCAGCGGCAGGGCGCCTTCCTTCAGACGAGGACGCGCCAGGGCGGCCGGGTCGAAGAAGGAGGGTAGCTTGGGGAGTTTGGCCGGGAAGAGCTGGGTGAGATCAAAGCTCAGCAGCTCCTCCAGCGCCTTCTGGCACTCGAGTGTCTCGCCGGCCTTGCGCAGGTGGGGCTCGAGACCCTGGGCCGTCATGAAGCGGCAGGCGGACTCGGCCGCCTCGCGGGAGGCCCCCCGGGGACCGACGGCCAGGGCCACCAGGCCGAGGGCGGCCGCCTCGGGGTAGCGGCGCATCCAGGCCCGGGCCCCTTTGCTGGCTTTCTGGCCGCAGAAGGCCAGGGCCATCATGCCGGCCAGCCGGGGCGATTCCACCCGGGAGAGCTCGTTGACCATGGTGGCCAGCTCGCGCTCGGCCCAGCGCAACAGGCCAGGCATCGCGGCCAGGCCGAATCGGGCCAGGATGGGCTGGAAGCCATTCCAGGGGCTGTGCCAGCATTTGGCCGGCGTGTTGTTGAAGACTTCCAGCGCGGACGGATCGCTCAGGTGGTCCAGGTTCCAAAGAGCCGCGTCCTGGCGCTCCAGGGCCTTTTCGAGCGACTTGCGGACCTTCTCGTCGGTCGGGCCGGGCAGGGGAGGAAGCTCATAGTAGTAAGGCCGGGGAGGCGGGCCCTCCCAGTGGATCCGCTCGGGGTAGTCGGGTAACTCCACCTTCTGCTCGATCAACGAGCGGGTCACGCGCTTCTTGAGCCAGGGCGGGTCGCGCAGCACTGCTGGCAGGGCTTGCGCGGGCGCTTCTTCGAGCGGCGCCGAGAGGCGGCCCTGCAGCTCGCGGCAAAGCGCCTCCTCGCGCTGTCCCATGGGGGGCAGCTCGCTCAGCCCTTTGAGCAGCGTGGTCAGCAGGGTCCGAGCCACGTCCTTGCCGCGAGCGTTGGAAGCCACCACCTGGGCCAGCACAGGCAGGCCCAGGTGGGGGAAGCGGGTGTAATACTCGGTCAGCCGGGCTCGCTCGGAGCGCTCCTCGAGCAGGGTGCGAAAGCTCTGGGCCAGCTCGGGGTCGGGGATTTCCCACAGGCTGGCTCGCCAGGGGGCCTGCTTGAGCAGGAAGGGGAAGGCGGCCCGGCCCAGGTTGCCCAGCAGCATGGGACCAAAGAGCGCGTCGGGATTGCACGGACCGTGGTCAAGCATGGCCTGGACCAGAGTCGGGTCTTTCAGGCTGCCGAGCAGAAACCAGGCGTAGGGCGACAGCATGGTGTAGCCGGGAAAGGGCGTGAGGGGATGAGCCAGGGCGTGGCGGGCCTCCTGCTCGGCCCAGCCGGCGTCGGGGAAGAGGAAGGCGGCCAGGTAGCGCTCCTCGGGGTTGGTCTGGTGAGTGGCCTGCTCGAGCAGCGCCCGGTACTCGCTCTCCGGGCAGGTGGCCAGGGCCTGACGCAGGGCAACCCACTGGGACACCGAGATCTCGAAGTGATAGTGCAGATTTTGAGGCTGGCGGCTGACCCAGCGACAGTAGGACCTCGCGTCGCCTGAATGGCGGGTCGCTCCGACCAGGTTGCGGGTGAGGGCCATCGCCTCCATGGCCAGGCTCGGCCCCCGGGAGGCCACGCAGGCTCCCGCCTTGCCCTCGGTCATCACCAGCAAGCAGGCCAGCGCCGTCGCGTCAGGCGGACTCACCGACTGTCCGGCCAGCAGATCGCATGCCCACCTGGCCCCGGGACGCAGGGTGGGCACAGTGATGCCCAGGCCGGTTCGCCATCGGGCCAGCTCCTTACTGGCCGCTTTGCGCAGGGGGGCCAGCAGGGCGTCGGCAGGTTGAGGCTTCAGACTGCTGCCATCGGCTCGCCAGGGGCAGGTGCGGCGCCGGAAGTCGCTTTGCCAGTCGGCCGGAGGCATCTCGGACCTGGCGGGCTTCTCGGCAGGCTTTTCGGATTGGGTAAGCTTCTCAGGCTCAGGCTTCCCGGGGGTCGCGGCGCGCGGCTGCGGAGCGCTCTTGACGGCCGCTCCCACCACCTCACGATAGCCTTTCTTCAGCTTCTCATCGAGCTGTTTCTGAGCATCGGCCCGGGCGGCAGTCTCGCTGGCGTACTCTTTCGTCTTGCTCTGTCCGGCCGTGCCGGTGCGCCCCCAGCGGGTGGTCACCTGGCTGCCTTCCACCTGCACTTCCCAGAACTTGTCCGAGGTGCCCTCCTGAAACTCGACCCGATGGACCATGGATTTACCCTCCCGGTGTGGCCTGGATTTGCTCGAGCAGCTTGGGATCGCGCATTCTCTTGTACTCTTCGAACATGGGCTGGCACAGATCCACGAAGGCTTTGCGCTGATCCGCGTCCATCGTATAGATGGTGATCTTGCGCTCGCTACAGCGCTCGCGCACCCGTTTCTCCTCCTCGCGCTGGCGCAGTCTCTGCTCCATCTCCACCTCGCGGGCCGCCTGCAGGAGCGCCTCCTGATCGTCGGGATCGAGCGAGTCGAAGACCTGCCGGTTGATCAGGATGACCTTGGCCGAGTAGGTGTGCTGGGTCTCGGTGATGTAGCGCTGCACGTCGTAGAGCTGAAAGTCCCAGTAGGTGGGGTAGGTGCGATCGGCGGCGTCGATCAGGCCCTGCTTGCCCATCTCGTAGATCTTGTCCACCGGCGCGGGGACCGGGGTGGAGCCGAAGGCGCGGGCCATGCGGATGCAGGTGGCGCTCTCGAGCACCCGGATGCGCTTGCCCTTGAACGACTCCGCGTCGGGCATCGGCACGCCGCAGGAGAAGATGCGAAAGCCCAGCTCGAGGTATCCCAGGCCCTTCAGGTTGTGGGTCTCCAGGCCCGCGAAGAGCCCCCGGCCGATGGGGCCGTCGAGCACCTGGTCGGCTTGCTCCAGGGTGTGGAACAGAAAGGGCAGGTCGAGCACGTCAAAGCTCGAGTTCAGGTTGCTCAGCGGCGAGGTGGTGCAGAAGGTCATCTCCAGCTCGCCCGCCGCCACCTGCTGCACCAGCTCGAGCTCACCCAGGTTGCGCCGGGTCTGGCCCGGCAGAATGCGCACCTGCACCCGTCCGTGGGTGCGATTGGCGACTTTGCGAGCGAAGGACTCGGCGGCGATGGTGAAGGTGGAGTTCTGGCTGTCCACAATGCCCAGCTCGAGCAAGCGGGCCCCGGCCGGCACGGGGGTGCGGCTGCTGGCCACCGCGACCGGGCGGACCGGCAGCACGCTGGTCCGGTAACTCGGTTCAGGCGGGCCTCCGGGGGTTACCACCAGGTAGGTGCCCCAGGCGGCCAGCACAAAGGCCGCCAGCAGCCAGGGCCAGAGCCCCCCGGGACGGGGGATCTCGGGGAACTCCTCGTCCCAGCGATCAGGCGAGCTGGACGTTGTTGCGACCGGCATGCTTTGCCTTGTAGAGGGCCTGGTCGGCCCGATTCACCAGCTCGTCGGCACTGGTGGCGTCTTCCGGGAAGCCGGCCACTCCCATGCTGATGGTCAGCTTGCCCAGCGGCTGGTTGTGCCCACCCTCGAAGTGCTGATCCTCCACCAGCTTGCGGATGCGCTCGGCGGTGGCGGCGGCCTGCTCCTTGCCCACGCCCTCGAGCAAGATCATGAACTCCTCGCCGCCGTAACGGGCCACCAGGTCGGGGATGCGATCCCCCTTCTGACGGCTGTGGCGCACGCAGATGTTGGCTACCCCCACCAGGGCCACGTTGGCCAGCTCGTGACCGTTCTTGTCGTTGAAATTCTTGAAGTGGTCGATGTCAAACATCAAGAGCGACAGGGACAGGTCGTGCGAGCCAAAGTCGGCCACCTTTTTCTCGAGCTGCTCCTTGAAGTAGCCGTAGTTGTAGAGCCGGGTCAGCCGGTCGGTGATGGCGTTGCGGTAGGTGCGCGCGTTCTCGATGGAGATGGCGGCCATGTCGGCCAGGGCCATCAAGAGCTTCTGGTCGCCCGAGTGGAAGGGGGTGCCGTCGTTCTTGTTGTTCACGTTCAGCACGCCCAGGATCTTGTCTTTCACCTTCAAGGGCACCGAGAGCAGCGAGCGGGTGCCGTCGGTGCGGGCCATGCGCTGGAAGACAGGGTGGGTCTCGATATCCTCCACCAGGATGGCCTTTCCCTCGCGGGCCACCAGACCCGAAATCTCCTCGCCCAGCGGCACGCGCACTTTGCCCACGGCGTCCGAGCGCGTGCCCCGGGCGGCCTTGACGTCGAGGAACTCGCCCGTCTCGTCCACCAGCATCAGCGAGGCGTGGTCCACGTCCAAGATCTCCGCGGCCAGATCGAGGATGCGCTCGCAGGCCTCATCCAGGTCGAGCACGGTGGTGATGGTGGAAGCCGAGTCGTAGAGGACGGTCAGCTCCTCGTACTTCGTGAGCAGCTCCTTGATGGTGCTCTCCAGCTCGAAGCGCGAGCGGGCCTCGCGGGTCAGAAGGTCGGCCACGGCCAGGCCCAGGTCGGGCCCGCTCGAGCCCGGAGCCCTGAGCTGCCAGAGGTAGCCTGCGACCCCGCCGGGCACGGCCAGCGGCCAGCAGGCCCGGGTGTATCCGTGGGCGCAGGGGGTCAGCGGAGCTTCGCCGGGAGGGGGCGTGGGGCAGCAGCTCTGGATCGGCCCGGGGCAGGGGAGGAAGCCCTCGGCCAGCTCCCCTTCGGGGCTGGTGCGCAGGAGGAAGACCCCGCTGCCTTCCAGGGCATGGCGGAAGTGGTCGAGCCCGTCCCCCGTCAAGAGCTCCATCACCTGCATGGCGCCCGCCTCAGCTCCGGGCCACGTGGTCGACGGTCTTGTCCACCAGTTTGAGGAAGGACTGGATGGTCTTGTCCAGGTGCTCCTCGGGAGTATCCTCCTCCTTGCAGTGGGACAGTCCGTTGCTCGAGTAGGCGAACATCATCACGGTCGGCATGAAGGGAACCATCTCGGCCGCATCGTGGAGCGGCCCGGAAGGCAGCCGCGGGGCGTCGCCGGTGACCTCGCGCACCGATTCCTCGCACAGGCGGACCAGGTCCGGGTCGAACGGGCGGGGCTCGATCTGCCAGAGCAGCTCCCACTCCACCGTCACGTTGTTCTCGGCCGCATGGCGCCTGGAGGCATCCTGAGCTTCTTGATACATCTGGGCCAGCACCTCGGCCGACAGGGCCCGCTGGTCGAGCGAGATCTCGCACACCCCGGGCACGGCCGTGACGATGCATGGCTCCACCTTCACAGTGCCCACCGTGCACACCACGTTGGCCCCGGGCTTGGAGTGCCGCTTTGCGATATCACGACACTCGAGGGCCGTCGAGGCGGCTGCCAGGAATGCGTCCCGGCGCATCGGGATGGGGGTCGAGCCAGAGTGGGCCGCCTGGCCCTTGAAGCGCATCAGGTGGCGCTCCACCCCGAAAGTGCCCAGCACCACTCCGGTGGGCTTGCCCATGGATTCGAGCACCGGACCCTGCTCGATGTGCAGCTCGAGGTAGGCTCGAGCCGGGATCTTTTTGAGCTGCTCATTGGCCTTGCCCATGGTATCCAGGTCGACGCCATTCTCCTTGAGCGCATCGGGCAGCGCGGTGCCCTGCTTGTCTTTCAGGTGGCGCACCTCGTCGGGCTTGAGCGACCCCCCGGCCGCCGACGAGCCCAGCAGGCTGCGCCCGAAGCGGGCGCCCTCCTCGTCGGCCCAGTCCACCACCCGCAGGGTGACCGGGGGTTTGGTCTTGGAGTAACGGCGCAGCGCCTCCAGACCGACCAGCACGCCCAGGCAGCCATCCAGCCACCCCCCGTTGGGCACCGAGTCGAGGTGGCTGCCGATCAGCACCGACTTCTCGGATTCACCCGCAAGGACGACCCAGTTGTTGCCGGCGGCATCCGTCTCGATGCTCAGGCCTAGCTCGGAGATCTTGGCCCGGTACCATTCCCGGGCCGTCCGCCAGACGGGCCCCCAGCACAGGCGCTGGGCTCCTTCGGGGGTAGAGGTCTTGGCGGCCAGCTCGCGCAGGTCGCTGATGACCCGCTGGGCGCTTTGCTTGAGATCGACCACTTGCATGGGGCCCTCCCGTTAGTAGGTTCGCTTTCCTGAGCGCGTTTCGCGAACGGGGGTGCGATTCCTCGCCCGGGGGAGGCGCCCTGCGTACAGCGTTGTTGGATCCTGCGCAGGGGGTCTGAGCCCGCTCGGGTCGAGCGAGCTGGCTCGGTGATGGCTCAGAGCTTAACCCGAGTGTCCCCCCGACGTGGAGGATCCATCCTCGCCGTCATCAATTTCGCCGAGCTCGACCCGGACAACCTTGGGAACCTCATGCTGCCGCGCTTGCTCAGCGATCGCACCCCCGCCCGCCAGGAAGAGTCGCAGGGCAGCCGAGCAGTCTTCCGCCCCGTGGGCACGGGCCGCAGCCTCGGCTGCCTCGAGCACCGGCAGCACCTCCTCGGACCAAGACTCCGCCGGCCAGAGGATCGTCCCCACGGTGCTGGGCCGAACCCGAGTCTTGAAGCTACTGCTTGACGGCCAGCAGCGCATGACTTCGATCTATGGGGTAGCGCGTGGAGCTGCCCCAACGTTCTTCGATGGTGATACCAGAGTCTTCTCGGGACTTCGATTTCATCTCGAGACCGAGCAGTTCGCCTTCTACCAGCCCGTAAAATGCCCCGCTCTGGATCGATGAACGACTCTCATGCTGGGCGGGACGTCTGGTCTAGCCTGAGCATGCGAACCTCGGGGGAGGCGGCCGGCCAAACCATCACAGGTCACCTCGCAGGCGTAGCAGCGAGCATCACGTCTCGGGAAGGCGCGTTTCGCTCAGGCAGGAACGTAATGAACTCCGCGCCCTCGCTCGCCCACTCGGCGCAGCTTGCCTCGCAG
>QWHO01000425.1 GCA_021404945.1 bacterium CPR1
CTGATACTGCCCAGATCAGCGCGCCCACTCCGACTCCCCCGCTGAATCTGGCCGCCCAGGCCGTCAGCGCCGCCGCCCAGGCAGCCCCGGTTCCGGCCGCCGCCAGGCCGGCCCTGGAGGAGCTGCGCTCGGCGGCCGAACGGCTGCAGCAAAAGGGGGTCAAGCTCGAGCATCGACCCAGGGTTCTGTTCTTCACGCTCGACTATCGTGAGAGCACTCCCGACAAAGTCGCCAAACTGAGCGACAAAGCCGAGCGCGTCCGCTTGCAGCGAGCGAGCTTCAGCGCACCCATCTCGCTCAAGAAGAGTGAAGACCTCTTGCTGCTGGACGCCTTCTACGGCAAGGGGGACGTGAGCGGGCTTGAGCGCCCGCATCAGGCGGCCGCCCTGCTGGCTCTGGAGACGGCCTACCCGGGCAAGCTTGACGCCTACCACAGCTACCTCGACCAGAGTCTCAGAGTCACTCTAGGCCAGAATTCTGTGCTCAGCCTGGACGAGGCGCTGGCCCTGGCCTATCTCGAAGGGCACGTGGCCTCCCCTGAGGGCCTGAATCGGCCCGAACATGCCGAGTGCCTGCATCGACTCGAGCGGGCCGGATTCGACCTCAACAAGAAGACCCTGGCGGCCTATCGCGATGCTGGCTACAGCTACAGCAAAACCCCCGTCTATCAGGACGGCCAGGTTCTGGCCGAGTTCGACGGCACCCGGCTGGCCAACATCCCCAGAGCACTGGAGGAGACTCACGAGATGAGCCGCGTCTGGCGCCAGCTCTCCTCCACCATGGGCGAGCAGGCGCCCGCCGCCCTGGCTGCTGTGCGTGGAGAGGCGGCCCGGCGCTTCGACCTGCAGAGCCGGGTGCAGCTGGCCCGCAAGGTCTTCGCCCGGCCCGAGCGCGCCAGCGAGGTCTACGACGCCGCCTGTCGATACGCCTCGGACGCCAGCCAGTTGCAGGACTGGGTCGCCCTGGCTCGTCAGCTGGCCCCTCTGGTCAGAGAGGGCGACCTGGCCCATGCGTTGGGCCAGCTTAAGACCCTGGTCAGCGAGGGTCAGGTGCCCCCCCAGAGCACGGTCAAGCCGTTCGAGGTCTTTCTCCGGCAGACTCATTCCCCCGAGTTGGCGGCTCACTGCCTGAACGGTCTGGCCGCCCATCCCGAACAGCCCGAGTCACCCGAGCGCTTCTACCCACCCCTGCTCAAGGCTTGCCAGAATGAGCCCCGACAAGCCGCGGCGGCATTCCACACGCTGGCCTCGGCCGGGCGGCTCGAGCAAGACCAGAGCCTGCTCGAGAGCATGCTGGCCAGCGTGCGCCACCCCTCCACGGCCATCGAGGCCTATCCAGCGATGGCCGGCGTCCCCGACGAGCAGCGCGGTCTCTACCTCGAGCTGTGGAAGCAGGCCCCGGGCTGCTCGATGAAAGAAGCCTGGCAGGCGGTCTCCCGCACCGACGAGCAGGTGACCCTCGTGCGTGCCGGGGCCTGGAGCAGGGGGGTTAAGCTGCTCTTCGAGCAACAAAAGGGTCGGGACATCGACCATTTCAGCCGGCTGCTGGCCCGGCTCCCGGATGGGCCTGATCTGGCCCAGCGAGCCGACCTGCTCGAGCGCGTGGTGCGCGGCTCCAAGGGGTCGCTCCATACGACCGAGGCCGTCTGGAAGGACTTTCAGTCCAGCTCTGACATCGACACGGCCGTGCGTTTCTATGAGGCAACCGGGCGCCAGGACGAGGCGGCCCGCGCGGCGGAGATCCTCACCCGCACGGACCTTTCCGGCGCTCACCCTTACGAGGCCTGCCGAGACTCTCTAGCAATGCTCATCGGAGCTCTGGGTGGCAAGGTGACCGAGGGCCTGGAGGCCTATCGCCACCTGCTGGCCGTGTGCGGCGACGACCTGCTGGCCACGGCCCGCGACTACGCCAGCCTGATCAGGGCCTGCGGTCAGGATGGCCAGGCCCGGATCGCCCTGGGCGCCTCCCGCAACAGCCCGCCCCGGGCCGACAGCGAAACCACGGCTGAGAGCCTGGCCCTGGCGCTGCAGGTCCACGGCGACCTGGCGAAGGCCCGCCCCCTGTGGGAGTCTCTGGAGCGCGTCGACAAGACCTATCCTCGCGAGCAGCGCGTGAAGAACGTGGAGACCGTTCTCAAGTCGAGCAAGAAGGAGCGCTACGGGGAGGTGCTGGCGCTCATGGAGCGGGTCCGGCTCGATGACAGGGGACGCGAGCTGACCGGAAAGCTCCTGGCCGAGAACCGCTCCGACTGCCTGGCCTTGATCGAGCAGCTGACCCCTCCCGGACCGCAGCGCGAGCCTCTGGTGAAGGCCTGGGAAAGGTTGACGGGGCGCTGCCACAACCTGCCGGAGATCCTGCAGACGATGGCCCCCCACTGCCAGAAAGCGGACTTCGGCCAGTTGGTAGAGGCAGCCGTCCAGCTGGGGACTGACGCGGACGCAGCCCGGCTCGAGCAGGTGCTGGCCGCCCGCCAGCCAGGAGAGGACCTGCGTCCGCTGGCCAGTCTGCTGCGCCATACCGGCGAGGGCTTCCAGGCCCGCCGGCAGGCGCTGCAAGAGGGCACGGTGGAGGGCCGCGGGTTGGAGGGCAACACCCGCTGGTTTGTCAGCGCGCTTGAGCGATCCGACCTGAAGACGGCCGAAGCGGCCTGGGAGATGGTGCGCCGCCCGGTGGGGGGAGAGTCCACCGCTGAGCGCCAGGCGGCCTTCGACAGGCTCTCCGGCGGGCGTCCTCACGAGGTCAGCCTGCAGGCCTGGCAGGTGGTCACGCGCTGGATGCAGCCCGGTGAGACCCTGACGGAATCGGTGGAGGCGGCACTGGCCATCCGAGCCAGGCTGTCCGAGTCCCGACTCGGCGACGGACGCTGGGCTGAGCTTCTGGGAGCGATCCGCCACCGCCAGATGAGCGGGGAGCTCGAGCACCTGCCTCTTTCCAGAGTGGTCGAGCGAGTCGAGAGGGCCATCGCAGCGGCCAGTTCGGAAGCCCTGCTCGACAGCAAGAAGAGGTTGAGCCTGGAGGCAGTCCTGGCCAGTCTGTGTGAGCAGGTAGCCGGAGGCCAGGGAATCCAGACCGGCGAGCACCACGTCGTGGTCGGAGGGGTCCGGGTGGCCACGCGGTAGACCGCTTTCCGTTCCGCGGTATAAGGTAGCTATGACGCAGGTTGGAGGCCGGACCCCGGAGCGCTCGTCTCCCTCGCCCTCCGTGAGCTCCGTAGCCTCGAGCGCGAGCCGCAGCGCCTCGATTTCCAGCCGCAGTGAGTCGAGCCGCACGGAGAAGCCGGGCGAGAAAAAGCCCGAGGATTCCAGGGACAACAAAGAGTCCAAGGACAAGAAAGAATCCCGGGAATCGAAAGAGAAGGACAAGGGCCCCGAGGCCGATGATCCCGACGATACCCGGCAGGAGCGCCAGGAGAAGCAGAAGCTGCGCGAGGGCAAGGCGGCTGCGCGAGCCAATCAGGCCCTGCGAGATACCTGGGAGAAGCTCTCCACGGGCCCGGGCCGCAAGTTACAGGCCAGCGAGATCCGACGAGAGGTCGAGGTGCGGCTGGCCTCCGAGGACGTGGACGTGGCCGAGATCGCTGATCTGTCCCAGCAGGCTGCAGAAGCGGGCCTGGGCGAGCTGACCCAGCGCCTGGAGACGGTTTGGGAGAAGACCGTGCCCGCCCCCGCGCTCAAAGGCGAGTCCACCCTGGCCCGCACCGACATGGAGTCACGCTGGGCTGCCTTCCTGGGCGAATCCGATCAGCTCCCCAGCGAGCCTCGCTCCCCCCTGGTGGACCTGGCCGGCAAGGCCATCCACCAGCCCGGCGTACTGGGCATGCTGGCCCGCTCGGTCTCGGGCCCGCTGGAGCAGGGCCCGGGCATCAGCGCCCGTCTGGGCAGCCTGGTGCACGAGCTGGCCCGTCGGCTGGAGGAGGAAGAGCAGTCCAACTACCCTCTCCCGCGCCCCTCCCCGCTGGCTCCCCGGGCCGAGGGCCTGGCCCGGGATGCGACCGAGCGCCTCAAGCAGGGCGCCCTGGATTCGCTCAAGCGCAAGCAAGTCGACGAGAAGGAACGCAAGCAGTCGGAGCTCTCGAGGCAGGAAAAGGGTCAGAGCAAGACTGCTGGCCAGGTGAGCGCTCGGCAGCGCGATGACAGTCGCCCTCGGGAATCCACCGGGCAGGTAGGCGGGCAGCACCGCGAAGACAGTCGCCCTCGCGAATCCACCGCTCAACAGCGCGATGACAGTCGCCCTCGCGAATCCACCGGTCAGAAGCGCGACGACAGCCACCCTCGCGAATCCACCGCTCAGCAGCGCGACGACAGCCACCCTCGCGAATCCACCGGTCAGGTAGGCGGGCAGAAGCGCGAGGAGACCCGTCCGCGCGAGGGTACCCCCCGGCCTGAGCCGCCGCCCATGCCCGGCACCGAGCTGGTGCGCGAGGCTGCTCAGAAAATCTCTGCGGGGCGAGTGGGGAGCGAGCCCAGGCCCCAGGAAAGCTCCTCCACCGGAGGAGGTCCAAAACGCGAGGAACCGCGCCAATCTGAGACCGGTCAACTGGGATCCGCTCCCCGGCCCGAGCCGATGCCCACTCCGCCGACCGGCCAGGTCGGCGGGCAGAAGCGCGAAGACAATCGCCCTCGCGAATCCACCGGTCAGCTGAGCGGGCGCAAGCTCGAAGACAGTCGCCCTCGCGAATCCACCGGTCAGGTGAGCGGGCAGAAGCTCGAAGACATTCGCCCTCGAGAATCCACCGGCCAGATGAGCAGTCAGATGCTCGAAGACATTCGCCCTCGGGAATCCACCGCTCAGCTGGGCGGGCAGAAACGCGACGACAGTCGCCCTCGGGAATCCACCGGCCAGTTGAGCAGTCAGAAGCTCGAAGACATTGGCCCTCGGGAATCCACCGGTCAGCTGGGCGGGCAGAAGCTCGAAGACATTCGCCCTCGGGAATCCACCGGTCAGCTGGGCGGGCAGAAACGCGACGACAGTCGCCCTCGCGAATCCACCGGTCAGGTAGGCGGGCAGCAGCGCGAAGACAATCGCCCTCGGGAGTCCACCGGCCAGGTGGGCGGGCGCGAGTCAGCTCCCCGGCCCGCGCCGGCGCCCACCCCGCCCATCGGCCAGATCGGCGGGAAGAAGCAGGAGGAGGTCCGACCTGCGCGTCAGTCCTCCGCAACTCCCGCTCCCCATTCCGAGGGAAAGCTGACGATTCAGACAGCTGAGGCCCCCCGGCCTCAGTCTTCCAAGCTCGAGGCGCCTCCCGCCAGGGCCCCTCGCCCCGTCGAGGCCACCTTGATTGAGACGCGACCTGGCCGCCCCGAGCCCGTCCGCGAGCTGCGCCAGACCCTCTCGGAGGTGCGCCCCGAGCCCGTCCGCGAAGTGCGCCAGGCCCTGCAGGAGGCGCGCCCCGAGCCCGTCCGCGAAGTGCGCCAGGCCCTGCAGGAGGCGCG
>QWHO01000426.1 GCA_021404945.1 bacterium CPR1
GCCGGGCCAGGAGCCAGAGCAAGAACGCGCAGGTGGCCAGCGAGAAAAGAGCGGCCAGCAGCCGGGCGCGGCGGGGCCACCAGAAGGTGAGCACCGCCCCGAGCGTGGGAAGTAGCACCACGAGAGGGAACCAGCCCACTCACTCCTCCTCGTCGGGGGCGATGTGCGTGGCTCCGAGCCCGACGGCCAGGGTCAGCGCCAGCCCCGTCGCGCAGACCGCCACGACGATTCCGGTGATGACCAGAGCATGCGGAACCGGGTCGATGGGCCGCTCCGGGCCCTGATATCCGAGGGCGACGAAGATCATGAAAACGCCCGTGCCGGCCACGTTGGCGGCCAGGATCTTGCGCAGCGAGTGAGGATAAGCGATCAGGGCGAAGAGCCCCATGCAGAACAGGGCGATTCCGGCCAGGGCGTACAGGCTGGAGGACCCGCTCAAGACTGCTCCGGTGGCGCCGGGTAACCACCCAGAAAGAGCAAGGTCAGGGTGACGCCGATGGAAACCGTGGCTGCGGTCTCGATCCAGAGAATCAGGGTCTTGGCCTGGGAGGCCGGGTACTCGAGCATGCTCTTGCCGATCCCCATGGTGACGCCGGCCACCGCCAGGAAGGCCAGCAATCCCAGGACCAGGAGCGGGCGCACCATGCGCAGGGCCCAGGGTGGGTGCCACAGCGAGGCGGCCACCCAGAGCACGCCCATTCCGCCCAGCACCGCGCCCGCTTGAAAGGCTCCTCCGGGCGCATCGGCTCCCAGCCACAGGAGATAGCCCGCCACCACCGTCATCAAGGGGAGCAGCAAGCGCGCCAGGGCCGCCAGGATGGGAGTGCTCGGAGCCTTCGGCCACACGCGCGCAAAGGGAGCGACGGCCCAGATACCAACCAGGGAGGCGAGCAGGACGACCATCTCGAGCAGAGTGTCGTAGCTGCGGAAATTCAGCAACACAGCGGTCACGGAGTTGAGCACGCCGCTCTGGGAAATCCGCTCTTGAATGTGCAGGCTCAAGCGAGGGTGATCCGAGGGAAGGCTCAGCAACACCACCCCCAGGCTCACTCCCAGGCCGAGCGTCAGGCCGAGGGCCAGCCAGCGAGCGCGGGTCAGACCGACTTCGTCGGTGGTGAGCCGGGCCCGCTCCATGGCGCTGAAGGCCGAGAGGAGCAGAGCTCCGGTCAGGCCCGAGCCCACTGCCGCCTCGGCCAGAGCCACGTCGGGGGCCCGCAGCCGGGCCCAGCCCAGCGATACCAGGAGCCCGAAGGCGATGAAGAGCACCACCGAGCGCAAGAGATCTCGACCCGTCAAAGACAGCCAGGCACAGGCGAGCAGCGTGACCACCAGGGTCACGTCGACTAGATGGATCACGCCTTCTCGTCGCTCGACTCGCTCAGCGCCATCCGCGCGATCAGGTGCGCCACCGTGGCCCCGGAAACCATGACCAGCATCCAGATCAGGGCCAGTTTCACCAGCTCGGTCCAGCTCTGGAGCTGGACTGCCGTGGCCAAAACGATCAGTCCCAGGCCGAGATTGTCGGCCTTGGTCAGAGCATGCAGTCGCGTGAAGACGTCCGGCATTCTCAGCAGGCCCACCGTGCCGGCCAGAAAAAAGAACAGGGCCGCCAGGATGCACAGCAGGCTGATCCCATCGGCCCAGCTCAAGGCTCGACCCTGCCGTAGCGCGTGAAGGCGACTCCCAGGATTCCCGCCAGCAGGGCGAAAACCAGTGCCACGTTCCGGTAGGCGTCTTCTCCCGAGGCCAGCGAGAGCAGCAACAGCGTGGCCGTGCCGGCGGTGCCGAAAAGCTGCACGGACAGCAGGCGGTCGGCCCGGGTGGGCCCGCGCCAGATCCGAATCAGTCCGGCGGCGATGGTGGCAAGCAAGAAGAGCGCGGCAGCGACGTAGACAGCGGTCATTCCGCCTCCAGCCCGATGGCGTAGACCCGGGCCACCAGCTCCTCCAGTCGCGGCAGATCGGTAGGAGCACCCACATCGAGCACGTGGACCAGGAGCTCGTCGCCCTCGAGGTCCACGCTCAGGGTTCCCGGCATCAAGCTGGTGGCGTTGGCCACCAGAACGCGGGCACCGATTGGCTCGAGGCGAAGCCGGTAGCGGATGAATCCGGGACGAAGCAGCAGGGCGGGATGAAGCACCCGGTAGGAGACGTCCAAACTGCTCTTCACCGATTGCCCCAGGAAGTAGATCAAGAAACGCAGCAGTCCGACCAGGTCAATCCGCTCGTCCGGAGGCACCGAAAGCCTGGAGGTAAGCCAGGCACAGAGCAGCACCACGGGCAGGCCCAGGACGAAGGAAGACAGATCCCCCCGATTGAGCGCCCACCAGAGGGCGGCGAATGCCGTCGCGCGCAAGACCATGCTCATTCAGCGACGAGATACCAGGTGGCTGGCCAGCTTCTGGAGCTCCATCACCAGGAGCAGGAGCAGTCCCAGCGAGGCCACCTGCAGCGCCAGACCCGGGTCGAGCGGGGCCGTGTGAAGGAAGCGCTGACCGAGAGGGTGGACCATGGCCAGAAGGTGCAGCCCGAAGGCGAGCAGGGAGCCGAAGAAGAGGAACGGGTTGGTCCACGGAGCGATGGCGAAGGCCGAGCGCTTCTCCGAGCGGGCATTGCCGATCTGCACGATCTCCAGCACCACGAACAAGAACAGGAGAAGGTTGCGGGCCGCGTCCACTTCCCAGCCCGAGTCGAGCGCCCAGCGGAAGGTGAGCATTCCGAGCAGCGCCATCACCAGAGCCGATAAGACGACGCGGAGGGTCATGATGCGGTCGAAGACGTGCTCACTGGTCTTGCGCGGGGGGCGTTTCAGCTCGTCGCCCTCGGCCGGCTCGAAGGCCAGCGCCTTGTCCTGGATGCCATTGGTGACCAGGTTCAGCCATAAGAGCTGCGACGGCATCAACGGCACGGGCATCCCGACCAGGAACGAGCCCACCACCATGAGCACCTCGGCCACCCCGGTCGAGACCAGCAAGAATACCACCTTGCGCACGTTGCTGTAGGCGATGCGGCCCTCGCGAATGCCGCTCACCAGGGTGGCGAAGTTGTCATCGGAGATGACCAGGCTGGCGGCCTCGCGGGCCACCTCGGTGCCCGACTGGCCCATGGCCACGCCGATGTTGGCCGCGCGAAGGGCCGGAGCGTCGTTGACCCCGTCGCCGGTCACGGCTACGAAGTGGCCTTTGGACTGGGCTGCCTGGACGATCTCGAGCTTCTGCTCGGGCGCCGTGCGGGCAAAGACCCGAACCCGGTCCAGGGCCTCCTCCGGGTTTTTCAGCTCAGATCCGCTGATCACCTCGTCAGGACGCTCGGCCAAGCCCAGCTGGCGCGAGATGGCCAGTGCCGTCACGGGGTGGTCGCCGGTCACCATGATCACCCGCACGCCGGCCTGTTTGCAGGCGGCCACGGCGTCCGGAACCTCGGGCCGCAGGGGATCCACCATGCCCACCAGGGCGACCGGCTCGAGGTTCTCGATCTTGAACTCGTCGGGAGCCAGGTCGAAGTGGGGCAGGGTCGAGTCGGCCAGGAGCAGCACCCGTAAACCCTGCCGGGCCATCTCCTCGGCAGCCGAGAGCCAGGGAGCCGCCTCCACCCCGGAGGACAGAGAAAGAACCGTCTCCGGGGCGCCCTTGACCGCCACCAGCAAGCTGTGGCCGTCGCGATGCACCGAGGCGGCGTATTTGAGCTCGGGCTCGAAGGGCACGCGGTAGACCTCGGGCAGCTCCTCGCGGGTGCCCTCGATGGAGAGACCGAGCTTCTCGGCCAGAGTCAACAGGGCCACGTCGGTGGGGTCACCCGAGCCCACCCACTCCTCGTCGCGCAGGGTCAGGCTGCCCTCGTTGCAGAGGATGGCGACCCGGGCCAGGCGGGCCAGCCGCTCGCTGTGCTCGGCCTGCACCGCCTTCTGGTCCTGCAGGACCCGGCCCTCGGGAGCAAACCCCGCACCCTCGATCTGATAGACCGGCTCGTCCGGCGCGCGCGCCTCGGTGGCGGTGAGCTGGTTCACGGTCAGGGTGCCGGTCTTGTCGCTGGCCACCAGGGTGCAACTACCGAGCCCCTCGACCGCCTCCAGGCGACGGACGATCACGCCCTGACGGGCCATGCGAGCCGCCGCCACCGACAGGGCCACGGTCATGGTGATCGGCAGGCCCTCGGGGATGGCCGACACGGCCAGGGCCACGCCGAAGAAAAACGTATCGAGCAAAGAGCTCTGGTGCAGCGTCATCCCCAGGAACCCCACCAGCAGCACCACTCCTCCGGTGGCCACGGCGATCAAGCGTGTGAAGCTGTCCATGCGCACCTGCAGGGGCGACTTGCCAGGAGCGAGCTCGGTCACGTCGCGGGCCAGGCGCCCGATGGCGGTGCCGGTGGCGATGGCCTCCACCACCCCGCGCGCGCGTCCGCGCACCACGGTGCTGGCAGCGTAGGCCAGAATCTTGTCCCCCTCGCCCTTGGAAGTCTTGACCACCGGGATCGACTCGCCGGTCAAGAACGACTCGTTCACCTCCAGCCCGTAGCACCATTCCAGTCGAACGTCAGCCGGAACCCGGTCCCCGCTCTCGAGCAGGACGACGTCTCCGGGCACGAGCTCTTCAGCGTCGACGTCGAGCGTCTCGCCCTCGCGGATCACCCGGGCGCGTACGCGCAAGAGCTTGTGCAGAGCGGCGGCGCCCTTCTCGGCGCGCCACTCTTGAAAGGCGCCCAGGGCGGCGTTGATGGCCAGCACCAGGCCGATCATGACCGCCTCATCCACTCCCCCGATCACGATCGAGACCCCCGCCGCCACCAGCAGAACCACAGCCAGGGGGTTCTGGAACTGGCGAAAATGAGGGCTGCAACCGTCGGCCCGTGGGCCCGCGGCAGCCGGTTGGGCCCGTGCTCGGCCTGAAGCCGCACAACCTCGGCCCTGGTCAGGCCGGGTAGCGACTTCTGCAACTCGGTCGGATGAATGGTGACGTCGGTCATATTCACTACTCAAGCAAGGCAGGGAAAGCAAAGACTGGCATTCCGGCGAGCTCGAAGGAACGAGCTACGCTTTCACCCTGGGAAACCCCTGCTTTGCTTCAGGTAGCGGTCGCTCAGTGGCGAAGACGCTCAGATCCAGCGCGGGCTCCGCCTCCTCAGCCGCTACACTCCCGCGCGTTGACCAGCTCAGAATGAGAACGCGCAGGAGTTCAGACAATCTGTTGAACGGCGCCGCGCCAATTCCTGAAGCATTCAACGCGCTGCGCCTTAGCGGGGCGCTTGCTGGTCGTGATGGAAGCTCAAAAGCTGCTGCGCGCCCGACGACCCTCACGTACAGCAGGAATGTAACAAGAAACGAAGACAGTTCACCCTGAATTCACCAAGTCAAGATAAGGTGAACAACACATTCGTCTACGGGTAAGAGCAGGAGGAGACCCATGGCAGGAGCGGCAGCCCCGGTTGGAA
>QWHO01000427.1 GCA_021404945.1 bacterium CPR1
GGCTCGAAGCCCTTCTCGGTGACCCGAACGGTCGGTGTCTCGGTCTCGCTGGCCTTCGAAGCGGCGACCGCCACGGGGTCATTCTCCCGCAGGGTCGTCAAGCCCGAGGTGATCACGAGCTCGCCCTCCTCCAGACCGGAGCGCACCCCGGAGGTCTCACCGTTGCTGACCCCTACCTCGATGGCAGCTCGGTGGGCGACGTGGCCGCTCCCTTCCGGCCGGGCCACCCACACCCAGCGGTCCTCCCCGTGCTCCTGGATGGCCGAGGTCGGTACGAACAGGGCGTCTTCGCGCGTTGCGGTCACGACTTCCAGGCGAACGAGATTCCCTGGCAAGAAGCGATGGTCGCGGTTCCGAACCACCGCCTCCACGACTCCCTGGCGAGTGGACGCGTTGACCGCCGGGCTGACCGAGGTCACTCGGGCCTGCACCGTGCGGCCTCGCGAATCCACGACCCGGACTGGATCGCCCACTGCGACCCGGCCCAGGTCGGCTTCGCTCACATTGGCCTGCAGGCGGATGGGATCGATCTGGGCCACTTCCAGCAGGGCTGTCCCTGGCTGCACGAGCACGCCGGGGCTAATGCGCCGGGCGCTCACGACCCCATCCAGGGAGCTGCGCACCTCAGCATAGCCCAACCGGGCCTCGGACCCGCGAAGGCGAGCGCGCGCGCCTGCCAGCGAGGCTTCCGCCTGGTTGACCTGGCGTCGGCGCGTCTCGCGCGCCGCCTCGACCGACTCGACGTGGGCGTGATGCGCCTCGACCTGAGACCGGGCCGCCTTGACTTCCGCTCGAGCTGCCTCGACTTCGGAGAAGGCTTCCCGCAATTTCTGCTCGGCCGCCTCGGTCTCTGCCTCGTCGCGCTGCAGGTCCTCCTGCGAGAGGCCCCCGGCCTGGGCCAGCGCACGCGAGCGGCGCAGCTCTCCCCGCTTGAAGAGGGCATCGGCTCGGGCCGACTCTACCTGCGCCGCGGCCTGATCAGCTCGGGCGAGCGCCGTCGTTACCCCCGCCTCCTTCTCCGACCGCTCGGCCTCGGCAAGCTCAACCTCGGCTCGCGCCTGGTCCTCCTCGGCCCGGGCGACGTCAACAGCCCCGAGCGCCTCGCGCGCGCCAGCCTCGCGCTCGAGCTGCTCGGGCTCGAGCTGGGAGACGTCCAGCCGGACGACGACCTCGCCTTTGGAAACCGGATCACCGACATAGAAGGGCATCCACTCGATGATCCCCTCCGTGCGCGGATACAGGGGTTGCTCCTGATAGGCCACCGCCTGGCCGGCGTAGCGGACACTGGCTTCGACCTTTCCACGCTTGACCGGGACCGTCTCGACCGCGAGGGTGCCCGGTGGGGCCGGCATGTTCATCTCCATCACCTGAGCCTCGAGTGGCGTCATCGCCCCTGGCCGCCGGAAGTGCCGCACGGCGTAAACTGCGCCAGCTGCCATCACGGCGAGAAGGAAGAGGCCTCCGAGTACCTGGCGGTTGGCAACCCTGTGCCAGGAAGGCAGATGTCCCGCGCGATGAAGAGCGTAGACGATGCCGAGCAGAGCCACTAACCCGACGCCGCCCAAGATCAGGAGCCAGGGCGGCCCGCCTCCTGCGGCGGTGCTCTGGCCGGTGGCCAGGTCGAAGGTCACTGTTCCCTCGCCCGCTTTTCCCTGGATCGTGACCTTGACTTGATAACTTCCGGCCATCGAGAAGGCCGCACCCACCCGATACACCCCGGGCTCGCCGGTCGGGCGTGCCATCTGCTCACGCTCCCCCATGTCCATCGTGGGCATCTTGGCCAGGGCCTTGACGGTAGCGCCCTCCACGGGCTGGCTAGAACTGTCCAGAACCCTGATCACCAGCTCGGCGGGTCCGACCGGGACCACAGCCGGGTCGACGCTGAGCTCCACGCGATAGGGTCCCGCCGTGCCCGTCAGGCCGAAGGCAACGGCAGCCAGCCAGAGCCAGATTAGAAAGCGTCGCATCGGCTAGTACCTCCCGGTCGCATAGAGAAAATCGGACTCGGCCAACCCCCGCCGGTAGGCCGCTTGAATCTGGTTGTTGCGCGCTCGTCGAAGCGTGGCCAGGGCGTCCAGCACCTCGAGGTGGAGCCCGCGCCCGAGGTCAAAGCGCATGCGGGCGATGCGAAGCTCTTCCTCGGCCGCCACAACTTCCGCCCCGGCGAGCTCCTCATTGGCGCGAGCCGCCTTCCAGCGGGCCCTCTCTCGCTCCACCTCGGCGGCCACGTCATACTCCATCTGCCGCAGCTCGAGCTGCCGAGCGTCCCTCATGGCCTCGGCCTCCTCGCGCCGTGCGCCTCGCTCGCCGCCGTCATACAGCGGCCAGGACAACACAAGGCCGACCTGGTACCCTCCGTCAAACGGTGCCGGCCCGGCCAGCTCCGGCTGTTTGGCTTCGGCCATGGCGTAGAGAGCCAGTTGTGGGGAATACTCGGACAGGACCTCAGCCACGCGCTCATCGGCCGCCTCAAGCGCATAACGAGCCACGGCCAGATCCGGGCGCTCGGCCACGGCGGTGCTGACCAGTTCCTCGAGCTCGCCTTCGGGCAGGGTTTCGGGGGCTGGTGCCGTCAGAGTGAAATCGGACTTGGGAGCCACGCCCATCGCGTTCTTCAGGGTGACGGTAGCCATCTCAAGCTCGGCTCCGCTTTCGTTCACTTTCTGGCGCGCCGAGGCCACCTCGGCCTCGACTCGGAGCACGACATAAGGAGCCACTCGTCCGACGGCCTGTCGCTCTCGGGACACCCGCAGAACCTCTTCTTGTTGCGCCAGGTCCCAGGCTGCGGCGTCAAGGCCAGACCGGGCTTGGAGCAGCTCGAAGAAGGCTTTGCGCACGTCGCGCGCCTTCTGGCGCATGGTCAGCGCCAGACGCGCAAGCGCGGTACGCTCGCCCGCCTCCGCCTGCGCGAGCCGGGCCTGCAGACGTCCCCCGGTATAAAGCGGGAGCATGAGGCTGAGATTGGTGCTCAGCCCCCCGCCCGGCAAGTTCGTCCAGAAGCCGGGCTCGACGCCGGACACGCCGCTTACGATCATGTCGGTATCGCCCGCGTTGAGATAAACCCCCAGGCTGAGCTTGGGGCGAAAGGCAGCCTCTGCTTCGGACGTACGGGCTTTGGCAGCCCGTGCCTCCGCCTGGCTGACGGCTACCGCAAGGTGGTGCGCCAGGGAGTACTGGACAGCTTGTTCCAGGGTCAGCTCACCCTCGAGCTTCGGTCGTTCAGGTTGACCGAAGGCCGGGAGGACGAGGAGCAGCCCCAATACCCCCAGGAGAGCGCGTTGCAGCATACGCTGAGCCTCCTGATGGGAATTCCGATAAGGAGCGGCTCAGACTGGAGGAGGCAACGAGAGGCGCAGAGGGCTCAACCAGCTTCCGGGCGAGTGTAGGCTTAGCTCTACCCACGGGGCCATCGCGGTCGCGACGGATGCCTTCGGGCAGGTAAGCCGAAGGGGTCGCGCGATGGCCTCGAACGAGACGGCCGCCGTGGCCAGCGCCACGTTGCCGACGGGGGCCGGCGTCATGGGGCCGGCACAGCAAGTACTTGTGACCGGGGTGCTACAGCAGCAGTGGGAGGTGCCACAGCACTGCCCGTCCTTCGCCCAGGCCGTGCCGGGCAGGAGGAGCAAGAGCAGCAGGCTGAGCGCCAGGTTCCTCACGGGTTACGACTTACCTGACCCGCTGAAGAATCCTTCCGCCTTTTGGGGGAAGTACAGCCACGCTTTTGGTGCACAGGGTCAGTCTAAACCCTGGACCGTGGTCCAGAGTCAAGACTGCTGATCAGCTTAGCGCTTGGCCATTTCCTCCATCCGCTGCATCTGTGCGATTTCTTTTTCCTGTTTGATGTACATGGCCTCTGCCATTTCCTTGAGCTCGGAATGCTCGGCCTTCGAGCGGGCCTCGTCAGCCATCTTCAGGGCCTGCTTGTGGTGGTCGATCATCGCTTCCAGGAACCGTTTGTCGAAGCTGCCCGTGCCCTGCGACAGGTCGAAGTGTTTCATCTCCTTCATCGCCTCGTCCATCGTCATTGCAGGCACATCAGGGTACCACTGCTTGCGCAGCGATTTCATGTGCTCAATTTCGGCTTCCTGATCGGTAATAATGGTCTGCGCCAGTTGGCGGACCTCAGCCATCTTGGATTTCTCGAGAGCCTCCCGGGACATCATCACCGCGTCCTGGTGATGGAAACCCATCAGGTCCAGGAATTCAGTATCATACGGGCGTTCCTTATCCTTCGTAAGGGTGTGCTCTTGGGCCGTCGTCGCGGTGTGCTGCTGCGTCGTCTCGTTCGCAGAACTATGACTCTGTTGGGGAGTGCTGCATGCGTTCAGCGTAGCGGCCAACGCGAGTGCCGCCAGAACTCCGCTCCATGAAGATTTCATTTCAATACCTCCAAGACCTCAGACCTCCCCGCTTTAAGGTAGCCTCCTCTCGGGTCACCGGCCAGAGTTTTGGATACCGTGGTCGTAGTACACGCCGGCTGCGAACTTGCTCCCTCGAGGACTCGCGGTTGCAACGGGTACGAACTCCGCGAACTCGGACCGCTAGCTCGAACTTAGTGATCATCAAGCCGACGACCAGTTCGCGCTCGTATCGGCTGGCCTGGACCCGTTCTCGGCAACCTGCCGCGGGAGGCCGGTAGAAGGAAGCTTGGCGTTGGCGGCCTGTGGACAGCTTGGAAAAGTCGCAACTTGAAAAATATTCAGCGACTTTACCAACCTGCCCACAGGCACGGGAGCCTCGTCTTGGCGGGGGATGGGCTCTGCCGCAGGGGCGCTACACGGCTAACCGATAGTCTCGACTTGGCGAGACCTTACGTCAGGACATTTTAAAAAAAAATTGGGTTTGGGGAAGGGGTCTCACATTTGGAGCGCGTAAGGGCGTAGCCCTTACTTCTTTGCGAGGAGCGGTAGAGCGCATTCCAGGTGAAAATGGCTTGCTTCCTGCGCCCTAATTTGAACCTCCACCTGGTCGGCTTGTAGCGGAATAGGCTGACCGCAGTGAGAGCAAGTTCTTACTCTGGCCAACCTGACATCGCGATCGGAGACAATCAGGGCGCGGATGTAAGCTGCACCGCCGCTCTCTTTAACCCACGTCACTAACTCCGGGGTAAGTCGGACACCCACCTGAGGAGCACCATCTGAACCCTCTGGGTACTGCCTCGGTCGGCCTCGTCCCCGCTTGGCGGCTTTATGCTCAGGACTCTTCACGGAAGAAAGTATAAGGCTGAAAAAATTTCCTGTCCAGGCATTGACATTTTCCGATTATCGGTTTATAGTATGTGTGCCACGGATATTGAATACGGCCATCCGCCACCCCCCTTCCGTGCCCCCCCAACGCCGCTCAAAGGAGTACCCCTATGCCCTCTCATCGCGAAACCGTCCCCGAGAAAGCTACCCGCCTCAAGAAAAACTACCGCGTCATCCAGGTCA
>QWHO01000428.1 GCA_021404945.1 bacterium CPR1
GATCGCTTCGTGCTGCGCGACTTCACCGCCCAGCTGACGCTGGGGGGAGGCGAGGTGCTGGATACCTCACCGTCGCGCCATCGGCGAGGCGACGCCGAGGCTCTCGAGTCGCTGCGCCGTCGCGAGCAGGGCGGCCCCGAGGAGGCGCTGCTGGAGGTGCTGCGCAGGGCCAGCGGAGGCACCCGCACGGTGGGGGCCCTGGCCCAGGAGATGCAGACTCCGGCCCCCCAGGTGGAGAGCTGGGTGAGCCAGCTGGCCGCCGCGGGCGAGGTGGTGGTGCTGGGCAAGAGCGTGGCCCTGGCCAGCCTGGCCTCGGCCCTGGAGGACCGACTGCTGGGCGTGCTGGCGAAGCTGGAGCAGGGGGCTCCCTGGAAAGTGGGCTGGCGCAAGGAGGAGATTCTGCGCCTGCTGGCCTCCGAGACCCCGAAGCTGGCCGAGGAGGTGCTGGCCGAGCTGGGGCGCTCGGGCCAGATTCAGGACAAGAATGGCTTGCTTTCCAACCTGAGCCACCAGCCCACCCTGGCTCCCTCCCAGCAGAAGGCCCTGGAGCGGCTGGAGGGAGTGCTGCGCTCAGGCGCCTTTGCTCCTCCCGATTTTGACGCCGCCCTGGCCGGGGCCCAGGTGGACGCTCGCTCGGCTCTGATCATCGAGGGCTATTTGCTGGAGAGTGGGCGGGGCGTCAAGGTGGCTCCCAACCTGGTGTTTCTGGAGGAAACCCTGGCCCGGGCTCGCGAGCTTCTGGCCGAGGCCATCCGTCAGGGCGGCCCGCTGGGGGCCTCGGAAGCCCGCGAGGTGCTGGGAACGACGCGCAAGTTCCTGATCCCCATGCTGGAGTACTTCGACCGCATGCACTTCACCCAGCGCGACGGGGACAAGCGCATTCTCTACGGACAGAAGGTCAAGATCTCTTGATTTACTCCACTTTCTCGAGCGAGCGGCGGGCCAGCAGGTAGCCGGTCGCGCCGCCCAGCACCGCGCCTGAGGCAAAGCCGAGCGCCGTGCCTGCGGCCTCACCCAGGAAAGCTCCTCCCACCGCGCCCACCAGGGTGCCGGCAACCAGGCCGACCGCCCCACCCACCAGCGTCAAACCGATGGCACCGCGTCCGTCCGGCTCTCGGGAAGACAGCCTGAAACCCACCAGGGCTCCCAGCGCGCCCCCCACAGCAGCTCCCGTTACCGCCCCGTTGACCAACCCCCCCAGCACCCGGGCCGAGCCCGAAAGGCCCGTGCTGGCCCAGCCCACCAGGCCGGAGCCCACCGCTCCGCCCACCACCAGCGAGCCGAGCAGCAGGCTTCGATCCTCGCGGGCGAGCTCTTCTTGTTGTTGTCGTTCCAGCGGTCGAAGGCGACTGGCGGGAACGGCATGGGTCGTCTGGATCCTCATCTCTGGCGCGAATTGTAACTCCGGCCGGAGGGAGGACATGTTACCGATCTGTATACTTCGAATCCTCGACGGCCATGAGGACCAGGAAGAAGATCTCATGGAAGGAGACGATGAAGATCGGTTAGAATAGCTATGGGTTGATCACTCCAGGGTGGTCAGCCAGGGGAAAACCGGCTGTTTCCGGTTTTTCGTGTTGAGTTGACACGGTTCGGGTCTGGTACCCAGGTAACCGGCTTGTTAACAGGGTACCAAGCGGCTCGAATCGTTGTTTTTTCCCCTCCCGGGAAACCGGGAGAGGTGCTAAGATCGGGTCAAGAGAGAACTGTCAGCCCCGGCAGACAGGGATAGATTGACCCCGGTTGGCGGGGGGAGATTCCACGGAGGTGACGAGACATGGCAACTGCAACCACTGAGCGCGACCTGACGAAGGCTCGCGAGGCCATTCTTCGTCTGATTGCCGAAAAGAAGAAAGCGGCAACAGAGAAGTAATGAATCAGGAGCCTGGAAGTAGTAGAGAGCCCCTCGGGAAGCTGACCGAGGGGTTCTCGCTTTTAGGGGGCTCGTGGACCTGACGCGGGATGATGCGCAAGGGTAGAGGGTCCGCCCGGGTCGGGGCGAAACCCGGTCGATGAAGCTGTGCCAGATTCTCGCCATCGAGAAGCAAGTCAAGACCAAAGTGAGCTCGGAAGGCAGCAAACTGCTCAATCTGTCCAAGAAGTCCGAGCTCTTTTTCGGTCGCATCCGTGAATATACCCCCGTGGACGCCGATGGGGAGCACTTCCCTTCTGAGTCTCAGCGCGTGCAGCAGCGCGCACAAGACCACCTCGAGCAGCAATTCGAGCTTTTCCGCGAGCTGTTCGACACCGTGGCTGCCAAGGATTGGGCCAACTGCTCAGCCAGAGCCGACGTCAAGGTGGGCGGCAGGTTGCTTCTGGCCGACGTTCCGGTGACCTATCTACTGTTTCTGGAGAAGCAGTTCGAAGACCTGAAGACGACCATCGCGGCGCTGCCCATTCTGGGCCAGGACCACAGCTGGACGCTCGATTCGGTGCAGGGTCTGTTCAAAACCGAAGAGGTGGTGACCAGCAAAACGCGAGTGGTGAAAAAGCCCATCGTGCTGGCCGAGGCCACCAAAGAGCATCCGGCCCAAACGGCTCTCATCGACGAGCCTGTCGTGGCCGGCCACTGGAAGACGATCTTTCTCAGCGGAGCTCTGACGCCGGACCGGCGCAAGGAGCTGCTGCGACGGGTGGACGAAGCTCTGAAAGCGGTCAAACAGGCACGTGAAGAGGCTAATTCTGTGCAAGCATCGGAGGTGAAGGCGGGTTCAGCCCTGCTGGACTGGATTCTCGAACCATAATTCAAGGTTTGGAGCAGACTCAGACTTGTCGTCACCGGCTCACCCTGCCAGGCAGGTTCGAATCCTGCCCCCTGCGCCACGGGCAGGGGCCTTGGGATGAGGAGCAGAGCGGATCAAACACAGACTCAGCTGCATCCAAAGACTCGAGTATGGCGGTCGTTCCTGAATCGAGCGCCCGGGTGCCCGATGGGGAGGATGCGGGTTCGATTCCCGCCGGGGCTACCACGCAGCCCTGTCGCTTAACGGCAAAGCATCCCTACTAAGAGTTGACGTTCGGGCTTAAACGTCGTCAGGAACAGTAATTGGCCGCAAAGCAATGGCCCCTGTGGCAGGTTTACGCTGCAGGGGCTTCTCGGAGCATAGCTCAGCGGAAGAGCCCCGATTCGTCGGGCGGTCGCAGGTTCAATCCCTGCTGCTCCGTCACCGAGGAGAGCGGCCAGGAGAGCAACGGCCAGGAGACCCTGCTTGGAAGAAACTCAACTCAAGGCCCGGCTGGGGGTTTTCGACCTGACCTGCCTGGGTCTCAACTGCATCATCGGCACCGGGCTCTTCTTTGCGCCCGGCGAGATCGCCGCGCGGCTCGGCCCCTACGCTCCCTGGCTTTTCCTGGTTGGGGGCGGCCTGTGCCTGGCCATCGGCCTGTGCTTTGCCGAGATGGCCGGCATGGTGGCGGGCAGCGGAGGGGCTTACCTTTACGCCCGGGCCGTCTTTGGCCCGGTGGTGGGCTACCTGGTGGGCTGGGTGATGTGGCTCTCGTGCCTGTTGGGAGGGGCTACGGTGGCAACCGGCTTTTCCGAGACGGTGGCCAGGCTGGTCAACCCCGAGCAGCCTTCCCCGGTGGTGCGGTTGGCAGCGGCCATGGCCATCGTGCTGCTGCTGGCGGCAGTGAACTTCTTCGGGGTGCGCTCGGGGGCCCTGAGCAATAACCTGCTGGCCGTGTGCAAGCTGGTGCCCCTCTTCATCCTGCTGGCCTGGTCGCTGGGGGGGCTCAACCTGATCCAGGGAATGGCCCTGGCCGCGCCCTCTCCGGTGCAGTGGGTGGCCGGCTTTCTGGGCATCTTGTTCTGCTTTTCCGGCTTTGAGGAGATCCCGGTGCCGGGGGGGGAGGTCAAGAATCCCCAGCGCACCATCCCGGCCGCCTACCTGTGGACTCTGCTCTTCTCCACCGGGCTCTACTTCTGGCTGCAGCTCATCGTGGGCGCGGCCGGGGCGGTGGGCAGCAAGACTCCCCTTGTGGATGCCGCCGCTCTGGCGGGCCTGGCCGGCCTGGTGGGCATCGGGGCCCTGCTCTCGCAGGCCAGCGTCAACGCCAGCATCGCCTTCACCACTCCCCGCAGCCTGTGGGCCCTGGCCGCCACCGGCTGGGCTCCCCGCTGGCTGGCCCACCTGCACCCCGTCTTCGCCACCCCGGTACGGGCTATCGGAGTCTCCACAGCCTTGATGCTGATCGTGATCTCGCAGTCCACCCTGAGCACGCTGGTCGACCTCTCGGTGCTGGCCAGCCTGACTCAGTACCTGGTCACCATCCTGGGCGTGCTGGTGTGGCGTTATCAAAAGCCCGAGTTGGAGCGGCCCTACCGTCTGCCGGCTGCTCCGCTCACTGCCGGACTGGCTCTGGCCGCCGTGCTGTTCTTGCTGGCCAATGTCGACCCCAGCTATCTGAAGGGCTGGTTTGCGGCTCTGGGACTGGGGCTTGTGCTCTGTCTCTTCAGCCCGCGGGGGCGAATGCTGTGAGAGGATCCCGGCCAGCGCCGGACCAGCACTGGGCGGCACCCGGCCAGTCCCGATCCCCACAGCGGGCGGTGGGGATCCCCACGCCGGGTGGTCCAGACACCGCCAACCCTGTCTTCCGAAATCGCAAACCCGCATCTACTGCCGCTGATCCTCTTTTGGCAAGATTCAGGCAACAAAACATTTACATGGCTGCCTCTTAACTTTCAGACATTTTTCGGGATAGAATAGCCAGGCAAGATCAGCAAGAAGTTCTCGGAGGTTCACCGCAATGCCACTGCCCCTCGCAATCGTCGCCGGAGCCGCCCTCATCGGAGGAGCCACCATCTTCAGCACCGTCAAGAGCGGGCAGCAGATGGCTCAAGCCCAGGAGCAGAGCGCCAAGCAGAATGAGCAGATGATGGCGCTCGTGCAGAACCAGCAGCAGCAGAGCCAGCAGAACCTGCCGATGTTGTTGTCGCTGCTCCAGCAGAGCAACCAGCAAAGCGCCATGCTCAGCCAGTACACCGGCTTCCAGATGCCCCCGGTTTACTCCCAGTTGCCCCAGCTACTGCAGAACGGCGATACGAGCCAGTTGGCGCAGCTGAATGGGGGACAGCCGCTGCCCGGTCAGCAGGGCCCGGCTGGATGCACCTGCGGAGGACACGGTCAGGTGGCCCGCCCACCCCAGCCGCGACCCCCTCAGACCGTCTCGGTTTGATCCACCTTCGGCAAGCCAGAGCCTCCTCCGGGAGGCTTTTTGTTTTTGCCCTCAGAAGCATCCGGCATGCTGTGCATTCGCTGCGGTCACGACAGTCCCGAGGGGTCCAAGTTCTGCCACAAGTGCAACGCCAAGCTTCTGCACATGGCCCCCACCGGCAACCCGATGTCCAACTCCCTGCTCGACCTGGACGACACCACCAACATCATCACCCCGGAAAAGCGGTACATCACTGAGCATATCTAC
>QWHO01000429.1 GCA_021404945.1 bacterium CPR1
ATCTTGTATGCTTCGCCCTGGTGGCGGGCCAGCGCGGCCAGATGCTTCTTGAGCGCAGGGCGGGGGTCGCCGGGAGCGGCCAGGTCGCGCTGCAGCGCGAGCAGCACGGGCGGGGCCAGTTTGTCGTCGCGGTAGGCCTGAGCGGCCGCGTCCAGGGCCTCCAAGATGGGGGCGGCCAGGGCCTTGCTCGAGGCCTCGTCGAGCTGACCGACTACCGTGGCGAGGGTGGCGGCCAGCCAGCCGGGGTCATGGATGGCGGTCGAAGCCAGGCTGTCCACCAGCACCTTGTTGAGCGCCAGTTGCTGGCGAGGCGTGGCCAGTTTGATCTGATGCAGGCTCTGGCAGGCCTTGAGCACTCCCGAGGCAGGCCCGGGACGAAGGTCGGCCTGCCGGCCCAGACGAAGGTCGGCCTGCCGGCCCACCTCCCCCCAGCACAGGCGACCGAGCGTCAGAGCGTCCACCGGATCGCTGGTCAGGTAAGCGCCTGACTTCTGGGTGAGCTGGCCCAGCTTCTGGGGCACCGACGGGGCGGCCGGGTCGGCCAGCTCGAGGATCTTGTAGATGGCTGACTTCACCTCGCCGGGATAGCCGGTGCGGTGCGCCGCGATGCCGGCAGCCAGGGCCATCTGAGGCTGCAGCGCGCCGCTCGAGCTGTGGGCCAGGCGCTCGGCGGCCACTCTGGCGAATGTCGAGGCTGCGATATCGCTGGAGCCGATCTTGAGCACTGAGCGAGTGAAGGCTGCGGTGTCGGTAAAGCTCTGCTCAGACAGGACCTTGAAGGCGGTCAGCAGCAGGGGTCTTCGCTGGTCTTCCTGAGGCAGGGCGGCGCAGGTATCCTTGAGGATGGCCGCCACCTCCGGGTATCGATTCTTGAGCGTCTCGAGGGCCGTGAGCGCCACGTCGTTCTGGTCGATGGGGTTGCTCAGGTTGGCCTGCAGCCGATTGGCGACATAGGCCACCCGGTCGCCCCGGATGCCTGGCTTGAAGGCTGGCAGGGCCTGGCGCAGGAAGGCATCGGCTGCTTTGGCCGGGTCTCGGTACTCCAGCGCTGCCAGATCGAGAGCCAGTGCCAACCCATCCTGCTCGTCGGAGGTCAGGGCCAGTTGCTGCCAGTGGTCCAGGCAGGCTGCCACCGCCCGCACGCGCACCGTCTTGTCGCCCACCTTCTGCAGCAGGCCGTCCAGCCCGCTGACCAGCTCGGTTAGCGGTTGAGACGCGGCCAGGGCGGCCAGCACCGGTTTGGGCTCGGCTCCCGCCTTGAGCAGCTCTTGCAGCCCCAGCGCCAGGGGAGCGGCCTGCTGGTCGGCCTGCATGGCGCTCAACAGGGCAGGGAGCTTATCCGGTGGCACCACCTGGGCGGCCACCTGAAAGCGGGTCTGCTTGTCGTTCCTGGCCTGCAGCATCGCCCCGCGGGCCAGTTGCCCGCCGCTCAGAGCGAGCTGCTGGCCCAGGCCCACGAAGTTCCCCAAACGGGCATCACGCTCCGTCAGTCCGGCCACGAGCTCATTGGCCAGCTGGACGGGCGGATCGTTGTTCTTGGCCAGGAATCCCTCGACGACTTGAGTGCGCTCAGCCTGCTGCTCGGCGCTACGCAATGCCAGTTGCACCAGTCTGCCGCGACTCTGGGGGTCGCTCGCGACCGCCAGCAGGCGGTCGACCCACTCACGCCATTCTTGCGGGAGGGGCTCGACCAGGAGCTGGCTGTGTTTGGCACAGTCCTCCAGGCCCAGCCCCCCGGCGGCAGCCGCCGCCACTCCCAGGTCGGATTTTCCGGCTCCGATGGCGTTGAGGCCGGGTTTGAGGGCCCCGGGGGGCAACTCGGCCAGGAGGTCGGCCCCCAGCTCTCGGGCCAACAGCCTCTGCGCGGGAAAGCGGATGGACCCGCTGAGGGACTCCACGCGGCCGGCGGCATAGGCGGCCAGAGCCTTGCGCTCGGTGGGACGCTGGTGGCTCAGGACCGAGAGGCACTCGCCTCCGCCTCCCGCTTGACCCAGGGCCTCTGCCAGGGGGTCGAAGCTCAGCGCCTGCATGGCCGCCTGCCCGGCGGCGGCCGAGGGGGCCTGGTGCTGGTCGAGCGAGCTGGCTTCATAGACGGTCAGGGCCAGGCTGGCCAGAGGGGCCACCTTGCCGCTGGCCAGCATGGCCGAGCTCTCGCCTAACTTCACCAGGGCGGCCCGCAGCATGGGAACCTGTCTGTCCTCGGAAGCTGCTGCAACCATCGCCCTGACCATCTGCACCGATTTCTCAAGGGCTGGCTCCTGGGCCAGCTGATCCAGGCCCTGCTGGCCGGCCTCGATGCGCTTTCGTTGCCTGTTGAGCAGGTGGAATTGATCGACGCGCGAGATGCTCTCGCGCGCGATGCCGGGTGCGTCGACTCTCATACGCTCTGAGCTTAGCCCCCCGGGCTGAAAGAAAGACAAAAAGCCCCGGACCTCGCGGTCCGGGGCTCTGGAGCGCTCAAAAGGTTGAGCTCGGCTCCATCACTTTGGGAGCGGTTCGAATTCAACCTTGTGCGGTCAGCACTCCGAGTGCCCGCAAGAGTAGCAACTCTGGCAACCCTCGATGCTGAGGAAAGTGGTGTTCCCGCAGGAGGGGCACAGATCGGCCATTCCCTCGCTTTCGGGCGTGGCTTCCACCTGCTCTTTCACCTTGACCCGGTAAGCCGGGGTGGCGATGTCGAGCTCCTCGGTAGCCCCCAGATACTGCTCTTCCAGGGCCTGGGCCAGGGCGTCGGGCAGCGAGCGCACCCGGTCCTTGCCGAACCCCATCGAGCGCGGGCCGCCGATGCCGCGCAGCTGGTTGACGATCTCCGAGACCCGCTCGCGGGGTGAAAGGGGCGAGTTGACCCGCAGCACCAACGAGCCGAGCCGTCCCAGGGCCTCGGCCATGGCCTTGATGTCCGAGCCCCCCTTGCCAATCTCGATGAACAGCTCGAAGGGAGAGCCGTCGGCATCATCATTCATTGTGATGTGGGCGGTTCCCGAAGGGGTGGCCTTGCTCATGGTCACGCCGTAGCGCTTGTAGGGGCGCGGGCGCACCTTGGGCTGCTCGGCCAGCGGCACCGGCTTGGGAGCCGGCTCGGGGGTCTCGTCTTTCAGGCTCAACACCTGCTCGTCGCGCGACTTGTCGCGGTAGATTGTACCGCCCTTGCAGCCGAGCCGGTACATCAGCTCGTACAGCTTGCGGGTGTCCTCCACCGTGTAGTTGTTGGGCACGTTGCAGGTCTTGGAGATGGCCGAGTCGACCCAGCGCTGGGTGGCGGCCTGAACCCGCACGTGCTCTTCCGGGGTCAGCTCCATGGCGTTGACGAAGTAGTCCGGCAGCGGCTGGCCTGGGTTCTGGCGCTGCCACTCCTCGAGCACGGCCACCTTCTCCTCGTGCAGGCCCAGCCGGCTCTTGCGGAAATAGCTCCAGAAGTAGAATGGCTCGATGCCGGTGGAGGTGCCCACCATGGTGCCGGTCGTGCCGGTGGGGGCCTGGGTGAGCAGGGTCACGTTGCGGATTCCCTTCTCCTTGATGGCCAGGCGCACATCCTCGGGCATCCCCTGCATGAAGCCGCTTTGCAGGAACTTGTCGGCCTCGAACCACTTGAACGAGCCCTTCTCGGCGGCGTAGTCGGCCGAGGCCAGGTAGGCCTCGCGGGCGATGAAGCGATAGAGCTCGTCGATGAATTCCTCCGATTCGGCCGAGCCGTAGCGGATGCCCAGGCGGATCAGCATCTCGGCCAGGCCGATGGTGCCCATGCCCACGCGCCGCTCCTGTTTTTGCTGCTGCTCGTTCTGCTCGAAGAAGTAGGGAGTGGCGTCGATGACGTTGTCCAGGAAACGGGCCGCGTAGCGCACGGTCTTGCCCAGGTCCTCCCAGTTTACTTCGCCGTTCCTGGCGAACTTGGAGAGGTTGACGTGGCCCAGATTGCACACCGCCCAGGCGGGGAGGGGTTGCTCCCCGCAAGGATTGGTGCAGATCAGGTCGCCCTGAGGGTAGTACCAGGAGTTGGACATTTTGTTGGCCCGGTCCACGAAGAAGATGCCCGGCTCGGCCGAGGCCCAGGCGCTCTCAATGATCTGGTTCCAGATCTCGCGGGCCTTGACGGTCTTGTGCACCACCACCTGACCGCCCAGATCCCTCCAGGCCTGCAGGTTGCCGGTCCACTGGTCGGCGTAGCGCCGGTCGGAGGTGTCCGGGAAGACCAGGCTCCAGTCGGAGTCTTTCTCCACCGCCTGCATGAAGTCGTCGGTGATGCCCACCGAGATGTTGGCGTTGGTGATGTTGTCTTTCTCTCGCTTGGAGTTGATGAAGTCGAGTATGTCCGGGTGCCAGACGTTGAGGATCAGCATCAGCGCGCCGCGGCGCGAGCCGCCCTGCTCGATCTTGCCGGTCACAAAGCTGTAGAGCGCGCCCCACGAGACCGAGCCAGAGGAGCGACCGTTGACGCCCTTGACATAGGCATACTTTGGTCGCAGCGTGGAGAGGTTGATGCCCACGCCGCCACCGCGGCTCATGATCTCGGACATCTGGGCCAGTGTCTCGAAGATGCCGCCGCGCGAGTCCTGTGGGCTGGGGATGACGTAGCAGTTGTAGTAGGTCAGGTTCTGGTCGGTGCCGCAGCCGGTCAGGATGCGCCCACCCGGGACGAACTTCCAGCCGTCGAGCAGCCAGCGAAAGTTCTGGCTCCACTCATCCTGCTTCTCCACGGTCTCGACGCTGGCGGCCCCGCGGGCCACCCGGTCCATCATCTCCTCGACCCGGGTCTCGAGCGGCTTGTCCACGTGCTCGACGGCGCGCTCCACCTGGGCTCCGTCGCGCAGCTCCACCTGCACGGTGGCGCCGTTCATGGAAACCACCTTGCCGATCTCGCGCTGGCCCGAGGCCGAATCGACCAGCACCACGACCGTGTCTCCCACGGACAGGGTGCGCTTGCTGGCGTCTTTGAGGGCATAACGATCCAGGAAGATTTTCTCTCCCAGGGGGGACAGCTGATTGGACTCAGGGATCGACTCGAAATCCACCGCTTGGACGACTCCATTACCACTGACAGTTGAAACAGCCACGACACACGCCTCTTTCTTTGATCTCGTCCTCGAGTGCTCGTCCCGAGACGGCGCGCGACGCCCGGAAGAACTTGAGGAAAATTTTTCAGTAAGGGCATGTTACGCGGGTTGAGGAAAATTCCTCCTGCTCAACCACTAGATCTTGGGGTCGAGTTTTTGGTGACCCCAAGATGTTGTGTTCGACCATGGCTTGCGGCCTCCTACGATTCCCCAGCATTGGGCAGCGCTTTTTTCACGCTGCTGGGGAAAGCATGTTGAGAACCTCGGGCGAACAGGGGAAAACATGGGGAGAAAAATGGGATAATCAAAAAACAAAGATGCGCAGGATCACAACCCACGAAGAGCTCCGAGAGCTCTATGGCGAGCCGGTCAGCAAGGTCGAGAACAAGATCCACCAACGTCTGAACCGCCAGGCCACCGAGTTCATCGCCCGCTCGCCTTTGATGTTGCTGGCGACCAGCGACGAGGCGGGAGGGCTCGAGGTCTCGCCCAGGGGTGACAGGCCGGGCTTCGTGCGAGTCGAGGGCGACAACGTCCTGTTGATTCCCGACCGCACCGGCAATCGGCTGGTCTTTCTGTTCCCGCTGGTTCTGGACGGCCACCCGGCGCCCTGGCGAGAAGGCCTGCGACTGACCCGGCGGGCCGGGGGCACTCTCCAGGTGATGCGCACCGTGATCCGC
>QWHO01000430.1 GCA_021404945.1 bacterium CPR1
AAGCCGAACGACTGGAGGCGCTGGTGCGCTACGACACCGAGTGCCGTCGCCTGGTGGGCCTGGAGAACGCGGCCCGCCTGCGCTTCGGGCGGGTGTGCCAGGCGCTCAGGAAGGGCCGGCTGGAGGGCTCGCCCCTCGAGGAGCTGGGCTTCTCCAGCTTTGCCACCTTTTGCCACGACCGCTTCGGCATCGGCGAGCGCACGGCGCTGCGCTCGATCGAGCTCTATCAGGCCTGTGAGCGCTTTGCCCACCTCAAGGCCGCCTTCTTGCAGCGCAAGCTCGAGCAGGAGAAGGTCCTGGTGCTCTTTGCCTATCTCAAGCGCTTCCCCGAGCTCGAGCAGGTCATGGTGGAGCTGGCCGGGCGGATGACCTTGCGGGCCTTGCGCGAGGAGCTGCGCCGAGAGCCTGAAGGCCCCGGCCTGGTGAGCCGGACCTACTTGCTCGAGCCCCACCAGTACCGCACGGTGATGCAGGCGGTGGAGCTCTGCTGTCTCATGGCGGGCAAGCCGTCCAACCATTCCCACGCCTGGGAGATGATCGTGGCCGATCTTACGGCGGGCCTTCAGACCTCGCGCTGGCTGGAGGACGCCGAGCTGACGCCCCGGCGCCGCTCGCGTCGGCTCGAGCGAAGCCTGGAGGAGATCTACCGCCAGTGGGACTTCCTGGGCCTGCGGCGCGACCCGCTCGAGCTGCTCGAGGGCGAGCTGCCCCACGCGGCCTGGACGCTGCAGCAAGAGGGCTTCGAGCTGCTGCGTACGATGCGCGAGTGCCAGCTGGCGCTGGCCCAGCTCCTGCTGGGCCTGGAGCGGCTCGGCGTGCCCTGCTTCACCAGTTTGAGCCACTACGCCGAGGAGTGCCTGGGCATCCGGCCCTCGACCACCCGGGCCATGGTGCTGCGCGAGCGCTGGATGGAGAAGCGGCCCGAGCTTCGCCAGGCGGTGCTCGACGGGCGCTTGAGCCTCAGCCAGCTCGACCTGATGCTGCCGCTCTTTGCCCGGGGCCTGCCCAGCGAGCCCTGGGTGAGCTTTGCGGGCCGGCTGACCTGCAAGGCGCTGGAGCGCTGGATGACGTTCCTCAAGGGGCTGGACCGGCTCAGTTTCGAGAGCTGGTGCCGGCGGGTGCCCTGCCTGGACGACCCGACCAGGGAATCGCCCGCCTGGATGGGCTTTCTGCCCTCGCTCGAGCTGGCCGAGCTGGCTCTGCTGCCCCTGGCCGGCCTGCCCCTGCTGCTGGCCTGGAGCCGCCAGATGTTGTCAGATGAGCCGGACCGACCGGACTCGAGGGTGAGCTTCCGGGTGTCTCTCGAGCCGGTGTCCATGCTCTCCTTGCTGCGCCTGGAATGCACCGTGGCCTGCGCCGCGGGCGGTGAGCTCGATCGCGACACCTGTGCCGAGGCCATCGCCCTGACGTTCATCCTCTCCAACCAGGAAGAGCACGCTCTGGAGGGCCAGCAGCTCCGGCTGATGCAGCGCGATCATTTCACCTGCTGCGCTCCGGGCTGCACGCGCCACGAGAACCTGCAGGCCCACCACGTGGTGTTTCGCTCGCGCGGAGGCTCGAATGCCGACGAGAACCTGATCATGCTGTGCGTGGCCTGCCACCTGCGACTGGTGCACCGGGGCTACCTGCGCATCAGCGGGCAGGCGGGCGAGCTACGCTTCGAGCGGGCCGGCGAGGTCTTGCTGGGGGAGATGCGGGTAGTGAGCGTTGCGCCGGGCTGAAGGCCCGGAAGCGTTTGAAGCCAACTCAGCTCTCACCTGAGTACGCAGCACGATCACCCGGATGGCCTCCTCTCCTCGAGCGCCTCCAGGAACTGCTCGCGCCGCTGGCGCTGTCCCTCGAGATCGGCCGGGCGCGCGATGGGGTTGACCCGGGAGCAAGGTGAACGTCTGGGCTCACCGGGGGAGGCCCCGGCGGCGTGGCGCACAGCTTCGTCGCAAGCTCCCGAGGCTCTCTCAGCATTTTTTCAGCTCCACGAGCTAGTCTACAGTGCAATGGTTTCGACCCCCACCGGATGGGGGCCGGCTGTACCCTGGTTCAATCCGGCGCGCCCCAGCGTGTCCACGCCCGAGCCGCGCCTGAAGGACATGGTGTGCCTTTCCGGTCCCACAAAACCCTCGCGCCCATGGTACAACCGGCTCCAGGACTGGGCCTTCGGCTCGACCCGGCAGGCCGCGCTGGATCAGGTGCCGGCGCCCGCCCAGCCCGTGCGCGTCGCCCTCCAACAGCCCCTGGCGGAACAGCAGCCCCCGGTCAGGTCCGACCAGGCCCCGCAAGAGATCCTGGCCAGTCTGCAAGGCATGCGTCCTTCAGAGCGCGTCCAGCAGCTGGCGACCGCGTACTCCGCGCTCCAGTCCACATGCCCCCAGCACGTCGAGCTGGCCAGGACAGCGTCCCGGGCGGCCGACGACAACGAGCCGCTGGGCCTGTTCGCGGTGGCTGTGTTGCGCGCCGGCCTGGAGGGGAAGTCCATCGAGGAGGCGGCTCTGGCGGGACTGAATGCAATTCCCGCCAGCTACCCGTCCAACGCGGCCAGGATTGGCCAGGCGGTGGTCCAGAGCCTCCCCAGCCTGAAGCTGGCCCGGGCCGCGGTCCAGGCGGTGGAGGAGAGCGCCGTCAAGAACTGCCTGATCCGCGCCGGCCTCAAGTCTACGGGCAAGCCTGCGGGACAGCGGGCGCTGGCCATGCTGGAGGCCATTCCCAGCAACTACCCCTCCAACAAACGCATGGCCAGCCAAGCGCTCATGATAGAGCTCTCCCGAGATCCGGAGCTCGGGCCCGCGATCAAGCTTGCGAGCAAACTGGGCCAGGCTTGCGACGATGAAAGCCTGCCCTCCTGGATCCACCTTGCCATCCTGAAGAAACGCCTGGAAGGCGAGCAAAGCCCGGGCAGGCTGGTCATGGCCGGGATTGCGAGCATCCCGAACAGTTACCCCTCCAACCGCTCGAAGGTCGTGCGGGCCGCCCTCGATGAGCTGCAGGACGACCCCAACCTGGCCGGCTACGCCCGCCTGGGAAAGAGCATGACGAAGGCCCTGGAGGATGGCCAGCTGGCCACCCCGATCGGCCTCAGCGTGCTCAAGAGCGGCCTTGGCAATCTCACCCTGGCCCAGACCGCCAGGGCCGCGATGGATGCCATTCCAGCCGACTACCCGACCAACAGGAACCGGGTCGGAAAGGCTGTGCTCAAAGCTCTGGCCGAGTCTCCGGACGTGCAGCTGGCCCAGAGGATGGTGGACGGCAGCGACGACACGGGCTGCCAGAATGGAATGATCCTGGCCGCGCTCGAGATCGTGACGGGCGAGCAAAAAGACCCCCTGGTGGTGACCGGGCAGAAACTGCTGGCCACCATCCCGAGCAGCTATCCGACCAATCGCAAGAACGTCGCGAACGCCCTGCTCAAGCAGTTGCGCACGCACTACACCGACCCGGATGCCCGGGCCAAGATCGATCGGGCTCTGCAATCCCCGCGAGAGATCGATGCCGTCCTCAAGGAGCTGGTGAACAGCAAGACAACGGCCGAGGAGGTCGTAGCCCTGGCGGGCGCGGTCACGGGTAAGGAGAACAAAGCCGGCATCGAAGAGCGCGGCTCGGTGGTCGTCATCGGGGGAGTCCGGGTCAAGGTGAAAAGTCAGTAAGTGAGCATGATGAAGGTTAGAGATTTCAGTCTCGCTCTCGACCGAGGAGGCCGCGGCACTGGAACGGGCTCGAGCCATCGCGCTGACCACCGAAGGGCCCTACCACTGGGCCAGCTTCGAGCTGCTGGGAGACTGGCGTTAGTGCAAGAGCTGGCGCGGTTCTGTTCGAGAGGACTTTCGCTCTGAGCCGCAAGAAACCCCGACATTGAAGCAGGTTCAAGTCAAATGCAGCTCACCCTCGATCCTTCTGCCGAGCAGCTGACCTGTCGCCTGACCCCGAGCGGAAGGCTCGAGGTCTCCGGGGGCGGGGGGCGCATCGTTGCCGCCTTTGCAGCCGGGCGGGGCGAGGGCATCCTGCACCTTGCCCTGAAAGAGCACTCCGCCGACCTGCCCCCGAGCCTGGCGTTCTGGCGCGCGGTCGGGCAAGCCTATCTGGCCCGGGTCTGCAGCGCGATCGAGCCGGACGATCCTTACACGGCCATCCTTCCCGATCTGCCAGCGAGCGAGCTCGAGGCCATGGTCGAGGCCGTGCCGCCCGGTCCAGGGATCGAGCGCTTGACTCCAGAGCTTCTCAAAGGCTGTCTCCACGACATGGGGTCGGCCCTGGTCGCCGCGACCCGGGCCGACCCCGACGGGCTGCAGGGCGTCTTGTCTCGGCACGGCTCGATCTGGAACGTGGTCGGCCGGGTGTGCCTTCACCTGGCCGAGAATAAGCGCGATCCCGAGCTGCCCTTCGCGTTCCTGGCCACTTACGTTCATGGGGTCTCCAAGCAGGCGCGTCCCCAGCATCTGCCGCTCGGCCGTGCCCTGCAGGAGTATGCCGGAGCGGGCAACCGCGGCGCTTTGCTTGCTCTTCTGGCGCCGTTATCGCGTGCGGCCGAGCAGAGCGCCTTTCTCAAAGACCTGATTGACTCGGGGGACGTGTACCGTCCGCTCTCCTGGAGCCCCACTCATGCCTATCGCTTCCTGTCCGAGCTCGCGCACTACGAACGCGCGGGGCTGGTGGTACGGACGCCCGACTGGTGGAGCGCGGCCAATCGTCCCCGTCCTTCGGTGACGGTCTCGGTGGGCGGCCGGGCGCCTTCCACCCTCGGCCTGGACGCCTTGCTCGATTTCGACGTGCGTGTGACGCTGCAGGGGGAGACCCTGTCCCGAGCCGAGATCGAAGAGCTGCTTTCTCGGGGCGAAGGCCTGGCGCTCATCAAGGGACGGTGGGTGGAGGTCGATCGGGACAAGCTCTCCGAGGTTCTGGCTCACTGGGGTCACCTGGAGGGTCTGGCCCGCGAGGGGCTCGGATTCGGTGAGGGGATGAGGCTTCTGGCCGGGGCGAGGCTCGATGTCAGGACCGAGGATGCCGGGGTGGACCGCGACTATACGCGCGTCGTGGCAGGCGACTGGCTGGCGGCTCAGCTGGAGTCTCTGCGTCGGCCGGGACAGGTTCCTGGGAACGCCGGGCTCGCCGCCGAGCTTCGCCCTTACCAGAGAGTCGGGGTGCAGTGGTTGTCGACCCTGAGGGTCTTGCGCCTGGGAGGCTGTCTGGCCGACGATATGGGCCTCGGGAAGACCATCCAGGTCCTCGGCATGCTCTCGTTGGCGGGCGACGAGGGAACCGACCTCCTGGTCGTCCCCGCCTCGCTGCTGGACAACTGGCGCCAGGAGGCCGAGCGCTTTGCGCCGCAACTGCGCGTGCTCACGGCGCGCGCGTCGGCCAACAGGCCAGGAGCGGCCGACCTGGAGGGCTCCCACGTCGTGCTGACGACCTACGGCA
>QWHO01000797.1 GCA_021404945.1 bacterium CPR1
CATCCAAGCCGGTCCTACCAGTCGAGTGGCAGTTGGCTCACCTCATCCCAGTCGCCGGGGACCTGAGAGCATTCGTCCGGGCTGGGGTCGTGATGGGAGGCTTCGGGCTCGAGGGGCTCGGGAGGACAGGGAGGAGGTCGGGCCGGGTAACCGAATCGGCCAAGCGCCTTCAGGAGCCGAATCAGCTCGAGTCGTTCGAAGACCGCCCGGCTCCGGCGCATCAGCTTGCCGCAGCGCGGACAGAGCTCCGGGTCGACCTGCCAGACTCGCAGCACCCTGGCCGCCCAGCGGCCTCGTTTGGGTGATGGTTCGTGGTCAGGCTGCTTATCCGGCTTGGGGCTGCTGAGATGGCCGGTCGGGTTGGCAAACCACCCGTGAGAAGAGACGGTCTGCTGCCGCGACTTGGGGATGTGCTGCACCAGACAGGCGAGGAACTCGAGGGCGTGGCTCCAGGTCTTGACCTGACCGTTGCTGGCCCGATAGCTGACCCGGCGGTCGTCACCCTGGATCACAGGTCCAGCATACACGTTGAAGCCCTAGCGCTCGAGAGGCCAGACCTGCATCCTGGCGGCGTTCTCGGGAGTTAGCAAGTTGCGCTTGACCAGCCAGGCGAGCACGGAGCGACGGAGCCTGGCGGTCAGCTCGGCCTGGTCAAAGTCGGACACGGAGTAGAAGGACCCGTCTGGCAGGAACAGGCCGGCCGTCGTGAGCACGTGGTAATGGGGATGGAGCTTGATTTCATCGCCGAATGACTGTTGCGCCAACAGAATTCCGGGGTGGGCCCGCTTGAGGTCTTGCTGGATGGAAAGTTGCTCGCGCATCCAGCGGGTCAGGAGCCGCGTCACCAGCCGGGCCGTGGTACGGAAGAGGCTGCGGTCCTGGCGGAAGCGGGTGCGGATCCCCATCTTCTTGGGCAGAGTGAAGACCAGATGGCGGTAGGGCACCTCGGGGAGCAGACCCGGGCAAATCCTGGTCTTGCAAGAGAACGGAACCGCCAGGGTGACCTCGCATTCTTTGCAGCGCAGCAAAGTAACGCCTTCGTTGGGGTCCCCGCAGCAGGCCAGGCGGGTGAGCACCTTCTCGCTTTCCGGGGGCAGAGGACCCAGTTTGGCTTCAAAGCGGCTCTCATACTCGCGCAGAAAGACGTTGAGGTGGTCGGCGAGGATGCGCCAGAGGGCGCTCCGGAAGACCTCGCGGGGACGGTATCGGCAGCCGGGGTGAGGCGGGAGCGGGGTAGACACTGGCGCAGGCCTGACCCGGAGGCAGACCCCGAATTGGGGAATGAGGTGTTCTGCTCTCCGTGTTGGAATGGTCCAGTGGGAGCCAGTTTACCAGTCGAGAGGAAGCTGGCTCGTGTCGTCCCAGTGCTCTGGAATCTGGGAGCACTCATCGAGAGCGGGGCCCTCATAGGAGATGTCAGGTTCCAGGGGCTCGGGCGGCCTGGGAGGCGGTCTCGGCGGGTAGCCGAACCTCGGCCACGCGGCCAGAGCGGGGCTGGGTCGAGCAGCGATGCATCTCTTTAAACACGGCCCGGAGGGTGTGCTGGAGCAGCTGCTCGAGGTCTGCCGGTGCCATCCGGCGTATGATCCGGTACCGGGAATCCCCCGGTACCGGGCTGGTTCCGGGGTATACGCTGGAATGGAGGCGGTATGGGGGAATGGGGCAGCTCGCTGACTCTTGCGATGCAAGCCCGAGAGCAGCAAACCCCCGCGAGCTCGGGGTGAGCCGGGTCCGCGGCCTCGAAGATCTCCAGGGCGCGATGGCTGAGGGGCTCGACGTCGGCAAACTCGCCATGGGGTGCTCCACGAAGCTCTCCGGACCGAGCACGATGGGACCGCGAGGTGCCTTAAAGAGGCCATAGAGCAGGCCCCAGCGCTCGGCGTTGACGGCCACCTGCTCGCCACTTGTCTGCAGCAGGTCGAAGTCGGTCCCCTGCAATCGTGCCAGGGGAGATGCTCGCCATCAAGCTCGAGCAGGTTGCTCCAGCCCCGGTTCATCGAACAGCAACATCCTGTCCAAGACCTTTTCACCGTCCGGCAACTTTTCGGCAATTTCCAACGTGCAAGATTAGATCCCGCCGACGCAGGCAACGGGCCACCTTCTCACGGAGCAGAACCACATTCCCTCAGGTGGGGGCTGTCTCCGGGT
>QWHO01000431.1 GCA_021404945.1 bacterium CPR1
CTACAATATCTTGTGGTGGCGGAGGTTCCCTCCGACACCACAAGGGGGTTTGCGGCCGGACTTCTAGACTTCGTCGCATTGACCGTGCCACGTAACGTGCGGTGAGAAACTTGTTTCGAGCCGCTTGCAAAGTCTTGTGGCACGGGCGATGCGACGAAGCTCAACCTGTTGAGAATTCGTCGCACAGCCCATGCGAGAAAGTGATGCTTTTGCATTCATCCTGGCAGGTTGATGCCCTGCACAACCGATTTTGCAACAGCCTGCTAAGCCCGAAAGATGGCTACTCTTCCGGCGGGGTGGTAGGCTCTCCGCCCAGCGTGCGCTCCCGGCGCCGCCGGTCGTTGGGCTTGATGGTCTCGGCCACAACGGCCAGAGAGCGCTTGTGCTGACCGTCCACCAGGATCTCCACGCTATAGGTCCCGGCCACGGGAATGCTCATCGACTGCAGCGAGATGCTCATCGGCATGATGATGCGCTCGCCCGGCTTGGCATGGTCGGGGATGCGGTTGAGCTGGAAATCAGCATCCATCTCGGCCAGGCGTTTGCCGTCCTGGTCTTGCAGCACGATGGTCATGCGGTGATGCCGAGAGGCCTCGATGGGATGCACCTCCAGCACCATCGCCAGGCTGACGCCCATGGCGGCCGGAAAGCGGTCGCGCCAGAGCCGGTTGATCCCCCCGCCGAGAACGTGCAACAAGCCCTCACGGACCGTGGCAAAATCGCAGAGCATGGCGTCAATATGCATGGGGCGGGCTTCCTGAGGCACGGTAAACTTCCCTGCCGCCAGGTTCGGGCTACCTCTCCAAAACTTCCTTCTCGAAAGGTCGCCTCCGTGGTGATTTCTGCAAAACCTCTTCGCGACAGGCTCTGGAGATGGAATTCTAACAGTTCTCCAGTTGTGCCAGCGGGCAGCTCATGGTATCCTCAGCATGCGTTCAAGACCCGGGGGTGACCGGATTCGACGGGAAGCTGATCGGGCCGAAGATGCGAGCCGAGTTGCCGAATCACTCGTTAATCAAGTCGGAAACAAAACAAACGCCAACAAGAACGTTATCCCGTTCCCGGCTCGCCACCAGGCGAACCTGGCGCTGGCCGCCTAAACAACGGCCGTGTCCATCCGCCCTCGCTGATCGGGGCGGAACCGGGCATCACCTAGAGCAGCTACCCAGACAGGGCTACGCACCTGGCCCCGAGGGGAATCAGTTGGGTGCTCAGGTTGAGCGAATCCTGTCCGGAGGAGTCGAGCAACCTTAAAGAAAATCCGGAATACGCTCGTAGAGTCAGCGGCTAAATCCTTTTCGGACGCGGGTTCGACTCCCGCCACCTCCACCAAAGAGGGCCTCGGAAACGAGGCCTTCGCTCTTTCCCCAGCGGACTACTACTCCTTGAGGGCGTAACGCATGGCCTTCTCGACCTCGCGCTGAGCGTCCCGGGCAGCTTCGCTCTCGCGCTTGTCGTAGAGCTTCTTGCCTTTGCCCAGGGCCAGCTCCACCTTCACCTTGCCGTTGGAGAAATAAAGCCGCATGGGGATCAGGGTCAGCCCTTTCTCCTGGGTCTTCCCGATCAGCCGGCGGATCTCCATGCGGTGAAGCAGCAGCTTGCGCGGCCGCAGGGGGTCGTGGTTGAATCGGTTGCCCTTGTCGAAAGGGCTGATGTGCAGATTGTAGAGCCACACCTCGTTGTGCTGCACGACCGCGTAGGCATCCGTGAGGTTGGCCTTGCCCTGACGCAGCGACTTGACCTCAGTGCCCACCAGCACCACGCCGCACTCGAGCGTCTCGAGAATGTGGTACTCGTGACGCGCCTTGCGGTTGAGCGCGATGTTGCGCTCGCGCGGGGTGGGCTTATCGGTCAAGCGCGTAAAGCTCGCCGAACTTGGTCTCCAGGTAGCGCAGGAACGGCCCGCACTGGATCCCCTCGCCGGTCACCTTCTGCACGAGCTCCTTGGGCAGATACTTCTTGGCTCGCGAGTGCACGTGCTCGACCAGCCAACCCAGCACGGACTTGAACTGGCCGTTCTCCACCAGCTCGTCCACGTTGGGCAGGTCCTCCAGCATGCGCTCCCACAACTGCGAGGCTACCACGTTGCCGATCGAGTAAGTTGGGAAGTAGCCCAGGATGCCGTGGGCCCAGTGAATGTCCTGCAGGCAGCCGGACCCGTCGTTGGGCACGCTCACCCCCAGATACTCAGAATATCGGTCGTTCCAGGCATCGGGCACGTCCTTGATGGCCAGTTTGCCCTCCATGATCTGAAGCTCGAGCTCGAAGCGAATCATGATGTGCAGGTTGTAGGTCACCTCGTCGGCCTCCACGCGAATGAGCGATGGCTCCACGCGATTGATGGCCCGATAGAACTGGTCTACGGTGTAGCCGTGCAGTTGCTCGGGGAAGAAACCCGCCAGTTTGGGAAAATAGCGTTTCCAGAAGGGCCGGCTGCGGCCCACCAGGTTCTCCCACCAGCGCGACTGGCTCTCGTGAATGCCCAGCGAGGCCCCGCCCCGCAGAGGGGTGTGGTTGAACTGGGGAGGAGAGCCCTGCTCATAGAGTGCATGACCGGCCTCGTGCAGGGTGCCAAACAGCGAGGGTGCCAGGAAGCGCTCAAAATAGCGCACCGTGATGCGCACGTCGTGGGCCGAGAAGGAGGTGCAGAACGGGTGGGCCGAGATGTCCTGGCGACCGCGGTTGAAATCGTAACCGATCTCTTCAGCCATGAACTTGGCGAACGCAATCTGCCGCTCGAGGTCGAACCTCTGGTGCAGAGCCGAGGCGTCCAGGTTGACCCCCGACTCGCGGATCCGCTTGACCAGCGCCACCAATCGCGGGCGCATCTCGTCGAACATGGCCCGCACCTCGGCTGCCGTGGTGCCCGGCTCCCACTCATCGAGCAGGGCGTCGTAGGGATGCTCTTGATAGCCGCGAGCCCCGGCGATCTGGCGAGCCAGCTCCCAGATCTTCTCCAGGTGGGGGGCGAACAACGGGAAGTCGGAAGAGCGCTTGGCCTCCACCCAGTTCTCGTGAGCCAGGCTGCAGGTGCGGCTGAACTCCTCCACCAGGCTGCCGGGGACATTGGCCCCACGGTTGTAGTGGCGGCGGGCCACCCGGATCAGACAGGCCTCGTCGGAGTCGTCCGCCGCGCCATTGAGCTCGGTGGCTGCCTCGTCGAGCAGCCGGGCCGTCTCGTCCGCAGTCAGGATCTCGTGAGCCAGCCGGTCGATGGTGGCCATCTGCTGAGCCCTTGGACCGCTCCCCTGCGGGGGCATGTAGGTCTGCTGATCCCAGCTCAAGAGGCTGGAGGTGCTGCGCAGGTCCCAAACAGTGGAGAGACGTTTCTTCAACTCGGCTAACTTGCTCATGGGCAGGGGCTTTTCTACGAGCGGGCGCCCGTCCCTGCGCGATTTGCACGCGATACAGCAAATTTGCCGAGCAGCAGGCTTCATCTCGGGATCAGAGAAACCGCCCCGGCTATGATCATCGAGATGGAAAAGGGCCACCCGATCACGGTCGAGGCCATTGGCAAGATTGCCGCCCGGCACGGCAACACCCTGGAAGTCATCGAAGGCAGCGAGGTCTACGACACCCTGCACGTCATCGGAGACGTGCGCTCGCTGGCGAGCCAGGCAGACTACCTGGCCAACCTGGCCGGCGTGGAGCGAGTCTGGCGCATCAGCTCGAGCTACAAGAACATCGCCCGGGTGGTGGGCGACGGTCGGCGCAAGGCCGTGCACCGCCAGCGCCGGGTGGTGGAGGTGCGCGGGCCAGACGGCCTGATGCGCCGCATCGGCGCAGGCAAGCACATCTTTCTGGCCGGTCCCGACTCGGTGCAGACCGAGGAGCAGACCCTGACCCAGGCTCGCATGCTGGCGGCCATGGCCGATCGGCTCAAGATCCGCGATCGACTCATCTTTCGGGCCGGGGCCTTCAAGCCGCGCACCCGCCCGACCGACTTTCGAGGGCTGGGACTGGAGGGCATCGCCATTCTCGACCGGGTCCGCCAGGAGACGGGCATCCCCTACATCACCGAGGTGATGGACCACACCCTGGTCGAGCAACTTGCCGGCCAGGTGGACATGTTCCAGATCGGTACCCGCAACGCTCAGGACTTTGCGCTGCTGGAAAAAGTGGGCAACTCGGGCAGGCCGGTCATGCTCAAGCGCGGCTTCGGCAACGACGCCGAGGAGTGGTTCAACGCCGCCGAGTACATCGCCAACCAGGGAAACCTCGACATCGTGCTGTGCGAGCGAGGCGTGAAGACCATGTTTGCCAGGAACGGTTACAATCGCTTCACCCCCGACTTCAACGTGTTGCGCCACGCCAAGGAGAAGACCATCCTGCCGGTAGCCTTCGACCCCAGCCACGCTGCCGGCGACGACCGCCTGGTCGCCGAGAACCTGCTGGCCAGCCTGGCCTTCCTGCCCGACGCCAGCATCACCGAAGTGCTCCACGCCGAGTCGTTCCGCGTCGAGCAGATGTGCGATGCCCGCCAGGCCCTGCTGATCGAGCTTTATGAAAAGACCGTGGAGGCCGTGCTGGCCTTCGAAGCCGGGGTAGCGCCCCTGCTGCAACAGGTGGAGGACCACTTTGAGTTGCGCCGGGGTGCCACCCAGGAGGCAGGGGCACGATGATGTTGCTGTTGCTACTGGTCATGCTGGCCGCCCCCGGTCTGGCCCAGAGCCTCTCGGTCATGGGCAATCCCCGCCAGGGTGATCCGCTCTTCGTCTCGGTTCAAGGAGTGCCGCCCGGCACCACGGGCACCCTGCGCTGGGCCAACCTGCGCCTGGAGCTCTCTGCCGCCGACGAGCAAGGGGTGATGCGCACGGTGGCTCCGATTCCCGTCGATCTGGCCCCGGGCTCGCATCCGATGGTGGCCGAGCTCTCCGATCAGACCCGTCTCGAGCGCAGGGTGCCGATCAACAAGCGTCCCTTTCCCTCCCAGGAGATCTGGCTCAGCGAGGCGACCCTGGCCTCCTACTCCACTCCCCAGAACAAGGCCGATGACGAGGCAATCCTGGAGGCTCTCAAGCCCTTCGAGCCCCAACGCCTCTGGTCGGGCAGCTTCCTGTTGCCCTGCCAGGCTCCCCAGACCACCGGCTTTGGCGCCAAACGCCTCTACAACGGCTGGAAGCGCAGCTACCACAAGGGCCTCGACCTGGCCGGCTGGGAGGGCCAGGAGGTGCTGGCTCCAGCCGATGGGGTGGTGCTGCATACTGCCCAGGGCATCGTCAACGGCAACACCGTCGTGCTGGGCCACGAACTGGGACTGGGCACGAGCTACTTCCACCTCTCCAGCATCGAGGTGGAGGAAGGCCAGACCGTCAAACGGGGCCAGGTGATCGGCCGGGTGGGCGGGACCGGCGGCTTTGCTCCGCACCTGCACTGGGAGCTGCGGGCTCACGGCCTGCCGGTCG
>QWHO01000432.1 GCA_021404945.1 bacterium CPR1
CTGGCCGCGGGCCACAGTGCCGCCGGGATCTTTCCAGGACGCAAAGCTGCTCGATACGCGCGTGGTCAAGGTCAACCTGGTGCGTGGCGAGCCCCTGCTGGAAGCCTTCCAGGTGATCAAATCTCGCATGGAGGAGTTCCAGAACGAAGCGTTGCCCGAGATCGTGGCCCAACTCCAGGCCGAGCGCTCCAACTACCCCGATCTCGACTTCGCGCCCCAGATTCTCTACCAGATCAACCACGGCACCAAGCTCGTCGAGGAGGGCGTCGGCTACTTCGAGTCCTTCGTCGAGAGCGGCGATGAGGAGGTGCTCATCGCCGCCGTGACCTGCATGCAGGACGGCAACGACCACATCTGCCTGGCCAACGAGCTCATCGTCAAGCGGGGAGCGCTGCTCGAGCAGGTGGTCAAGCTGATGCAGGAGGGCGTGGAAGGCTCCGCAGCGACGGCCGCGGTCTCGGCCCCCTCCGCCAGCCCGGCCGAGCCGGAGCCGGTCAATCCCATAGAAGACTCGAGCGACCTGGCCTAGGCTATGAGCGTAGCCGGAAACCGGTTTTCCGGCTGCGCGTCGCCACCACCTTGAAGATGTCAAGGCGCGGCCCCTTCGACGGAAGGTCCCCAGTCCTCGAGGTCAATGTTCGGAAGTCTTTGCATGGGCTTTCGGTTCGAAGTGACGAGAATCGCCCCTCTGGCTAAAGCGTGAGCGGCGATGGCCAGATCGAAATCCTCGATCACCTGACCTGCTCGTTCAAGGAAGGCTTTACTGGCCCCGAAATGATAGCTGACGTCATCTGTCCACTCGGCCCTGAGAATCTCCGATAAAATCAGCTCGAACCGGTCCTTGAGATGCGTTTTCTCCTGGATGGGGGAGCCTCGCCAGACCAAAAGAAAGCTCGGCGATCACTGGTTGGGGAACCAGGACGTCTGATTGGCCGCAGGTCTCGAGCCGGTTTACTGCATTCGGATCGCCCCTCATCAGCTAGGACACCGTGACCGTGTCCAGGATGCGGATCCGTCGCTCAACGCTCACAGCTCGGGAGCAGGTTTGCTCGAGCGGCGCTCGACAATGTGGTTCACCATCTCTTCGACCGCCCTGGCACCATCCTTTGGTAGCGGCTCTCGCCGGGCTCCAGGCGTCGTCCTCCGCCAGGGCACGCTGGAGGGCATTCAGGATAAAGCGGTTTCGGCTGATCCCTTCGGTCCGAGCTCGACGATCGACGACCTCCAGGAGGGAAGTCGGGATGTGGATCGTGGTGGCCGGCATGAATCGAATATATTCTATTTGCAGAGGGTGTCCACGGCTCCGCGGTATCGGCCTGTCGGATTAGAAGCTGACTTCCAGAGTCGTGCCGATCTGGTAGCCGCTCCAGCTGAAGGGGTGGGCGGTGGCTCCGAGCCGCCCGGGCGGCCCCGAGAAGACGCTGGCCGACACCTGGTCGACGTTGTCGTACCAGCGGAGCTCGGCTCCCGCCTTGACCCCGTCTGAGACCTGCCAGCTCAGCTCGGCCAGGGGAATGCGCTGGACCGTATCCCAGTTGCGAAAGGTGGTGGAGCCGGTGGCGATGGCATAAGGGTTGTAGACCCCGAACGGGTCATAATGGCCCCTGATGCTGCCCTGCTCATAGCCCAGCTTGAGCAGCACCGAGTCCGAGAAGGCGTGACCCACCGCCAGGCGCAGGTGATCGGCGACCAGGTCCACCCGGTTCTGGCTGCCCCCGAAGGCTGGCGTCAGCCCGCTGGCTCGCTGGAAGCTGTAGCGGTCGTAGAGACCCTCGACCAGCCAGGGAGTGCCGGTGAACTTGTGATCGATCTGAGCGAAAAGGGAGTTGACCGAGCCGCTGGGGTTCTCCAGCGGATTGAGGAGGGCATCGAACGAGAGCGGTGAGAGCTCGCGGAACACCACGTCGAAAAAGCCGGGCGAGTGGCCCAGCACGTTGAGCTGGGGGGTCAAAAAGCCCAGGCCCGAGGCCGGCACGCGCACGTCTTGCAGCGAGGTGCGCACCTGGGTCTGGTGGCTGTAGCGCACCGTCAGCTTGCCGTCCGGGTCATACTGCCAGCCGACCCTGGCCCAGATGCCCTTGCGATTGTGAGGGAACTCGTTGGTGTTGTGCAGTGACCACATGTGCCAGAACTGGTCGAAGTCGGGCAGGCGGTGGTAGACGCGAAAGATGCGCAGGCCGGCGGCCGTGCCTGGATAGGTCAGGATGAACGGATCGTAAGTGGGATCGGTGTGCCGATAGTCCAGCCCCAGGTCCCAGCGCCCCTCGTCGAAGCGGTAGTTGACTCCCAGCCGGAACAGGCTGCCCGACACCCCGTAAGCCGCTCCCCGGCTGGGGCGGTAGTAAGAGTAGTCGTAGTCGCCGAAGACGCTCCAGCTCTCGTCCTCCCAGCTCAGGTTGAGCCCGCCCATGGAGATGCCCTGGGGGCCAAAGGTGGCCCGTGAGCTGAGCGCGTCGCTGCCGCTCAGACCGTTAATGGGACGGACATCGGTCACCGAGCCGGCCCCGGCCACCTGGGGGCTCTGGGGGTTGCCCAGCTGGCTGACGAAGAAGCCGGGCGGGTTGACCCAGTCGGTGTAGAACTCGCCCGGTCCCCCCTGCACGAAGGTAGAGACCTGACCGCCCGTCAGGCCGGCGTCGGAGGGCTTCTGGTTGGCGGCGCGCAAGAAATGCAGGCCCGCCAACCAGCCGTCTTGCTCGTACCGAACCGAGGCGCCCAGGGCCTCGGATTGGTACTGGGCGGTCACGCCCGGGTTGCCGTCCGGCAGGCGGGTCCCGAAAGCCTCCCAGCTGAACGGGCCGGTATCTCCCGTGACGTGGGCCCCGAAGCTCTCCAGCACGCGCGGCTCGCCGGGCTGCGGATTGACCTGGCCCATGTAGACCTGGGTCGAGATGAGGCGGGGTGTGAAGGCGCCCAGAGTGAGCGTCGTCTGGGCCGGGGCGTAGCTTACCTCCACCTTGTCGATGCCGGCCCGGGTGAAGGGGAAGTGGCCCAGGCCCTGGGACTGACCGTCCACTGGCAGGCCGGGGCCCACGAAGGCCCGGCCGGTGAAGGAGTTGGCCAGGTAGGGCGGATTCACCCCCCAGACCGCGTCCACCTCGGAATCGCCCTGGGCGCTGTAAGCGAAGAGCCGCATCAAAACGCGCAGGTCGTCGGAGGGGGTGACGGTCAGGTTCAGCAGCATGGCCGAGGTGAAGCTGTTGCCGTTGGTGAGCGGGCGGCCGTTGGCCAGCGAGATCACCGGGAGCACGCCGGGAGGACCGTGGGGGCGCAGGTTGCCCCCGGCCGAGCTGCCCACCAGGGTCTGGTAATCCAGCGAGCCCGGCCCGAAGCCCGAGCGGGGGTTGCCCTGGTTGGAGAAGCTCTGAGTGAGCACCCGGGTGAACAGGGTGCCCTCCCACTCCAGCTTGCCCAGCTCGGCCACGCGCTTGTCCAGGCGGGCCACCGACTCTTCCAGGTTGTCCACCCGCACGCCCAGCGCCTCCAGCTCGGAGCGGAAGGCATCGGCCAGTCGGTGCAGCTCGGCCAGCTCGCTCCTGGTGGCCAGCTCGGCGTGCTCGGTTTCGAGGCGGGCCAGGGCCCGGGCGATCAGGATGGCCACCTCGTAGCGGCTCATGGCCCGCTCGCCGCGGAAACTGCCGTCCGGGTAACCCTCGACCAGGCCCCATTCTTGAAGCAGTTTCACCGCTTCTATCGCCTGGCGGTCGCCCGGTTCGTGGAGTGGAGCGCCCCACGACGGGATACCGAGCGCCAGAAATAATAGAAAAAAAATCACACCCCGCATGGCGGGCTCAGTTCGGTTCCGCCTTTAGCCTTTCCTGGAAAGCAAAAAGCCGGACCTTCCGGCCCGGCTTTCGTGCTGCGTAAGGAGTCAGCGCCGCTTCTTGGCCGGGAAGAACAGGGCCGAGAGCAGGAAGAGCGCGAAGCCGAACATGACCAGAATGGCGACGCTTTTGAGGAAGATGAGGCCGAAGGTGAGGGCGAAGCCGCCGGCGACGAAGGCATTGACGAAGGCCAACTCAAGGGTGGGCCAGATGTAGTAGAGGGCGACTGCGACGATCGCCAGGAACACGAGACCCACGCCTGCCCCGGGGGTATTTTTGTCCGATTGCCTGTTTCTCACTGGAGCCCTCCCATCTGATGCTCCCACGAGTTTAGCACAAATTTTTAACAAAAGCACCATGTCATGGGGGGGTCAGATGACCCAATCTTGAGGGCCGCACATGTCGTCGCGGAGTGTTTTTCAGGGGGAGTTGTGGCCCGAAAAGAAGAGCAGAACGAGTTGAGCGGCTCGCTCGAAGGCGAAGTGATCTCCGGCTACTGGCTGAGCGAGCACCAGCTCTACCAGGTGGTGACCACCCCCGCTCTTCGATGCTGGCGACAGCATCGGGGGCGAAGCCTGTCCGGCTCATGACTGATTCTGGCGTGAGGCACGGTCATTCGCGCCGGGCCAGGGGTCGGTTTCAGCCGTAGAGGCGGGTCTCCACCACGCTCTCGTCCACCAGGATCTTGCGCCGGGCCAACTCGCGGAACATCTGCTCGGGCTCGAAGACGGCCTCGGGAGTGTTCACGCCAGGCAGGGAGATACCCCGGGCCAGCAGCTGGGCCCCGATGGAAGCGGGGATGCCGGTCACTTTGGCGGTGCAGGTCCTATCCCACTCCGAGCGGGGCGGGTGAGAGAGGTTGTAGGTGGCCACCACCCGCGCTCCGTTGCGGCTGCCCACCACCTCGACGTTGACCAGGAAGGCATACTCGAGCGGGTCGTCGGGGTCGTCGTGGTCGAGGTGCAGCTGGCGCAGCAGGGCTTTGGGCTTGACGGATACCCCATCCACCGTGACCGGCTCGGTCCCGAGCAGGCCCACCTCGTTGTAATGCTTCAAGAGGGCCATGGTCTCGGGACGCCAAGTGCCGCGCACGTCCACCCGCTTGACGCCGGGGAAGGAGCGGGGAAAGGCGTGCACCTCCGAGTGGGGCACGATCCAGGTGCTGGTCTTGCCCACCGGGGCGTTGAATTCGACCTGCTTCTCGCCGGAGAAGGGCGGCACTTCCACGAGCTTGCCGTCTTCGAAGAAGAAGCGCACGGTGGAGGGGCTGAACTCGTCCAGCACCGTGTCCACCAGCCCGGGCGAGGGCGCGACGCGGCGGTAGGTAGCGAAGTGGACGTGGATCGAGTCCACTGACTCCATGCGCGAGACCCCCTGCTTGCCCATCAGGTTGCTCACTCCCGGGGTGGCCCCCATGCCCAGCACGACGGTGACTCCGGCCGCCCTGGCCTGGTCGGACATAGCCAGCTGCCCGGGCGTGTTGGAGAGCCCGCCCAGGTCCAGCATGCTTTTCCTGGCAGCGATGGCGGCCCGGGT
>QWHO01000017.1 GCA_021404945.1 bacterium CPR1
GCCGCAGTTGCAGGCGGCCTGCGGGGCAGAGCTTCGGCCTGGCAGGGCCAGAGTGTTGTAGTTGGCGTTGACGCTGGACAGGGTGTTCACGGGGGGCAACCTCATTTCAGGAATTTTTGAGTGCGAGTTGTTGCCCATAATCTAGTCAGCCGGGCGACTCATGAGGTTGCCGGGTTGTGAACAGAAGAACGCAGGAGAGCAGGTGGCTGGCTACTTGCGACGGACGCGCACGCCGGCCAGGGTCACGAACCTGGACCCCTCATGGATAGCGCCGGCGGTTTCCTGAGCGGCAAGCGGATCGTGGCCGGTGCGAGGATCGGTTACCTGCACGGCGCACACCCGGCCATCTCGGCCCACGATCAACACGGAGCCGTCTTCCAGCGGGTTTGGAGGTCCCAGGCTGGGCTCGCTCAGAGGATGCTCCCAGCGCAACTGCCCGACTGTGTCATAGCCCGCCAGGCGGGGCGGGTCGTTGGCTGCCACCAGGATGGTTCCATCGGGAGCCTGAGCCAGGCCGGCAACAAAAGCCCCCGGCACGGTCCACTGGCTCACCGTCTTCCCTGCGTCATCCATTCGTCGCAGGGTGGTGGTGCCAGATTCCTCCCCCCGGATCGCCACCAGGGTATGACCCTCGTCAAGTAGCAGCGGAGTGCAGCGGATCGTGCGAAAAGTGGTTTCTTGCCAGGCTTGTGAGCCATCCGACCGGTATGCGGTCAACACCCCGTGATTGTCGTCGCAGATCACGGCGCGTCCATCCCGACTCAGTGCCGGGGGCACCTGCAGCTTGGCCCAGGGAGTTCCCTGGTGCTGGAAAAGCTTCCGGCCGTTGCCATCCAGGCATTCGATGGTGCGCTCATCCACCTGCAAGAGGGTGCGCCCGTGCCAGGAGATGGGGGGCCAGGGGAAGGGGGAGGCCGTCGTATTGGTGCAACCCCGGAGCGATCGGCTCCAATTCGCGGCCTGCACTTTGACCTCGTCATGCTTGTGATCCACCGAGGGCATCATCGGATCGAAGATGTACTTGCCGGTGGTGGTCCAGCTCAGCTCAATCCCGTCCCGACCAGCAGCCAGAAACCTCCCCTCGGGGGTGGGTAGAGCCTGAGGCTCCTGGCCGGGAAACAAGCGCACCAGGCGCTGCACGCCGGGATGCTCGACGGTCGTTTTCGGCTCGCGCAGCACTGCCAGAATGCCACCTTCGCAGGGGACAACGGGAAACTCAACCGGTGCACCCAGCGAGACGCTCCAGCATTCGCGCACCTCAGGCCGTGCAAAGAGCCTGTGGGCTGTGGTGCGGGTGGAAAGGGTATCCTGGGGAACGCAATCGGACCCGGGGGCAGGCGCGGAACTGCTCCTGACTGCTCCCCATCTCACCATTCCGAGGATGGGCCCGACCTGCAAGCGCCTGACTCCCTTCGGTTTTGCTTCAGTTTGCCAGCTGGTGCTGAAAGAAAACTCACAAAGGTGTGGCGGTGAGCTTTGTCGCGTGGGCCTTACGGCCCATTCCGACCGGCTCAGCCCTGTCCCATCAACCAGATAGGAGCTTCGGGGCTAACATTTCGGGTTGCCTGGGTCCTGCAGACACGACGATGGCCAGGCTCAGAGGAGCGACCACTGGGCGGGCAGAGAAATTGTCAGATAAGCCAGGCTGACGCTTCCGGAAGAATCTTCAGACGCATGATCGTGTGAGGCTTCCCATTTCAGAATTCTTTAACGCGACCGTGCCATGGTGTGGTTACAACTAAATATCAGATTGGGGCGATGAAGTATGCAGCGGGTCTTGATTCCTGGCCAGGGTGGGGGACCCTTGTTGCCGCGAAGGGCATTCCCACAGGCGGCAGAGGAAGAGGTGACGCTACCGACACCGGCCGAAAGGACCGAGTGGGACAAGCTTCGAGAACGCTCCAACGCGATGAAGCTGATCGCCGAGGTAGAGGCCAAAGCAGCCCCGATCGTGGCCGACCTCAAGAAGCTTGACGAAAGCGGCCAGGGCGACCTCTTCCCCGAGAGAGGTCAGGCCGGTTACGCGAACCGCCAGGTGACCGGGCAGGGCCTGGGATTCAACAGCCAGGTAACCGAGTCGCATGACGCGCTCCTCCGCTTTGACACCGCCAGCGGAGAGGTTCAGGAGTTCCGCCAGCGAGTGGCTCGTGAAGGCGATGAGCAAGAAATTGCCATCGTGAGAGAGGATGGCGATACGATCTATTCACGCACCCAGGGCACGTGGCGAGAGATCGCCATCGCCCACGCCGATGGCAACTTCTCAAGCCAGAAGCAAATTCGCATCACTCCCGAGATGCAGGAGATGCTCAAGCTCCAACTGGCCATGAAGCTGGCCGGGGGTGGAGGGATGGGTGAAGATTCCCCATTCTAATGGGTTGAGCGTTACGTGCTGAATCCTTCGGGGGCGCCTCCATACAAGTCTGTCGGCGCAAATTCCTGCAAAACCTTCAGCACTTCACTTACGTGTGAGCCTTATCTGTTGAGGTTTTCGCCTATCCCCCGGCTTCATCACTTCATCGATCAACGTAATGGTAGCTCAAGGAAGCGGTGGCTGCAGCCACCGTCTCCTTGTAGGCTGGTGAATGGAAAAAGTCGGCCACTTTCCCCTGCATGGCAAAAACTTGCTCGGCCGGGGCCCAGCGGACGACCTCACCCGCATGGTCGACCACTCTTCCTTCAGCCAGAGCCCAGGAAGCGGCCACCAAACCGCGAGGCAGCAAGTCGCGGCAGAGTGCCCTCAATCGACCTTCCAGCTGAGGGGTGATGAAGTGAAAGTGAGACGAATAGAGTACGGCGTTGTGAAAATACTCGGGAATGTTGAGCACGGCGTCCAGCTCCATCCGTTTGGACCAGCTCAGCAAAAGCTCGAGTGAGCGTCGAAAAATTCCCAACCCGGGATGCTCCTGACCGGGCAGGGGAGGGCGATCAGGGCTGAACTCGCCCAGCGGGTGCTGAAAACTCACCCAGTCCCAGATGAGGGCGCGGATGGAGGTTCTATCCGGTGGGAAGAGCAGCGTGCCCCAGTGGGTCTTGATCTCCACCAGCAGGTAGCGCTGTCCTTCGGCCGTTCCAAAGACCGTGAACCGGTCCTCGAAAAGGGTCAGAGGCGGCATTCCGGGAGCTGATCCACAATAGGCCTCAAAGTGGTCATATCCGCGCCGACGCAGAGCGCTCAGAATGCTGACCTCCTCGAGCTCCTCGAGCACCTTCTCGGGGGCGAAACAGCCAAAGAGCAGGCCTGAATGCTCGTTGCGCACCAGGGTTCGGATGATGTCTTCCTCGCTCAGGTCCCAGAGAAAGTCCGACGTTTCAAGGCGAATCGGTTGCATGTTCGGGAGTCGGCTGCGCAGTCGCTCCAGCTTTTCTTTCATGGCAGTGCCTCCCAGAAAAGACGACGGATCTCCGAGGACCCTCTCAGATTTGGCTCGATGTCGAAGCAGATCCAGCCCGTCGGGTCGTTGGGGCGGTAGTGGGCATAGCCAGGGTCGGAGCAGCGCATCCCGTGACCGAGAAAGTGGCCGTGAATGTCGATCAAACGGACTCGTGTGGTCTGTGCCAGCTCCCGCAGGTGGCTGTTCAGCTGGCCCAGGACCGGAAGGCCAGCAGCGAATCGCTCGTGGCCGCTCTGCACGCGACCGGTTCCGTCGCTGGGGTCATAGACGTTGCCGAGCAGGACGGTGGAATTCGGGTAGTAGCCTTCCAAGAAGCGCACGATGGACTCGATTCGGGCCAGAACTTCGGTCAGATCGCGCGAGCCGTGGCTCAAGAGAGCGATCAGGTCGTTGCCCCCCACAGTCAAAGTGATCAGGGTCGGACCGCGCTCGCGGGGAAGATGATCGAGCTGGTCGAGCACCGCTTCGCTGGTCTGCCCGTCTTCAGCTCGATTCAACAATCGGCAGGCAGGGTTCAGGTGCACCAGGTCGCGCCCGGCGAACTCGGCATGGAGCTGATCTTGATTACGGTGCAGCAAGGAGGCTGCGCCCAGCCCCGGGCCGGCAAACTTGTCGATGCTGAGGCTGTCACCCAGGGCCAGGTAGAGCGCATAACCATGGCTTGGCATGCGCCTCCATTCCCCGAAATATCTCGCTTTCCTGGATAGTTTGGTGAATATCTTTCGCAAACATGCTATAATCAAACAGATGCGACCTCGCAAGTGGAGCGAATAGTTTCTTGACATCCCGGGCTGATGCGGGTAAGCCCATGGCACGACGATGAAGCATCTGGGAGCGAAAATACTGGTTCTGGTCCTGGTCCTGGCGCTGATTGCCCTGGAGTCGTGCCTGGGTCTTCTCACCTTGCGCCTGGGAGGGCTCGAGCCCGGCTCAGTAACCCACCAGAGCGATGCCGCGATTCGAGCCGGCTTTTTTGGCATTCCCTCGCGGGCCGAGATTCGAGTCAACGACCGGTTGTTGCCTCCCCGCATTCTCTGGGGGCAGGCGGCCATCGAGTCGGCCCGGCCAGCCCAATTGCAAGAGGGCCAGAACCAGGTGCGCATCAAGTTGTATCCGCTTCTTCCCGTGCGCTTCGTGGAGAAGGTCTGGACGGTGCGACTGGACAGCGAAGCTCCCAGTCTGACCCTGAGCACCCCCTCGATCGTGCCCGAGGTAGCCCTGCAACTGACCGGTCAGACCGAGCCAGGAGCCCGGCTGGCTGTGCGCCTGGGTGAGAAAGAGGTGGGTGCGGTGGTCGACGAGCAGGGCAACTTCGTGGCTGACCTCCAGCTCAAGGACGGTATCAATGCCCTGGTCTTGACCGCGGCTGACCCGGCCGGCAACCAGACGGTTCTCGAGAAGAGCGTGATCTGCGACCAGACTCCACCGCTGGCGGGGGCGGTCACGCCCGCACCTTCGGCCGTGCTCGGAAAAAACAGTGGGCTTCTCTTTGTGAGTGCCTCCGACCCGGAAAGCGGGTTGGAATCTGTCCGGGTCACCCTGGACGGCCAGGAGCTCGAGCGCCGTCCCGCCTCGGACGCCAGTGGTAACCTGGCCTTCGCCACCAGTCTGATGAGCGAGGGTCGCCGGGAAGTGGTGTTGACCGCCCAGGACAAAGCCGGTTGGAGCGCTGAGCAGAAGTGGTGGTTCATTGTCGATTCCACGGAAGCCCTGGGTCTGCACACCCTGACGGTGGGGGCACGCGGGGCGGACGTGAAGCAGCTGCAAAAGAAGCTCGTGGCTCGTGGCCTGCTCCACAAGGATGAGATCACCGGCCTGTTCGATCAGCCCACCTGTGAGGCTGTGAGCGCCTTTCAGCACGAGCAGGGCCTGGAGCCGGACGGCAAGGTCGGCGCGGCGACTCTGGCCGAGCTGGGGCCTCGCATCGTAGTTTATCTGAACGATTTTATGCTCGAGCTGACTGAGAATGGGCGGAAGATCAAGTCTTATCCCATTGCCCACGGGCAGGCCGCTTACCCGACCCCGAAGGGCGAGTTCCACGTGGCCGACATGGTGGTCGACCCGACCTGGCTGCCGCCCGATTCGGCCTGGGCTCGCGAAGCTCAACCCATCGCCCCGGGACCCAACAACCCCCTGGGCACCCGCTGGATCGGCCTGAATTCCGGCGTGGTGGGGATCCACGGCACCAATGATGCAAGCTCCATCGGCTCGCGAGCCTCGCACGGGTGTATCCGGATGTATGTCGAGGACGTGGAAGAGCTCTATTCTCGCATCCAGTTGGGAACGCCGGTCAGCATCCGATGATCGCGGCCTTCGTAGGCCGTTCGGGGGTCGGCAAGACCTGGGTGTTGGAACGCCTGGTGCCCCTTTTGCGCGCTCGAGGCTTTCAGGTGGCTGTCCTCAAGCATACGCACCACGAGCTCTGGGCCGATCGCGAGGGAAGCGATACCGACCGTCTGCGTCGGGCGGGAGCCTGGCCGGTGGGGATCTGCGGACCCGGCGGACATACCTGGTTCGGGCTCGAGGCTTCGTGGCCGGCGGCAGATTTCGTCCTCTTGGAAGGCTTCAAGACCCGCACCGACGTCCCCCGCATCGAAGTGATCAGGGGCGGGCCTGCGCTGCTCGAGCCGATTCAGATGTGGGCGGCCGTGGGGGAGGTGGCCGTGGAGGGTGTTCCCTGCTACCCTTTCGACGGGCTGGAGGGACTGGCCGATCGATTGGCGGGAGCGGTCAGACCGTGGCTGCGGCTGGAGGTGGATGGCAAGCCTCAGGCCTGCCCGCCCGAGCTGGAACAGTATCTTGCTCAGCACTGGCCTGCAGGCAAATTGAGGTTGATCAGAGGTGGCCCCTCGCTCCCTGACCTTTGTGAACCAGGTGGGTCGGCTTGGGATAGAAGGGCCTGAAGCAGGCCGGCATCGTCTTGGTGGACTGGCTGGCTGGTTTTCCGGGCCGGCTACCTGGAAGAATATCGAGCCGTCCGTCCCTGTGCTCGAGCGGCAATTTGAGAATGTCTGTTCGAAAGGAGAGGGGCCAGACTTGAAGAAAACCCCTCAAGAGTCGAACAACCTTCCGTGGTTGCAACCGTCTGAGGCGGGTGCTATAATCGCCCAATCTTCCGTCAACGTGCAGAAGACGGGCGGTGGCTTTTGGGCTCGATCGGGGAGCGCCCGGTTGAGCGGAGTGGAAACGGAAACCTGGAGATCGTTTTTGCTTGAAAGCCACCTGCCACGGTGATTCCGCTGGCCCTTTTTGGGCGCGGAATTCCTTCCTGCTCCCGATGGGGCGTGCGGAGGCACGCACGAGGAGCCGAGTGTCCAGAGGAAGGAGGATATGAACATGCGGGACTACGAGGTGACCTATATTCTAGACCCGGCTCTGGGCGACGAAGCCGTCAGCGGGCTGACGGAGAAGTATGCCCAGAACGTCAAGGGTATGGGTGGCGAAGTGGTGGACGTGAACACCTGGGGCAAACGCCGCCTGGCTTATGAGCTGAAGGGGCGCCAGGAGGGCATTTACGTAACCATGAGGTTCCACGCAAGCAGCGACACCGCCGCCGAGCTCCGCCGCGTCATGCGGCTGAGCGACGAGGTGGTGCTGCGCGCTCTGTTTATCCTGATGAAGGCGAATTGAAGCCTTCCTGGCGGGCCGTTTCCGGTCGGCGGCGCCTGAGTGAGAACGAGCGGCTTGTCCGCTTGACGGCCGGGAACTCAACCTCGAATTTTCGAGGACCGCGGACGCGGCAGATCTTCGTGAGAGCTCTGTCGCCTCGGCGGGCCTGGAAGCTTGGCCGGTCAAGGCCGAGCCGATCAACCAGATCGGCCGAATCGCCCGCCCTCACCAGGCAGGGTGGGCAAACCAGAAAGGTGGACTTTCATTGTCTTCCCTCAACAAAGTCATCCTGATCGGGCGCGTGGTGGCGCAGCCTGAGCTCCGATACACCCCGCAGGGCACTCCGCTGGCCAAGTTCGCGCTGGCCGTCGATCGCCCCAAGGGTCCCAATAACGAAAAGGAAACCGACTTCATCAACATCGTGGCCTGGCGTCGCCTGGCCGAGATCTGCAGCGAGTACCTGCAGAAGGGCAAGCTGGTCTGCATTACGGGTGCTCTGCGTACTCGCACCTACGAGACCCAGGACGGCCAGAAGCGCAAGGATTTTGAGATTCAGGCCGACGACATGCAGATGCTCAGCCCGCGCGAGGGTGGCGGCCCTGCCCCCCAGGTGCGCGAGCGCGAGGAAGTCAAGGTTGGCGCTGGAGCCGGCGGCAACTGGTCTCAGGAGAAGGACAGCGGCTTCAACCACGACGACATCGGCATGGACGACGTCCCCTTCTAAACGAGAAATGCGCAGGGCCGGCCTTCGTTTCGAGGGCCGGCCTCTGCTTGGACCACTGGGTCCACGAAGCTTTCCATTGCGGACCGCAGCCTGTTGCAGGAGCCAGCGGCTTGATCGACGATTCTGCCCATGGCAGAGAGCTCTCGACCCCGGAGGATGCACGGCAGTGAAGATGATCCTGCTTCAGGATGTGAAGAATCTTGGTAAAAAGGGTGCCGTGGTCGAAGTGGCTGACGGCTATGCCCGCAATTTCCTGCTTCCGCGCAAGCTGGCCGAAGCAGCCACCGAGGGCCATTTGCGCCTGATCGACAAAGAGAAGGCTGATCAGGCTGCCCGGGCCCAGCGCGAGCAGGAGAAGGCCGCGGAACTGGCCGAGCAGCTCCGAGCAAAGCCTTTTCCCGTCAGGGTCAAAGTCGGCGAGGGAGGGCGACTGTTCGGCTCGGTGACCGCTGCGGACGTGGCTGCTGCCCTCTCCAGGTCCACCGGGATGAGCTTTGACAAACGCAAGGTGCAACTGGCCGACCCCATCAAGAAACTGGGTACCTATACGGTGACGATCAAACTGCACCCCAAAGTGAGCGCCAAGATTCAGGTGGATGTGCAGTCTGATGGCTGAGAAGCGGGTGGGCGGCGAAGTCGACCGCAAGATCAACATCCTGTTCGACTTTCTGTCGAATCTCTACGGACCTGACAAACTGGTCTTGAAGGCAGGTAAGCTTGACGCACTCAAGCTGATGCGCTCGAGCCAGGCTCCCGAGCGACTGCTCGCACTGCAGCGTCTGGTTCTCGAGGATCCCACCCTGAGCGAGCTTCCAATCCCGCGAAACTTCCGCACGGTCCTCAACGGCCTGGAGGAAGAGATCGCCAACCTGGTGGCCATGCGGACTGTCGAGGAAAGCCTCGATCGGAAGATCGCCCACAAGATGCAGGAGCGTCACCTCGACTACATGCGCGAGTTGCGCAAGGAAGCCCTCAAAGAGGAAGATGGCCCGGAAAATTCAACCACTCTCAAGCGTCTGGCCGATCTGGAAGAGCTCGAGGGCAAGGGCCTGGATGCGTCGGCGCTGGCTGTCATGCGCCCCAACGACCTTTCTCAAGTGGTCGGGCAGCAGGATGCGGTGGCCTCCCTGATCGCCAAGATCGGCACCCCCTATCCGCAGCACGTACTGCTCTATGGGCCGCCAGGGGTGGGCAAGACCACGGTGGCCCGGTTGGTGCTCGAAAAGGTCAAGCAGTTCGTCAGTACCCCTTTCAAAGCGGACGCTCCCTTCGTGGAGGTGGACGCTACCATTCTGCGCTGGGATCCCCGAGAGATCACCAATCCGCTGCTCGGCTCGGTCCACGACCCGATTTACCAGGGGTCGCGGCGGGACCTGGCTGAGGAGGGTATTCCAGAGCCCAAGTTAGGCCTGGTTACTCGGGCCCATGGCGGGGTGCTTTTCCTGGATGAGATAGGCGAATTGGACCCGATTCTTCAGAACAAGCTGCTGAAGGTGCTGGAAGACAAGCGCATCGTGTTTGAGTCGTCCTATTATGACGACGAAGATCCGCGCGTTCCCCAGTACATCAAGCGTCTGTTCACTCAGGGCGCGCCCGCCGACTTCATCCTGATCGGGGCGACTACCCGCGACCCCGAAGAGATCGCCCCGGCCATCCGCTCGCGCTGCGCCGAAGTCTTCTTTGAGCCGCTCTCGACGGTTCAGATCCAGCAGATCGTGGAGTCAGCCGCCGAGCGCCTGGGTGTCGTGCTCAAGGGCGATACCGCCTCGATCATCAGCCACTATACGGTGGAAGGTCGCAAAGCTGCTCAGATCCTGGCTGATGCTTACGGCCACGCCTTCATGCGAAGTGATAGCAGGAAGCGTAGGAAAGCCGTGGTTACCCCCGAGGACGTCTATGCCGTGGCCCGCACGAACCGGCTCAGCAAGGCTGTCACCGTCAAGGCCAGCGATCTGCCCGAGGTTGGTTGTACACTGGGGCTGGGTGTGGCGGGCTTTCTGGGCTCGTGCATGGAGATCGAGGCGGCTGCTTACCCGGCCCGCGAGAGCGGTCGGGGAAGCCATCGTTTCAACGAGGCGGCCGGTCAGATGGCCCGCGACTCGGTGTTCAATGCCGGCAGCGTGATTCGTCGTTTGCTCGATAAGGACCTGACCGACTACGACATCCACGTCAATGTCGTGGGCGGCGGCAACGTAGACGGTCCCTCGGCCGGCCTGGCGGTCGTGCTGGCTCTCGTCAGCGCCATCGAGGGCCTGCCTATGCCTCAGAACATCGCGATGACTGGTGAAGTCAGTATTCAAGGCAAGGTCAAAGCGGTGGGGGGCATCCCCGAGAAGATCTACGGCGCGATTCAGTCGGGCATGAAGGTGGTCATTCTGCCCGAGGCCAATCTCCATGACGTTCCCGGCCAGCGCGAGAACCTTGAGGTGGTGGGTGTCTCCACCGTGCTAGAGGCGCTCGAATTTCTCTGGCCCGAGCGTCCGTGGGCACGTCCCCTGGCCGCGATCTGCCCCGAACCAGGGCCTTATCGCCCGGGGGCAGACTGAAGTGGGACGGCTTTGGGTTTGCACTCTACAGTCCGGCGGAACGCAGCTCCGGCGCGTTCGTCAGATCAAGGGGGTTTGCGGCCGCGCTCCTAGAAGCCCGGCCGCAAACCCCCATGTGGTGTCGGAGGGAACCTCCGCCATCACAAGATATTGTAGGCGGCCGGACTTCCAGCACAATATGTTGGGCGTCGCGCAGCCGGAAGACCGTGTCAAGGGGGGTTCCGGCTGCACTCCTAGAGGGAGAGCAAACTAGTTGCAAGCCGCGGCACCCGAGTTGTCTCTTCACGTTCCAGCCCACAATATCGAAGCCGAGCAGGCGTGTCTTGGGGCTTGTCTGCTCGATCCCGAGGCGGTCGACAAGGTGGCCGAGATCCTGGCTGCCTCGGACGACTTCTACCGTGAGTCCCACCAGGAGATCTGGCTGGCCATCCAGAGCCTGGCCGAGAAGAATCACAACGTCGATCTGATTACCGTGATCAACGAGCTGCGCAGTCGGGATAAGCTCGAAATGGCAGGCGGAGCCGCCTACCTTGACATGATCACCTCGATGGTGCAGACCTCGGCCCACGTAGCCAGCTATGCTCGTATCGTGGCCGAGCGGGCCACCGAGCGGCGTTTGCAACTTGCGGGCACGGCCATCGCCCGGCTTGCCATGGACGGCGAGGTGGAGGTGGCCCACAAGGTGGACCGCGCCGAAGAAATCGTTTTTGCCGTGGCCGACAAGCGCAGTCGTCAGGATCTGGTTCAGATCAAGCCCACGCTCCAACACACATTTGACCAGATCTACGAGCGTTTCAAGAATCGCCGACCGGTTACCGGTTTGCCTACGGGTTTCCATGAGCTCGACCACCTGACTGCCGGGCTCCACCCGGGCAACTTTGTCGTGATCGCCGCCCGCCCGGCCATGGGCAAGACAGCTTTCTGTCTCTCCATCGCGCAGAATGTGGTGCTCAATCGCGAGAAACCCGGGGTGGCGGCCGTGTTCTCACTCGAGATGTCTAAAGAAGAGCTGGTTTCACGCGTTCTCTGCTCGACAGCCTCTGTGGATGCCCAGGACGTCCGTCGAGGCAGCCTCAAGGACCAGGACTGGCAGCGTATTACCCGGGCCATGAACCAGCTTGCTGAAGCTCCGCTCTTCATCGATGACACTTCTGGCATCACCGTGCTGGAAATGAAAGCCAAGTGCCGTCGCTTGCAAAAACGGCACGGGCTCGACCTGGTCATTATCGATTACCTGCAATTGTTGCGCGGATCAGGAAAAATCGAGAACCGCGTTCAGGAGATCTCCGACATCTCCCGCAATCTCAAAGGGCTGGCCAAAGAGCTGCGGGTGCCCGTGATGGCTCTGTCACAGGTCGGTCGCGGAGTCGAGTCTCGCCAGGACAAACGGCCCAGCCTTTCGGACCTGCGCGAGTCGGGTGCCATCGAACAGGACGCTGACGTGGTGGCCTTCATCTATCGCGACGAATACTACAATCCCCACAGCGAGAAGACCAACATCGCCGAAGTCATCCTGGCCAAGCAACGCAACGGACCGGTCGATAGCGTCGAGCTTTCCTTCGTGAAGCGCTTCGCCAGCTTCAGAAATCTGGAGCAGCGTCAGGATTACGAGGTTCCCGCCCCGGCACCCGTCACCTATAGCGAGATGAGCGAATTTCCGCTCTGACACACAGCAATTCCCGTCCTGCTGCTGCGGGTCCACCTGCCGGAAACGACAACGCGCGGGGTCTCAGTGACGCAGGAAGCCGACGATGAACCCGAACAGGGCGAACATCGCCAGAAATCCTCCGATGACATAGGTATACTGGGGCTCGGCGGCTGCCAGCCAGACTCCGCCAGCCAGGAGGCCCAGGAAGGTCAAGATGAGGATGATGCGCAGCATCACACTGGCGCCCTTGCTCTTTTGACCGATTTTGGAGATCTGCTTGAGACCCTTGTCGCGGTGGCCTTCCTGCTTGGAAACGGCGTCCAGCATCTCTTGCATGTAGACGTTGTCGTAGGCGCCCTTCTTGGATTCGTCCAAAGTCTCGCTTGCTCTCCTCAAATAAAGATCCTTCGTACAATGTAATATCATTCGTCAAGGCTCCTCAGTAACCTCGATCTCAAAGAGTTTTGGCCAGAATTTTCCAGTGACGAACAGCCGCTTTGCGGCAGGCTCATAAGCAATGCCATTGAGTACTTCCGCCTGAGAGCCTGGCTCGAGCTGGTCTCGTTTGAGCAGGCCACTGAGGTCGAGCCAGCCGGTCACTCGGCCGCTGGTGGGGTCAATTCGAGCGATAAAGTCGGTCGTGTAGACATTGGCCAGCACCTGTCCCTGGACAAACTCCAGCTCATTGAGTCGCTCCAGGGGCCGTCCCTGGTCGGTGACCTGGAGCCGGTCCACCTCCCGGAGCGTCTGGGGATCCAGCCAGCGCAGCTGAGAGGTTCCATCGCTCATCAGCAGACGCTGTCCGTCGCTCGTGAGGCCCCAGCCTTCTCCCGGGTACTGAAACGAGCCAGTGACCTGGAACCGCTCTTTGTCATAAACCAGACCCATTCCCTCGCGCCAGGTGAGCTGAAAAATGCGCGGTCCGATGATGGCCATGCCCTCGCCGAACAGCTCGGCAGGAAGCAGGTGGTTGCGCTTGAGTTTTCCGGTTTCGAGCTCCACCTCACGCAGGCCCGACTTGCCGTAGTGGCCCACGCTCTCATACAGCCGGCCCTCGTCGAAGGTGAGACCCTGGGTGTAGGCCCCGGGATCGTGGGGATATTCGGCCACCACTTTGTAACCGAGACGGATTGGCTGGCTGGCAGGGGCAGCGGCTGGCTGGCAGGCCAGCATCAACGTTGCCACCATCAGGGTGGTCGCCAACCAGGGTCTCACAAGAGCTTACTCAACCGCCAGCAAATCGAGCACGATGTAAGAACCGCTGCGATCATCGCGCTCGATGTCGACCAGACCCTTCCGAGCTGCGTCTTCCAGGAGATCGGAGAAGGTGCGATATCCGTAGTAGTCTTCATTGAAGGTCGGTTTAAGGCGCTGCATGGTTTGCTTGACCATCGAACCCCAGAGGATTTCGCGGCTCTCTCGCTCGAGAGCCAGAATGGCGTCCACCATCAGGCCGAATACCTCTTGTTTCTTGGCTGGCAGCCCTTCCAAGCGCGAGGATATGCGCTTGTTGCCGCGGATCAGGTCTTCATAAAAGATGAACTCGTCGCAGTTGTCGATCAAGAGATTGCTGGTGGAGTCCTTGACGCCCATGCCCAGAACCTGCTTGCCGTTCTCGCGAAGCTTTGAGACGAGTGGGGAGAAGTCGCTGTCCCCGGAGGCGATGACGAAGACGTCGATGTGACTGCGGGCATAGCAGACGTCCAGCGCATCCACCACCATGCGAATGTCGGCGTTGTTCTTGCCGGAGATTCCTCGCTGGGGGATGTCCATCAACTCAACGGCCGCTTCATGCATCGGCCGTTTGTAGTCGTGGTAGCGCGACCAGTCGGCATAGGCCCGCTTGAACAGCACTCGACCCTTCTCCAGCAGGCGCTTGAGGAACAGGTTGATGTCGAACTTCTCGTAGTGGGCACTCTTGATGCCGATGGCCAGATTCTCGAAGTCAATGAAGACGGCCAGGTTACTTTCTCGATCACTCACGGGCGAAGGGCTTTGCCAGAAGAGGCACGCCTTCCTTCGAAGTCGATGCTCTCTCAGTGCATAGCCGACCGGTGAGCGCCGAGCGAGCAGGCAAGCGGAACGACTCCAACTCCAACTGTGCCAGCCGCTTTCGTGGCCAGCCCTCTTTGCCGAGCGGATGCTCAGGATATTCGCGAACGCTCGCAATCGCAGCGCCGCCTTTCGAAATTCGGAGGCGGCGCGCCACCCTCAATCAGGCATTGCAGCTCTTCTGAGCCCGCGACGGTCGGGTCTGGTTTTCATACCAGTTCGCAAATCGTTTGAGAATGCGCTCAGGGTCGGCCAGCGCAACGGGTAGACCCAGCCCCTCGCCCCCGATACCTCCCCCTTGAGAAAGCCAGGCTGCCAGTCCTCGATCAGGGCGTAAAGGCCTGGCAGCCAGGGCGATGACTTCGTCGGAGAACAGGCTGAGCTCAGTTAGAACAGTGGTCTGCACGGACTGGAACCCGAAGACCGTGGCGGAGAGCTTGTGACCGAGCAGCAGCGCATCGTCTCGCCCGGTTGGATCAAAGTCGGTAAGAGCCGCGATGCGAAGATTTCGAGCCTGGCGACGTAAGAGGTCACGGGTGAGCCATTCGCAACTGACCAGACTGGGTGGGCCGGCCGAGCAGAAGGCGCTGACCTGGAAGCGCTCGCTCAACTCGCGGCAGAGCCAGAACAATTCCTCGCGGTCGGTATAGAAGATGAGCCGGGGCAACTCACGACCGATCAGTCGAAAGCGTTCGCGGGTATCATAGACTTCCAGGTCTTGATAGCGAAAGATTCCTTCCAGGACAAAGGCGTCGAAGGCCTCATCGAGGATGCGGATCAGATAGCGAGAGCGCTCGGTGTCGCCCTCGTAGCCCTCGCCCGGTTTGAGCAGCCCAAGGGATTGCCACAGGGGCCGGACCCTGGTCAGCCAGAAGCCTCGCAGGGTGCCGCGCACGGGCCGAGCCTGGCCGGCTCGGAGTTGCAGGTGGAATTGCCACACCAGAGTGCGCATCAAACGTGCGTCGTTGACATCCCAGTCGGGACCTTCCGTTCGTCGCCGTCGCGGGGTCTGACCGAAGCGCTCCAGGAGCCGATTCGAGCTGAGCTGGTCGAGCTCAGGAGCGGTCAGATCGACATTATCCTCCAGCCAGTCGAGCTGACGTGAGTTGATCTGCTCAAGACGCTGGTCGGACAAATCGCGAACTCTGGCGCCAGAGGTGTTGTCAGGAACCTTTCCCAGCCAACTGGCATACTTCCCCACGGGAAGGGTTTCAGGCCTGAGAGCCGGCAACCTGCCGGCCGAGAAAACGAAAAGGCCTTCGCGCCTGAGTGTCGAAAAAATTCAATTTAGAGTATGTTGCTTGCTGGGAGGATAGAGCAGGTTTGAGCGTCGAGGCAGGCGACTTCCTGCAGCCGTTGAGGGACACGCCGCGCCGAATATCAGAATGGAGCGCGAAGACGGTCCTCGGCTACCTGCTTCTTGCCATTTTACTGGCCATGCTGGGCGGGGCGCTCGCAGGTGCAGTCGGTCTGGGTCGTAGCAAAGGGCCAATCTGGGGAGTTGGTTTTCTGACAGCTTTGATTCTGGCCACCGGTGCCTTCGGAGCGATGGCCAACTCGCTCTCGCGAGGGATGTTTTCCCGTTCCCTGGCTCGTCAATTCTTGAGCACCATCCTGGGAGCGGTGATACCCGGTTGCGGCTCAGCCCTGTTTCTCGAGTATGTCGCTGGCGCTCCGGTTTTGTTCTTTTTCGTCGGGGCGGGTGCCGGGTTCGGGCTGTGCGTCCTCTTCATTCTCTACAAAGCGCTGCAGGATCTCCACGACGTCAGCGTTGAGTTGAAAGCGCGGACGCTGGCCGACCAGGCTGCCGAGGCCTATGAGAAGGGTGAGCCCGAGTTGACTGAAGCTGGTCTTCGGGAGGCCGTTGAGACAGTCGAGCGGCAGGCAGGCTCTCGCAGTAAGACCGCCGTGGCACTGACCCACTCGCTTGCCAATTTCTACCGCCTGCAACGTCAGTTCATCAAGGCCGAGGCGCTCTATCTTCAGGTGATGCCGATTTACGAGCAGACTCTGGGCACCGGCCATCCCACGCTGGGCCGACTGCTGTTTGACCTGGCCACTTGCTACAGCGCCGAGGAGAATTTCGACGCGGGGATTCCGGTCATCAAACGCGTGATGGCCATCAGGGAGAAGAACTTCGGGGCCAGTAGCGTCGAGTCGGCCCAGGCCATCAATCTCCTGGCTTACTTGAGCCTCCTTGCGGGGAAAGACCAGGAGGCTCTCGACCTGGCTCGCCGGGCCCTGACCATTCAAGAGAAGCTGCTCGGTGGCAAACATCCTGAGGTCTCGCAGACTCTGGCAACCCTGGCCAACGCCTATCGAAAGCTCCGCAAGTATTTCGATGCTGAGAACATCTTCAAGCGCATCCTGGATCAGGTCGAATCGGAAGAGCGCCCTGATCCAGTCCGTCTGGCTCGAATCTACCTCGATCTGGCCGAAGTTCGACTGGGACAGAGCAAAGTGGCCGAAGCGGAGCCCCTGTATGGCAAAGTCTTACGACTGGTTCAGAGCGAAATTGGCAACGAGCGCGGCATTCTCGAAAGAACGATGGAGGGTCTGCGCGGATTGGTGGCCAGAGCGAAAGGCGATGAGCTCTCCGAGCAACTGCGGGCGGTCGAACTGGTGGATATCTGCTTGCGTGGAGAACGTTCCGAGCTTCGCGAGATGACTGCCAGGCACCCCGATCTGTTCCGCTGGACGGATGTCTCTGGATGGGGCGGTCTTCAGTGGGCGGCCTATGCTGGCCACGATGACCTCGTGCGAGCCCTGCTCGAGACGGGAGCAGACTGGAGATCCGGTCAGGGAAAGACCATGACCGCCATGGATGCAGCAGTCTTCTGGAATTTCGAGCGGGTCATCAAGGAGTTGACCGAAGTTGGAGCCGATTGGAACAACCCTGGACTCGATGGTCAGGCACCTCTTCACTGGGCTGCGCGCCGCAATCGTGAGCTTCTGATCGAGAAACTCGTGGAGCTCGGAGCGGATGTCGACCGCCGCGACGACAAGGGGCGAACCCCTCTTCACTGGGCAGCTCTGGGTGGGCATCTCAACACCGTTGTGGCTCTCATTGCCAAAGGGGCTCATACCAGCGTGGCCGATAACTCAGGCCAGACACCCCTTCACATGGCGGCCGCCAAAGGCTACCTGGCTCTGGTGGAGTGTCTGCTGATCAATGGCTCTGATCCGAACATGGTGGAGAAAAATCAAAGTCTTACCCCCCTCAAGCTTGCCCAGCAGCTCGGGCATAAGGAAGTTGTGCGAGCGCTGAAGAAGCACATGAAGCTGCAATGAGTTTCGACGCCATTACCATGAACGAAATCAGCGAGCGTAATGCTCGCGTCAATACTTTCGTGCGCTTCAACAAGACGCAGGCGGCTTTGAACGAGGCCTACAAGTTGCGACTCGACATTCAGACTTCGGGCCTTCAAGGGGGGCGCGCGGGCAATGAGTTGCGGACCATGCTCGATGACCTGGAGGCCACGATCGACCAGTTGGAGAAGAAGAAGTTCAGCGGCCCGGGTCGTTTTCTCTTGAAAGTCTTGCGAGCTTTCCAGTTGATGCTGGAGGGCAAGGAGGAGGAAGACCGGATCGACCTTTAACTTCGTCTCAAGTGAAGTGAAGGTCTTGGGTTGGTCGCGCTCAACATTGAGGCGCGTGAGCGAGCAACTCCCATGAAGATCGCTTGTTGGAACGTCAATTCGATTCGAGCTCGGCTTGAGCACGTGGCGCGCTGGCTGTCGGAAAGCCGAACCGACGTCCTGTTGTTGCAGGAGACCAAAATTGAGGAAGATCTTTTCCCCTGGGTCGAGCTCGAAGGGCTCGGCTACCGGACGCTGGCCGTGGGTGAGCGAGCCTATAACGGTGTGGCCATAGTAAGCAGATTTCCCACGTCCGAGGTCGTGCGCAGCCTTCCCGGCGACCCGGCCGACGAAGAGGCACGCTTTCTTCAGGCAACCATCGACGGGCGCCTTAAGGTGATCTCCTGCTATGTCCCAAATGGCGTTACGGTGGGTAGCGAGAAGTGGGCTCACAAACTGGCCTGGTTGGGTCGTTTGCGCAATTACCTGGAGAGATTCTCGCCCACAAACCACCTGTTGCTGGGAGGGGATTTCAACATCGCCCCTGAGGACAGTGACTGCTACCGGCCCGATATCTGGGCTCACAGCGTGCTCTGTCACCCGGCCGGTCGCTCTTCGTTTGAGGCTCTGAAGAGTTGGGGCCTCAGGGACCTTTTTCGCTCTCATCACAGCGAGAGCCGCCGCTACAGTTGGTGGGACTACAGCCCTCGTAGCTTCAAAAAAAACGATGGGCTACGCATCGACCACCTGCTGGCCACTCCCGAAGTAGCAGCCCACTGCACTGACTGCGATATCGACACCGCTCCTCGAGGCTGGGTCCGGCCCTCGGATCACACCCCGGTTTGGGCCGTTCTGGACGTTTGAAGGAACTGGCCCCCGGCTCAAGGAACCAGCGAAGGCCTCATCCTGCAAGAAACGAGGAAGCTTTCATGCCTCAGTCCGCATCCTCCATCAACGTTGCCGCCGTGCAAGGCGAGGTCGCCAAGCACCGCGAGGACATTATCAAGTTCATGCGTGAGATTTGCGCCATCCCTTCCATGCGCTGCCAGATCAAGGAGGTCGGCCTGCGTATCGAGGCCGAGATGAAGAAACTGGGCTTTGACAAAACCTGGTTTGACTCCATGGGCAACGTTGTCGGGCAGATCGGCGACGGTCCTCGCAAGATCGTCATGGATAGCCACATCGACACGGTGGACGTTGGTGACCCTGCAGAATGGAAGTGGGATCCTTTTCAGGGCAAGGTGGAAGACGGCATTCTCTATGCCCGAGGAGCCTGCGACGAGAAGGGCAGCACTCCAGGTATGGTCTACGGCCTTGCCATCGCCAAGAAGCTGGGGTTGCTGGATGGCTGGACTGCTTACTATTTCGGCAACATGGAGGAGTGGTGCGACGGAATTGCCCCCCACGCTTTCGTCGAGCACGAAGGCATTCGTCCCGATTTTGTGATCGTGGGCGAGCCTACCAAAATGCTGGTCTATCGTGGCCACAAGGGTCGAGTCGAGATGAAGGTGGTGGCCAAGGGCAAGAGCGCCCACGCCGCCTCCAACCATCTCGGCGACAATGCGGTCTACAAAGTCTTGCCAATCGTCGATGCCATCTCGAAGATGGAGCCGCAACTGGGCGACCACGAGTTCCTTGGCAAGGGAAAAATCACCGTGAGCGATGTGCACGTGGTCACCCCCAGCTTGAACGCCGTGCCCAACGAGTGCACCGTCTACATCGATCGCCGGGTCACCTTCGGCGAGTCGGCCGAGGAAGCCATCGAGCAGGTGCGCCGGTTGATTCCCAAGGAGAACCTTGCCAAGGGCGACGTCACCGTGGAAATGCTCTTTTACGATGATCCCAGCTACACGGGCTTTGTCTTTCCAGTGGACAAGTACTATCCGGCCTGGGCGCTCGACCCCGATCATCCTCTGGTCGAGGCCGGGCAGAAGGCCCGGGACCTCATCGGCTACGACCACGCAGACAGCAGTAAATGGAGCTTTTCGACCAACGGGACCTACTGGATGGGCAAAGCCGGGATCCCTTCGATCGGTTTCGGGCCCGGAGATGAGGTGACCGCCCACACGGTGCTCGATTCGGTGAGCCTGGATGATGTGGTCAAGGCGACCGAGTTTTATGCCGTCGTGGCGGCCCTGATCCCCTGACAGACCAGATGATCTGGCTGAGTCTTCGGACTCCCGCCAGGGCTCGTGAGCCCGACCAGGCGCTGGCATCCTTCCAGCAGTCCTGGTCGGATTCGTGTTTCCATGAGAAGACTACGAAAGGGAGGTCTTCAAGGCTGTGTCCAGGTCGAGAGAGGATTCAGAGCCGGGTGCGGGTGCTCTTCCCGGCCTCAAGTTCATTTTCTGGATGGTGGTCGTCATCATAGGGCTGGTCGCGGCTCTGGTTCTCAAGCCCTTCTCGATCGTGCCGGCCGGTCACCGGGGGGTCGTCTTCAACACCTTCTCAGGGGTCGATACGAAGAAGAACCTGGGTGAGGGTTTACACTTCATGATGCCCCTGGTTCAGAGTATCCATTCTATGTCGGTGCGTGTCGATAAGCGCCAGATGGAGGCCTCTGCTGCTTCGAAAGACCTTCAGCAGGTCACCGTCCAGGTCGTGATCAACTATCACCTCGATCCGGAGCGCGTTGCTCTCACCTACCAGCAAGTCGGAGACGAGTATGGGGCCAAGTTGATCGAGCCGTCCGTGCAGGAGAGTATCAAAGCCGTCACCGCAGAGTACAACGCCACCGATCTCATCGCCAAGCGGCCCGAAGTCAAGAATAAGGCCCAGGAGATTCTGACCTCCAGGCTGCAAAAATTTCACATTCTGGTGGACGATTTCTCCATTACCGACTTCAAGTTCTCGCCTGAGTTCGCCCGTGCCATTGAGGCCAAGCAGGTAGCCGAGCAGGAGGCGCTCAAGAAGAACTACGAGTTACAGCAGGCCAAGAAGGAGGCCGAAATCTCCATCACCCGGGCGCAAGGCGAACGTGATTCTACCGTGGCCCGCGCTGAGGGCCAGGCGCAAGAGCAGAAACTCCTTCGCCAGAACGTCAATGACGAGATCATTCGCTTGAAAGCCATCGAGGCCCAGATGAAGGCGATCGAGAAGTGGAACGGAGAGTTGCCGAGGGTCTCCGGGAGCGCCACGCCGCTGTTGAACCTGGGTGAGTTGACTTCAGGCTCTCAGCCCCCCGCCAGACGATAGCAGATCATTTGATCTGTGGAATTGGAAGAAGTCCTTCAGTTCTGGCGTTTCTTTGTCTGCCGGGCGCGCGCTCTTGTGAGCACGAGCCTGCGAATCGGTTAATATCGTGATGTGAACGAGAAGGATCAGGTTACCAGGACCTTCCGCCAGGATTGCGATGAGCCGATCTTGAAGGACATCCAAGCATCTGGGGAGGTAGGGAATGGAGAGAGACTTGCACGCAAGACCGTGGACAAAATCTGCCCTGGCGCTGTGCCTGGCAGCCAGCCTCTGGTCGGCCGGCTGCGGCTCGAGTCCGGCACCGTCGCCGTCGCCGACCAAGGCTTCACCCTCAAAATCCCCATCACCCTCCCCCTCGGTCAGTGCCTCACCCACGCCGGTCGCTCAGTATACCGGTCCAGAGCACACGCCTGGAGATTACGGTCCAGTCGTGCGTCAGTCTTTGAGCGAGTACGACGTGTTGAAGCGCAAGGGAGTCGATCTGGCTCTTGGGAAAGGCTGGGAGAAGGCCCTTCCTCTGCTGTCGCAGGCAGCCGAGCAGAATCCAGACGATGCCGAAGTGCAGTTTTATCTGATGCTGTCCAAGGGCAATCTGGAGGAGGGGCCCTCGGTGCATTCAGAAGCTTATTTTCACGCCAAGAACGTGATCGACCTGGCGCCCGATTCGACCGAGGCCGCCCGGGCCCTCGATTACCTGGCGGCGGCCGAGTCCGAGGCGCTGCTCAAGGGAGAGGCCATTCCTGCCATGACGCTGGCGAGCGGGTCGCCATCACCTTCTGCCTCTCCAGGTGCAAGCAAGTCTCCTTCTCCGAGCAAGTCTCCCTCCCCAAGCAAGTCTCCCTCCGGCGGCACGGGAAAGTCTCCTTATCCACCCACCAGGGAGCCGGCCCTGGCCGACCAGGAGATCTTCGTGGTCACGCCTGGCCAGGCCGTGCAATTGCCCGAGGCGATCCGATCCCAGGACTCGATGATCAACCAGCTCAGCGACCAGATTCAGACGCGGATCTGGCAGACCGAGGTCTACCCCAAAGCAGCTCAGCCGGTTCGCGAGATGCCCAAGGGAGCCAAGGTCAAACTGCAAGATGCCCAGGTTTTCTACTACAACATCGCCTCGTGGCGCGGTCGGGTGGTCTACGCCCAGGACGAGAATTACAACATCGTCTACGATGTCAACACCTACCGGGTGGGAGCGGTGCACATCGTTGTCACCGAGCCCGACGGACGCGAGGTGCGCAGCTGGATGGTCAACCATCTCGAGCGCATGCAGCCCGATGGCACCTGGAAGGTGTTGATCGGCAACCGACTCAAACTGCAAAGAGGGATACCCGAGAGATAGGGGCTCTACCGGCCCTCTATCCTCAACATAAGGAAAGGGGGCCAATATGGGTGCTATGATCGGAATCATGCTCGGCTTTGCCGGCTGGTTCATCGTCCGTTACGTTCTTTTCGGTATCTACACGGTCGAGCAGAACGAGCGAGCCGTGAAAACTGTGTGGGGACGGGCCGAACGAGAGGGCCCGGCCATCGACAGCGCCAACCTGACCGAAGAGGAGATGGAGCGCTACAACTTTCCCCGGGTGAGAATCATCCCGCCCGGGGGGCCGTACTTCAAGATGCCCTGGGAGTCGGTCTACAAGGTCAATATTGCCACGGAGACCGTCAGTATCGGCTACGACCCACAGGACCCCAGCGTCAATCAGGGTGGTCAGGTGCTCGAAGCGGTCACCAAGGACCAGCTCAACGTGGGCCTGACCGGCCAGATTCGCTACAAAGTCTCTGAGAACAATCTCTACGGCTACGTCTTCGGGATCAAGAACCCGCGAGCCCATATCATGGGCTTCATCCACTCTGTTCTGCGAGAGAAGATCGCCAACTTCGAAGCGCCGAGCGAGCCGATGATCCCGGGCGGCGAGCACCACGAGCAACGTGTCGAGGGCATCTCCATCAACGACCTGCGCAAGAACCTGAGCGACATCAATGCCCATATGGTGGCCGAGTGCAAGGCCTCCGAGGATCGCTACGGCATCATCCTGGAAGACGCCCTGATCACCGGCATCGACCCCCCTCAGGAGGTCGACTCGGCCCTGGCCGCCATTAACACCGCTCACAACCACGTTTCCTCCGAGATCAGCGTGGCTCAGGCTTCGGCCGATCAGAAGATCGTCCAGTCCAGGCGCGCGGTCGAGATCGAGACCTTGCGCGCCCAGGCCGAGGTCGAGCCACTGCGAGCTCTGGCCCTGCAGTTGCGCGATTTGAAGAAGCACGGCCCCAATGCCCTGTCCCTCTACGTGAAGAATCTGCGACTCGGCCTGCTGCGGAAAGCTCGCCGGGTCATCTTGGAGGCCCACAATGGGTGAGACGCTCGGCTTCGCCTTCTCCAGTTTCATCTTCTTCTTCATCGGCGTTGAGGTGCTGCTGGGCTTCGCCCGTTTCTTCGGCCTTTATGTGGTGGTGCAAGAGCGCACCTGCCGCATCTATACCCTCTGGGGCCAGGTCAAAGGGACCATCGACGAGCCTGGCTTCTACTTCTTGCCAGCCAGGCTCGGGCTGGATGCCCTGCTGATCAACTTCTTCGGCAAGTGCTACGTGGTCGATCTGCGGCTTGATCAGGAGTATCTGCGCGGCGTGCCGGTGAACTCCGAGGAGGGTGCACCGATGGGGATTGGCGTGTGGTATGAGATGTATATCTCCGACCCCGTCAACTACCTGTTCAAGAACACCGATCCACGTGGCTCGCTGCGGGCCAGCGTCTCGAGCGCGGCCGTGCGCTGCTTGTCCAACATGAAGCTGGCCAACATGCTGGAGAACCGCCACCAGATGAGCCGCACCGTGCGGGCCGAGGTCTCGCCTCAGTCCCACCAGTGGGGCTATAAGGTCGGCTCGGTCTACATCCGCAAGGTGCATTTCCGTGATCGCGGCATGCTGCGCGAGATCGAGATCAAGGTGGTCACCCGGTTGCGCCAGGTCACCAGCGCCATCCGACAGGACGGCGCCAACCAGGTCAACCTGATCACCTCCTCGGCCGAGCGTCAGGCGGCCGTCGAGTTCGCCAAGGCCGCCGCTCTGCGTCCGCAGATCGTGGGCGGCGCGCTCAACGAGATCGCCGAAGAGCCCGAGATCGTCCAGGTCATGTTCGAGATTCTCGAAACCCAGCGGCTGCTTGAAGCCGAGGGGGCGGACCTGACCATCATCCCGGCCGGTGGACGGGCGGACGGGATGATCAACTTGCTCTCCAGCCTGCCATCCGGTTCCGACCGGCCGGTTCAGCCAGCCCAGCCCCTCATGCCTCCGATGCCGGTGGCGGCTCAGCCGAGGATGCCACAGGGCTAAGCGGCTTTCCGCTCGGCAAAGGGGAGGCCGGCGACGGTCTCCCCTTTGCTGCTCATTGCCCGGGAAAGTGGCTCAGTCCCAGCCACCGGCTGACGAACAGGTGGGCGGCGAACTCGCCATCCGGGCCAGGATCGAGCCAATGGAAGAGCTCATGGGCCACCACCTGCGCGCAGGGTAGCTCGCTGGGATAGATCAGGATGCGGTCGCCCTCCAGACGTCCGAAGAATCGGGTTGATCCGATCGAGAGGGGAGACGGGCGGCGCTCGACCGTGAGCCCGTTCTGGAGAGCAAACTCGAGCGGCCCGCTGGAACCTACCCTGGTCAGGGCTCGCTCCACCCGCTGGCACGCCTTTTGCCAGCGCTCCTCCGTGATCGGCCGGCCGAGCCAGCGCTCGGCCTCCTCACGCACGCGGGTGGACCAGGAAGTAGACCGGCTCCTCAGCGCCCAGGTTGCCCAGCTCCTGGCGGGCCAGCGAGAGCATCTGCTCGGCCGTGTTGAGGGAGGTCAAATCGACCACCTTTCGCCCCGCCAGAATGGACACCGGCGGCACCAGCGCCCCCGCGTCGCCGTAAGCGGTGTGGCGCTGCAGCACCCCTTGCAGACCGGTCTCAAGACCGCTGCCGCGCCCCTCCTGCATGACCCCTCCGGGCACCTGCAGCTTCACGTTGCCCTTGCCGTCGGTGATCCAGAGGGTCATCCTCTTGCGCTTGAGCAGGTTGAACAGCACTTTCTCGGTGCGGGTGCTCTCATAGAGGTAGAAGAAGTCGGTCTGGCCCAACTGGCGGTAACTCTCCTCGCGCCGGGAGGCCTCTTTGAGGGTCTTCAAGCGCTCTTCCTCGCTGACCGACTGCTGCAACAGGTCCTGGGCCACAAACTCCACCGAGCCGGTGGCGGTGGCCCGGACCAGGTTCTTCTGGGCGTCGACCTCCACCGTGACCTCGATGGTGGCCGGGTCGGCTCCCATGCGAGCCACGGCTTTCTCGGCCTCGGCCCGCAGCGCGGCCAGGTCGGCCTGGGTGGGGTTGAGGATGTTCTTCTCGATGGTTTCCTTGACCATGGCCAGGGCCGCGCCGATGGCCGAGATCACCTCGGCCCGGCGTGCGATCTCGAAGGGCAGACCCATTTTCTCGGCCACGAAGGGCACGATGGCGCCCGCCCCCCCTCCGCCCCCGATCAGCTTGACGGCCCGGTCCTTCATCTTGTAGTCGTCCAGCAGCTGGTGCAGGGTAGGCATCACCTTGGCGGCGGCGCGCTCGAGCACCTGACGGGCCACCTCCTCACTGGTGCCGCCCTGATGGGCCGCCAGAGCCGCGAAGGCGGCCTGCACCGACACGGGGTGGCCATAGCTGTAGTCGCCCGGTTTGATGTAGCCCAGCAGGTTGGCGGCGCAGGTGGTGGTGACCGCCGCCCGGGTGCCGCCGGGCCCCTCCACCACCAGGTAGGAAGGATCGCCCGGGAGGGGCGTGACCTCGACCACCTTCAGGGGGCTGCCCAACTCGTCGGGGGGCACGAAGGTGGCATACTTGAAGCCGGCCAGGTGGGCGCTGCGCGGGCCCACATCGGACTTGCTCACCATCGAGCCGCCCGCGATGCCCAGCGTGCGGCTGTCCAGGGTCTTGAGGTAGGTGGGGTGGCCTCCGAGTTGGGCCGAGCGCTGGGCGGCTCGACCGTCCTTGACCAGGCAGATGTCGGTGGAGGTGCCCCCCACCTCGAGAAAGAGAGCGTCGGTGGCCCGCAGGAAGATGAGGGCGGCCGCGATGCCTGCTGCCGGACCGCTCAGCAGGGTCATCACCGGGCGCCGGCGCACCTCGTCCAGGCTCATCACGCCGCCGTCCGAGCGCATCACCATCAAGGGGGCGGTCACGTTCAGCGAGCGCAGGCTCGAGCCGGTCATTTCGGCGGTCTGGATCATGCGCGGCAAGATGGAGGCGTTCAGCACCGCCGTGCGGGTGCGCACGCGCAGGCCGTAGAGTCCGCTCATCTCGTGGGTGCCGCAGGCCGGCAGGCCGGCTTTTGTGGCGGCCGCCATGACCGCCAGCTCGCCGCTGGGGTCGTCCACCGAGAAGCCCTCGGCGGCCACCACGGCGCAGTCCTTGAGGCTCTGCATGAGCTTTGCCAGGGTCTCGCTGAAGTTGGGCTCCTTGGGGTTGAGGAACTCGAGTCGGCTGGTGAGATGCTTGCCGGGGGCCAGCTCGAGCGAGCCCACCTCCATGTCTGCCTTCGCCTTCATGCCTTCCAGCCCGCTGCCCAGGCCTACGGTCACCACGGGTGCCACGTCGCCCTCGAGCATGGCGTTGGTGGCCTGGGTGGTGGAGTGGGCCAGGAAGACCACCCGGGCGTCTGCGGGCAGGCTCTGGCCCAGTCTGGTGTAGACGTCGATGATGCCCCGCGCCACCCCCTCGGTAGCGCTGTGGGTGGTCGGGTGGACGGCGTGGGCGATCACTTCCAGGCTGGCGTTGTCGATCGCCACGGCGTGAGTGAAGGTGCCGCCCACGTCGATGCCGACTCGGATGGCGCTCATCGAGCCATCACCCCGGCCCCCAGCACGGCGTAGATCAAGGCCAGCAGCACGAAGGCCCAGACGAAGGGGATTGTCGTCTTGAGGAGCTTCTCGGTGGTCGTGTGGGTGAAGCTTGCGATCCAGACGTTGGCGGTGTTGGTCGGGTCGCATGTTCCCTGGATCTGGCCCACGGCCATGAAGGCGGCCATGATGGCCAGGGCCGGCAACGGCCCGTGCCCATCGGCGAAGAGCAGGGCGATGAAGCCGGCCCCCAACCCGTAGGTGTTGAAGGGTCCCCGGTAGAGCGCCAGGGGAGCGAGCAGGGCAAAGAACAGAATGTAGGTGGCCGGTTGGGCAGGGGCAACGGCCAGCACGAGCGGGCCCATGATGGCCCTGGCGCTATCATCGGACAGGGCCGTCACGGTCATGCCGATGCCGATGAAAAGGCCGAGCACCGGAGCTACGTCCTTCAGCCCCTCCAGGAAGGCGGCCGTGAGATTGGGGATGAGGCGCAGCGGCTCGGTGGTGAGGCAGCCGTAAAGGATGCCCACCAGGAAGGCGGGCAGCACCGGCCACTGGACCACCAGGATGAGCAGCACCGGCAGGATGGGGGTGAGCAGGCTGAGCAGGGGGACGTTCTGGGGTGGGGGAGCCTCCAGGGCGGCCCAGGCGAAGTTCCGGCGCTCGCGGAAGCCCTGTGCCAGCAGGAAGACGATGACCATCAGGGCCATCAGCACTCCCATGCCGATGGCCACCGGGCGGATCTGATCCTCGCTGAGCTTGAGCACGTCCTTGAAGACTCCCCAGTTGGAGGCGTTGAACATGCCGCCCAGGCTGACCGCAAAGAGCATCAGGCAGGAGGAGAAGTTGGCCGAAAGCCCGCTGCCGGTCAGGATGGGCAGGGCCAGTGACCCGACCATCACCACCGCTCCCAGCCCGGTGAGCGAGCAGAAGGCGCCCGCCATGGCGGCGGTCATGAAGAACGCCAGCAAGAGCTTGCGGTCCCCGGCATACTCGGCGGCCACGCGCACGATGCGCTGGGCGATGCCCTGGCGCATCACCACCTGCGAAAGCACGGCCCCGAAGATAGCGAACATCATGGCCTCGGACAACCGTTTGGTGCCGTCGCGCAGGATGCTGTCGAACATGAGCTTGCGGAAGCTGGGATCGTCGGCCGTGGCGCCCGTCCAGGGCAGGCCGGAGGCCAGGCCCGAGACCAGTCCGATCAGCAGGGCCATCAGGGGAAGGGCCAGCAGGGCCGGGATGCGCTTGGTCATCATCATCCCCGCCAGCACCAGGAAAATCAGCAAAATGAGCAGCCCGGCCAGCATGTTGCAGAAGATTATTCAAGCCAGCTCGAAAACCTTTCGAACATTCGAGCCCACTTGCTGCGTCGGACTGACGCCCGGCGGGATGCTCACCCAGATCGGCCAGCTCGCGGGTGATTGCCCGCCCGATGCCGTTGTCAGGCCTGTTCGGAAGATGGGCTCCACGCGGGCCGACTCTGCAGCCAGCGGTTCGGCCCGCGTGGAGTTGCCTGCTCAGGAGCAGCAGTAGCTCGGCCTGGTCGGTTTGCGAGCCCGCACGAAGCCCGAGAAGATAGCCCCGTCCAACTCCGGGGAGAAGCTGGCAGGGTCGAGCCCCTGGCTCTCGAGAAAGCCGCGCGCATCTTCCACCTGGTAGACCCGGGTCGGCTCGATGGAGACATCCTCAAAACCGGCTGCGCGCAGCCGGGCTACGTAGTCTTGCTCGGTCAGGGCGCCAGCCACGCAGCCTACCCACAGCTCCAGACTCTGGCGAACCTGCTCGCTCAGAGTGGTCCTGGTGATGACGTCCGATACCGCCAGCCTCCCACCGGGCTTGAGCACCCGCAGGGCTTCTCGAAACACCCGGTCCTTGTCGGCCGAGAGGTTGATCACGCAGTTGGACATGATGACGTCCACCGAGTTGTCCTCAAGCGGGATGTGCTCGATCTCGCCCTGGAGGAACTCCACGTTGCTCAGGCCGGATTTTTTCTGGTTCT